>CALWSR010000027.1 GCA_944384265.1 uncultured Clostridia bacterium
TTTGGAGAATATGACAATAAAACCATTGAAGCAGCACAGGAAACAGGATACTATACCATCCAATGGGATGTGGATAGACATGATAGAATGTAAAACCTACATATTACAATGTTTTGGGAGGGAGCAGCATTGGAAAAAATGATTCATATTCATCCAAATGAAAATACACAGTACCAGCTACAATATATATTGCGTCAAATACAATCCATACAGGAGGAATGCCAGTATGACAGCCATCTATGTTCGCCAATCTGTAAACAAAAAGGACAGCATATCCATAGAAAGTCAAATTGAAAAATGTCTTAGAGAAACACAGGGAGAATATAAGATTTATCAAGATAAAGGTTTTTCTGCAAAAACAATCAATCGTCCCGGATTTTTAAAAATGATGGAGGATGTTGAACAAAAAAAGATAGATAAAATTGTGGTATATCGTTTGGACCGTTTTAGCCGTTCCATTACAGATTTTAGCAAAATATGGGATATACTCAGTCAATACCATGTAGATTTTATTTCTGTCAATGAAAAATTTGATACTGCTTCTCCTATGGGGCGGGCTATGCTGCACATCATTATGATATTTGCACAGCTGGAAAGAGAAACCATTGCAGAACGGGTCAAAGATAATTATTATATGAGGGCAAAAAACGGTGCTTGGGCAGGAGGACCTGCACCTTTTGGTTTTTCCATTGAAAAGAAAATGATGTCAAACAAAAAAGTATCTTGCTTGGTGCCAAATCAATATATTTTTTTGATAGAAAAAATATTTCAGATTTATGCACAAAAGGATGCCAGCTTAGGCAGTGTAGCAAAAGAAATCAATAAAATTTCCAATCAAAGAAAATGGGATACTGTATCAATTTCACGGATTTTGCATAATCCTGTTTATGTCAAATGCGACAATGCCATATATGAATATTACTGCGGCAAGCACTATATTATGTCACAGCCAAAGGAAGCATTTACGGGAGTGCAGGGAGGCATGATAATCGGGAAATATACTGAAAATGAAAAATATTTTTTATTATCTTCTCATAAAGGGATTCTATCTTCTAAATTATTTTTACAATGTCAACATAAATTGGAAAAAAATAATCAAATTAAAAATACAGGCAAGGGAAAATATACCTTTTTATCCGGATTTTTAAAATGCGGTATTTGTGGATATAGTTTAAAGGTAGTATGTTCTAAGGGAAAACGATATTTTGTTTGCAGCGGCCGTACAAATTACTATATTCAACATAAAACAGATTATGTTTGTTTAGATGCCATTGAAAAGGCATTTGAGGAAGAAACAGAAAAATTATTTTCATCCATAGAAAATGACTTTATAAAAAATAATACAGAAATCATAAAAATTGAAAAAAAAATTCATCATCTTATTGAGGCTTTAGCAGAAGGAAATGCTGTTTCAAAAAAATATATTTATGATGAAATTGAAGCATTAGAGCAGAAAAAAAATTTGATTCAAAAACATACAAATGAGGCTACTACCAAATATCATTTTTCTGATATGAATGACAATCAAAAAAAGAAAATGACAAAACAGCTCCTGGAAAAAATATTTGTCTTTTCTGACAAGGCAGAATTTTATTGGAAAATATAAAAGGTGTGAATCACACCTTTTATATTTTAATTTTATTTACATAATATTATTATTGGAAACTTTTAAAATAAAATGCTGCATTTTATAAAAAACACTGCTTTCTACCATTAAAAATGTTATACTGCTATTATGAAGATATCAAAATGATTTTCTATTTTCGTTTATTACAATATAGGAAGTAAGCAAAATATGAAAAATAAAATAGATTTTTATTCTATATAAAAAAGAAAAGGGGATTTTTATATTATGGATAAAATACAAAAAACTGCAATACTGATGATTAGCTTTGGTACCAGCTATCAAAATGCCATTGAAAAAAATATTGGTATCATTGAAAAACAAATTCAGAGCTATTTTAACAACAGTACTGTTTTTAGAGCATTTACAAGTCATATGATTTTAAATCAGCTCAAAAAAAAATCCATTCAAATTGATACCATACCGCAAGCATTGGAAAAAATCATATCACAAGGGTATACTACCGTAGTTTGTCAGCCTACATATATTATGCATGGCAAAGAATATCAAAAAATGCTGACACAAATACAGCCTTATGAACAAAAAATCAATGTACGATATGCCAATCCATTGCTTTATGACACATATGACTATCAAAATGTTGTAGAAGGTATTATGGCACAAAATGATTTTGTCACAAGACAAGATGCTCTTGTATTAGTAGGTCATGGCTCTCAACAAAATATAAATTCACCTTATACCATGTTAGAGCATTGTTTTGCCACACGGGGCTATCCTTTTGTATTAGTAGGAATCATAGAGGATTATGATAGTATGGATAGGATTTTGAAAAAGCTGGAAAGAATAGCTCCTAATACCGTTTATATTGCTCCTTTTATGATTGTAATTGGTGCTCATGCCCATCGAGATATTTTTGGAGAGCATAAAAATACATGGAAAAGCTGTATAGAGCATAAGGGATACTGTGTAAAGCCTATTTTAAAGGGATTGGGAGAGTATCCTGCTATTTGCAGCATATTTATCAAGCATATTCAAAATGTTTTATAATCCAATAAAAAGTTTCTAAAAGTACATTATAATATTGTATTTTGACAGATAAATACTGTATAATAGTACCAATCTTTATAGAATGAAGCGAGGTAGGGTTTTATGAAAAAAAGAATTCTCTGTATTTTTTTTATGCTGCTGTTATGTACAGGCTGCGGTGTTTCAAATGAAGAAATGAATACAGAAAGCCAAAAATCAGCTGTTGTAGTGACGATGCCCATTACATCAGAACCGGAAGCCGGTTTTAATCCTATATTTGGCTGGGGGGCAGGAGAACATACTCACGAACCGCTGATACAAAGCACATTGCTGACCACCACAAACGATTTAGAAATCGGATATGACTTGGCAACAAATTATACAGTTTCAGAGGATGGTATGACATGGAGCGTTACCATTCGGGAAGATGCTTTTTTTACAGACGGAGAAAGGGTAACAGCAGAGGATGTGGCATTTACATACAATACCTGCAAAGAAAACAGCTCTGTAAACGATTTTACAATGCTGGATTATGCACAAGCAGAGAATGATACCACTGTTACATTTCATATGACAAGACCCTTTTCTGTATGGCCATATACTATGGCATTGGTAGGCATTGTACCAGAACACGCTTATACCTCTGCTTATGGAGAAATGCCTATTGGTTCCGGACGATATATGCTAAAACAATGGGATAAGGGACAGCAGGTAATATTAGAAGCCAATCCAAATTATTATGGAGCAAAGCCAAAAATGGAGCAAGTAACCATATTATTTATGGAGGAGGAAACCTCCCTTGCGGCTGCTCAGGCAGAACAGGCAGATGTTTCCTACACATCTGCCACCTATGCAGATGTAGAATTATCACAATATCATTTACTTTCTGTACCATCATTGGACAACAGAGGCATCAATCTGCCTGCACAGCTTCCTGAAACAAAAGAAAACAGCATAGTATATGGCAATGCTGTGACAGGAGACATTGCGATACGCAGAGCCATTAACATTGGCATTGACAGAGAAGCCATAATTAAAAATGTACTCAATGGATATGGCTCCCCAGCATATAGCATTTGTGACAATATGCCATGGTATCAAAATGCTTCGCAAGTAGAATATGATTTGGAACAGGCAAAAACAATATTGGAGCAAGCAGGCTGGATAGAAGCAGAGGATGGCATACGCTATAAGGATGGTATAAAAGCTTCCTTTTCCATATTATATCCTCCTTCTGATACCATACGCCAAGGTATAGCAGAGGCATTTGCAAAGGAAATGGAGAAATTGGCAATAGAGGCAGTGCCTGAGTGCGTCAGCTGGGACATAGCATATGATATGGCTCAGTCACAGCCTATGCTTTGGGGATGGGGGGCGCATACGCCAATGGAATTATACAACATCTATCATAGTCAATATGATACGCAAAAGGCCAGATATTCTCCTTACTATAACAAAACAGTAGATACTTATATGGAAGAAGCACTCAAAAGCACAGACATCAACCAGTCTTATGAGCTTTGGAAAAAAGCACAGTGGGATGGTACAACAGGTATCACACAGCAGGGAGATATTCCCTGGATTTGGATTTGTAATGTAGACCATTTATATTTTGTAAAAGAAGGTCTTTCGATTCCGCAACAAAAAATACATCCCCACGGACATGGCTGGTCTATATTAAACAATGTAGATTTATGGGAATGGTCCGACACATAAAACAGGCAGAAAAGGAGATTTTTTGTGGCAGGTTATATTTTAAAAAATAGTATTCGTATGTTTTTGTTAATCATTGCTGTGAGCATTGCTGCTTTTTTACTTATGACATATTCCCCCATTGACCCTTTGCAGACCAATGTTGGACAAACTGCTTTGGGCATTATGAGCCAAGAGCAAATTGAAAAATTGGAAACTTATTGGGGCAGTACATTGCCGCCTCTTACAAGATATATACAATGGGCAAAGGACTTTTTTTCCGGAGATATGGGGATTTCGCTGCTTTATCGACAGCCTGTATCGGATATCATATCCCAAAGGCTTTCCAATTCTATTTGGATATTATCTGCAGCATGGATATTATCCGGTGTATTTGGTATCATACTGGGTATGCTTGCAGGTATAAAGGAAGGCACATTATTAGACCATATCATTAAAAGTACTGCAATATTATTTTCCAGCACGCCTATTTTCTGGTTTGCATTGCTTATGCTGATGCTGTTTTCTGTTTGGTTAAAATGGTTTCCCATTGGTTTGAGTGTACCCATTGGCGTTACCGCAGAAAATGTCACCATAACTGACAGAATTTACCATGGTATATTGCCATCCTTTGTATTGAGCATTGCTGCAATGCCTAATATTATATTGCATACAAGAGAGAAAATGATTACAGTATTAGAAAGTGATTATGTTCTGTTTGCAAAAGCAATGGGGAAAAGTAATCAACAAATTTTTATACAGCATGGTATGAGAAATGTACTTTTGCCGGCAATTACATTACAATGTGCTTCTATCAGTGAAATTTTTGGAGGCTCTATATTGGCAGAGCAAGTATTTTCTTATCCCGGATTGGGACAAATGGCTGTTACAGCAGGCTTGGGGGGAGATATGCCTTTATTGATGGCCATTGTTGTCATCACCGCTTGTTTTGTATGTGCAGGCAATTTGCTGGCAGATGTATTGCACCATATCATCGACCCTCGCATGAGATTTGGAAAAGGAAATAAAATATGAAAAAAAGAATGTTATATATTGTACTTTTTTTAATACTGATTATGATAATTGGATATTTTTGTAACGAAGGTGCTGTTGATACAGATTTCGCCCATAAAAATATAGGACCTTCCTTTTATTATCCCTTTGGAACAGATTGGATGGGCAGAAATCTTTTTTTCAGAACATTAAGAGGACTTTCTATCAGTCTTTTCATTGGCATCATTGCTTCCTCCATCAGTGCCTTTATAGCACTTTTTATTGGTATGACAGCAGTATTTGGCGGAAAAAAAGCCGATGCCATTGTTACATGGATGATTGATTTTATGATGGGATTGCCGCATCTTTTATTGCTCATTGTTCTTTCTATGGCAGTGGGCAGGGAACTGAAGGGAGTCATATTAAGCATTGCATTAACCCATTGGACCTCCTTTGCCCGGTTGATACGAAGTGAACTTTTTCAATTAAAAGAAAAAAATTATATCAAAATTGCAGAAAAATTGGGAAAAGGAAAGGTATATATTTTCCAAAAGCATATGCTTGTACATTTATTGCCTCAGTTTATAGTAGGATGGGTACTGCTTTTCCCCCATGCCATACTACATGAATCCAGCATGACATTTCTTGGATTTGGACTAAGCAGCGAGCAGCCTGCCATTGGTATATTGCTTTCAGAAAGTATGCAGTATTTGGTGACAGGAAGATGGTGGCCGGCAGTGTTTCCGGGACTTTTTTTGGTGATTATTGTTTTGCTGCTGTACTGCTTGGGAAAGGATTTACAAAAATATATTTCACAAAAATAGGATGAATGTATAATGATATTAGATATGAAACAAATTACCATTTCTGTAAATAACACAATATTAGTAGAAGATTTCTTTTTACAAATTGCCTCTGGAGAATTGGTGGCATTGGTGGGAGCCAGTGGCTCTGGAAAAAGTATATTGGCACATAGTATCATGGGGATTGCACCAAAAAATGTAGTTTGTCAAGGAGAGATACGATATCAAGGAGAGCCTCTTACAAAAGAGAAAAAAAGGGATGTATTAGGAAAAGAAATTGTATTGGTTCCTCAAAACATATCTTATTTAGACCCTTTGATGAAAGTGGGGCGTCAAGTAGCAAAGGGAAAAAAGGACAAAATATCCATGGAAAAGGTAACAAAGCTTTTTCAAAAATATAATATGCATTCCTCTGTAATGCAGCGTTATCCTCATATGCTTTCCGGAGGAATGGCAAGACGTGTGTTTATTGCCTCAGCATTGATGGAGCAGCCAAGGCTTGTTATTGCTGATGAGCCTACTCCCGGGCTGCATAAAGAAATGGCACAAATGGTTGTCAGTCATTTTAGAGAAATGGCACAAATGGGGGCAGGTGTATTGATGATTACACATGATTTGGAGCTTGCTATGGATTGTGCGGATAAAATCATTGTATTGTATGGTGGAAAAATTATGGAACAAACAAATGCCAAAAGCTTTCAATCAGAAAATACATTGTATCACCCATATACCAAGGCATTATGGAAAGCAATGCCCCAAAATGGTTTTCATACTACATCAGTAACACATCCCTCTAAAACAGGCTGTCCATTTTTGAAAGGGTGTACAAAATCAAAAAAAGAATGTATGAAAAATATAATTCCATATTTTCAAAAAGAAAATAGTATTATAAGATGTATTGATGCAGGGGGAAAAGAAATATGCTTTTAGAGATGAGGGACGTCTTTTTTCGTTATCATAAAAAAGCTCCTTGGATATTAAAAAATATGTCCTTTTCTATTTCTAATACAGAAAGAATCGGTATCATAGCACCAAGCGGATTTGGAAAAACAACACTTTGCAAATTATTAGCAGGATATGAAACACCTGTAAAAGGGAAAATATTGCTAGATGGAAAACCATTGCCCAAAAAAGGGTATTGTCCTGTGCAAATGATATGGCAGCATCCAGAAATGGCTGTCAATACAAAATTGCCTATGAAAAAGGTATTGGAAGAAGGCGGAGAAATTACAGAGGAAATGATGAAAAAATTGGGGATACAAAAGCAATGGCTTTCTCGTTTTTCGCCCACACTTTCTGGAGGGGAGCTGCAGAGGTTTTGTATTGCAAGAGCATTGGGAGGAAATCCTGACTTTTTATTGGCGGATGAAATCAGCACAATGTTGGACTTATTGACACAAAGTCAAATATGGCATTTTTTGTTAGAAGAAGTAGAAAAAAGAAAAATAGGTCTGTTGGTAGTAAGTCATGACATAAGACTATTACAACAGGTTACAACAAAACAAATTTATTTACAGAATAATATATCTTAATCTATATTATATTTTCAATATGTATCAAAATATATTATACTATTGTGTTTTTTCTGTATATATTTTTTTTTCTTGCTTTTCCTGCAAAAATATGATATATTTTTTCTGTATTTTATTGATTATTTTAAAGGAACAGAAAGGGGCTACTATGAAAAGAGAAAGTTTTACAGACACATTAAAACAACCTAAGGTTTTAGCTGGTGCAGCAATGCTCATTGCAGTCAATGTGGTATTATATTATTTTAATATTATGATTGGTGACACACTAAGAATCGGTGTTTCTTTTTTACCCATTGCCGTCTGTGGTATGTTGTATGGTCCTGTTATAGGGGGGATTGCAGGTGCCCTTGGGGATGTAATTGGATTTATTGTAAAACCAATGGGATACTATTTTCCTGGATTTACAATCAGTGCTTTTTTGGTAGGTTTTTTATTTGGAATATTATTGCATAACAAAGTCATTACATTGGCAAGGGTGGCAGGCTCTGTGCTGTTGTATACCATATTGATTAGTTTGATTTTATCACCAATATGGCTTAATATTATGTATGGCTCTTCCTTATTTGCCATTCCTCGTATCTATAAAGCAATTTTACAGTATCCTATCAATGTAGTGATGGTATATACTGTGACAAAATGTATTTCCAGATATCATTTTATTATAAATTTGCGTTATTGAAAAATTGCTTGAAACCATAGATTTGCATTATAAATTTTTGAAAATCAAAGCAACACTATGAAATATGTGTTGGATTATAAAATAACCGGATAAAAATAGTATAATCATAGGGTTTTACATTATATCATACAGGGATAGTCTGGACTGGAAAGAATTAGGATTGGAACATGAAATCAATCAAGTATTAAATCATAAACATTTGGGAAACGGCTCCATTATATTATTTCACAATGATGCAAAATATACACCTCAGGCTTTGGACACCATCATAAAGGGACTGAAAGAAAAAGGGTTTGAAATTGTTCCCATTTCCGAATTGATTATACGAGAGAATTATGAAATGGACCATGAAGGCAGACAAAAAATCAAATCTTCTGAAAGCTAATCAAAATAAAAAGATATGTATTTTATAGTAGTATAAATGGCATATAAAAATACATTTGTATTCACTGCAATGATATAAAAAGGAAAATATAATCCCTGATAAAAATCTATTTTTCATAAATAAAAAAGGAATTTCAAGGTATTTTGCCTAGGAAATTCCTTTTTCTGTTTTATGGCTGTGTTCATATTTTTAACAACTATATTTTATAGTCTTTTTTCTGTTTTATAGACAGGAGAGCATTGCTTTTGTTCTAAAAAATAGATACAATTAAATAAAAAACTGCATGGAAGGAGATGTTTTTTTGAGCATTATATTTGACAGCCAAAAATATGCTTATGCATCTAGAAGAAAAGTGGTATATGGTAAAAAGGGCATGGTATGTACTTCTCAGCCTTTGGCGGCACAAGCAGGACTGGATATATTAAAGCAAGGCGGCAATGCCATTGATGCTGCCGTTGCTGCAGCCGCCTGTTTAACCGTTGTGGAGCCTACATCCAATGGATTGGGAAGTGATGCCTTTGCACTGATTTGGAAGGATGGAAAGCTTTTGGGGCTAAATGCCAGCGGACAATCTCCCAAGGCAATTACAGCAGAAAAGGTAAAAAAATTGGGATATACTAAAATGCCTCTTTTAGGCTGGCTTCCTGTTACGGTTCCTGGAGCAGTAGGTGCTTGGGCAGAGCTTTCTCAAAAGCATGGGAAATTGCCCTTTGAAGCATTGCTTCAGCCGGCCATTGACTATGCAGCAGAAGGATTTGCTGTTACCCCCACTGTTGCAAGGCTTTGGGAAAAATCCTTTCAGACCTATTCCAAAGAGTGTAAAAGCAGTTTGTTTTCAGAATGGTTTCGTGTTTTTGCTCCAAAAGGAAGGGCTCCTTTTGCAGGAGAGATATGGTATGCAAAGGACCATGCGAAAACATTGGAGGAGCTGGCAAAAACAAAATGTGTTTCTTTTTATAAAGGTGATTTGGCACAAAAAATAGATGATTTTTCCAGACAAACAGGAGGATATTTGACCAAAGAGGATTTGAGCTGTTATGAACCGGAATGGGTAGAACCAATTTGTATTGATTATAAAGGCTACCATATTTGGGAGATGCCTCCCAACGGACATGGCATTGTAGCACTCATGGCATTAAACATATTGAAAAAAATGGATATTTCCTGCAAAGAATCCGCTGAAACATATCATAAACAAATAGAAGCCATGAAACTGGCATTTGAAGATGGCAAAAGATATATTAGCGACAAAAGGTTTATGAAAGCAACAGTAGCACAGCTGCTTTGTGAAGAATATGCCCAAAAAAGAAAACAACAAATTGGACAAAAAGCCATACTTCCAAAGCATGGCAATCCATTTTGCGGGGGAACGGTATACCTTTGCACAGCAGACAAAGAGGGAAACATGGTGTCTTATATTCAAAGCAATTATGAAAATTTTGGCTCTGCTATTGTTATACCAAACACAGGCATTGCACTTCATGACAGAGGTGCAAATTTTTCATTGGATGAAGCTATGGAAAACTGCATTGCTCCTTGCAAAAAGCCCTATCATACGATTATTCCTGGATTTATTACAAAAAACGGACAGCCCATAGGTCCTTTTGGTGTAATGGGAGGATTTATGCAGCCTCAGGGCCATGTACAAACCATTATGAACTTAATTGATTTTCATATGAATCCCCAAGAAGCATTGGATGCACCACGTTGGCAATGGACAGGAGAAAAAAGAGTTTTGGTAGAAAGGGAATTTCCCATATCCATTACAGAAGAATTGTTAAGAAAAGGGCATGAAATTTTTGTAGAACCGGAATCTATTGATTTTGGCAGAGGGCAGATGATATTAAAACAGCCTGACGGTGTTTTGGCCGGTGCCACAGAGCCGAGAGCCGACGGCATGGTGGCTGTTTGGTAAAATTTTTAGCAATAATCTGTAAAAGCAATCATATACATAATAACAGTATATGGGAGGTGTATGCGGCATGGGCAAAATATTAAAAAAATGGGGTATTGTTGCGTGTGTGGCTTTTGCAGTTTTTGCAGTATTTACCATCAAAACATATGGGGTTTCTGAAAATTTAACCACACAAATGCTGTCTGATACAGAAAAAAATAAGGAAGAAATTGCCAGAATTGTATTAAATGATACAGGAAGAAATGCTGTGTTTGAACCACAAGAAGCTGTAAATGTCACTGTATATGAAGGGGATTTGTTGGGGAACGGTCAGCAGCAGGTCGCAATTGCTGTATCCTTTGGATTAAAAAATACAGTATTAGCTGTTTATACAAAGGATGCAACAGGAGATGGATATACATATGTAGGAGATGTGGCGGATTTTTTTGATGTAAGGGATGTTTTCTTTTTGCCTTTAACCGGCAATGGCACCAATATTATGATTGTACGAGAATATGCAAACCAAACCATTGGCGCTTTTGAAAGGTCCTCTTTTTTAAAGGGCTATATTTGGGATGAGGAAAATAATGAATTTCAAAATGTCTTAAGTATCCCTGAAGGAATTGAAGTGATTTGGAATGGACGTTGGGATACTTCCCAAGAAGAACGCTGGCAAAAAATTGAGGAACGCTCTGAAGCTACTCAAACACAAGTGGAAAACAGTGACGGCCCTGCATTAAAGCTAGTGCAATATCAAGCATATAGAATATCCGACAGCACTGATACAGAAAACATACCTGATGACAGCACATTCCATACAGTGAAAAATAGAGTTGTGAATCAAATTTATTATTGGGATAATCAATGGAGAAGGTTTATACTTTCTGAAAAAAAGGAACCGGCAACAGGGCAAACCGTAGCTATCATAGAAGATTTTTCGGCCTCGCCCTATATATTGGTGCCTGAATATGAAGGCGGGTATAATAATGTGTTGATACAAAGACAGGATGGCTCTGTTGAAATTGTATCTATGGATACTCTTTTGGAAATGGATGGAAGTCAAGCAAAAAGTGCAGTTTCCAGCTATGAATGATTTATATACAAACAGAAAACTTTATAGTATAATAAAAAAGGAATGGAGAACCATTCCTTTTCTCGTTCAAATCATAAATATTTTTCATGCCAATATAAAATGATTGTATGATTTGATACTATACAGCAATAGTAAGGAATGATATTTGCCTGTAAAAAATATTAGCAAATCGTCCCTATCTAAGATAATTGCTGTTTCAAAGAAAATAGAGGAGTGTGTTATGAAAAATAATATGGTATTGTAAATAAATAAAAAAGCTTCAAAATAGAACAAAGGAATTGGTTATACTTTTTTTGATAGAAAGTATAACCAAAGAGCTTGCCAACATTGGAAATGCTCTCAAGCCTCGACAGCTGAAGAAAAAATGCATTTTTTCATTTCAAAATGCCTTTGTATCGTCTATGGCAAATGAGGAATGCAGAGAACTGGTTTTGAAGATAGAATCCATTTCATATGAAAGTAACAGAGTCCCATAAGCAGAAAGGAGATATTATATGGAAAATACCATATTTCAAATTGGCCCCATTCGTCCTCCCAGCGAGGCAAACAGTTTATTGCTGCGTGTAACGGAAAATTGTCCATGGAATCAATGCAAGTTTTGTATGCTTTATAAATCTCAAAAATTTCACACAAGAACAGTGGAGGATATCAAAAAAGACATTGATGCTATGGCAATGTATCGGGATAGTATTAAAAAATATCATAATAATGGAACATTTGACATTGCTTCGATACAAAGGGAATTCAATCATCTTTCCACACAAAAGGAACAAGAATGCTATTACATGGTATTTCACTGGATGACAGAAGGCAACAGCCAAGCTATTTTTTTACAAGACGCCAATACACTTGTATTGAAAACACAATGGCTGACAGAAATCATTTCATATGTAAGAGAAAAATTGCCGGAAATCAAACGCATTACATCTTATGGCAGAGCGGATACACTGTCTAAAATATCTCAAGAGCAATTTTTTCAGCTAAAGGAAGCAGGATTAGACAGAATCCATTCTGGATTTGAAACAGGCTCTGATGCTGTGTTACAGCTCATTGGAAAGGGAACAACACAAAAACAGCAAATTGAAGGGGGAAAAAAGGTAAAAAAAGCTGGTATCGAGCTTTCTATCTATTTTATGCCAGGAGCAGGGGGCAAAGCATATTCTCATGAAAATGCCATAGAAACAGCAAATGTAATCAATGCTATCAATCCGGATTTTGTACGATTGAGAACATTTGTAGTGAAAACAGGTTCTTTGATGGAAGAACTGGTAAAGCAAGGAAAATTTACAGAATGCAGCGATATGGAAAAGCTTTTGGAAATCAAAACCATGCTGGAGCATATCAAACATTGCAATGGATTTTTGGCCAGTGACCATATCATCAATTTACTGCAAAATGTCAATGGCTATTTAGACAAGGATTTAGACAATATGCTTGACTATATCAACACATTTTTGGCATTGCCCAGAAAAATGCAAAGAAAATATCAAATTGCCAGAAGAATGGGATTTGCAGGAGATTGGACAATGCTGGACAGATTGGATATGCAGCATCAATATGCAATAGAACAATATGAAAATACAGTGCCTGACGGAATAGCATTTGAAACACTTTTAAATCAATATATGGATTATTATATTTGATAAAAAGGAGGTTTTTTATGGGCAATGTTGTTGTAGCAGCAGTACTCTTTTTTTTATTTGGCTGTGCCATATACTATCAAAAGAAAAAAAAGCAAAGAAAACAACAATGCTGCCATAAAAGCTGCAGCCACTGTCCGTTTTATCAGGATTGTAAAGAGAAAGAGACATGAAAATAAATGGATTTTTGAAAAAATATGACTATGCTAACATTTTGGTATAGAAATTTACTATACAAGTTATCCAAAATACAAAAATAGATATAAGAGAAAATAAAATAAAGCACAGCCTTTTCCCCGATGATATTGTCAAAGCTTATAACCACGCCTAAAAGACGTGGTTTGCACTGGGCATATCAATTAGCCGGCAGCTCAATGGTGCTGGCTTTCACTTCGTTTCAGCTCTGATGTATGATTTATCTGCTACCCTTAAAAGGGTTTTTACATTCTTTTGTAGTGAACTTATTTCTATTTGAGATTGGTTGCTCTTTTATATATTTTTGTATTGTTGCTATGTGCAACCTGACTTTGCCAACATAATGCCTTGTTATCCAGAAATTTCTATTTCCAAATTTATACCTGGGTATAAATACGATATGATACTGGCCCCTCGTTTTGTATGTGATAAACTATTTGCCATAAAGCATCCACCTTTCTTGTGTAAATTTGAGCTTGGCCATCTCTATTTTACACCGTACCATACTAAAGTAATCATGAAAAGCCGACGTTATGTGAAACGCCGGCTGATTTCATATATTTTTTTATAAAGGAAATAGAGTGGTTTTTATTATATTACAGCAGTGTACTTCTTAAAATATCACTTGTTTTTGAAGAAAGCAGTGCAGGAGCAATATCAAATACTGTTTTTGCGCCATGGTCCCCTTTTTTTGCAAGACGGTAAGCTGCTCTTGCATAAGCGACCAAAACACTTCCTGTAAACTCAGGATTAGAATCTAATTTTAAAGAATATTCAATCACATGATTGTTTGCACCATTGTTTGTACTGCCGCTGTGAATGACAAAGCCGCCATGAGGCATTTTGCTATGGTTTGCTTTTAATTCTTCTTCAGAAATAAAATGAACGGTGGTGTCATAATCTGAAAAATAGTTTGGCATTTCTTTGATTGTTTTTTCGATTTCTGCCAAATCTGCACCTTCTTCTGCCACAACATAGCAAAGACGAGTATGCTTTTGACGAGTTGTCAGCTCCGGTAAATTTCCGCTTCTTGCTGCTTCCACAGCTGCTTCTACGGGTACAGTATATTGAATGCCGTTTTTGACACCTTTTACACGTCTGATGGCATCAGAATGTCCCTGGCTGACACCTTTACCCCAAAAGGTATAATAGCCTCCCTTTGGCAATATAGCCTCTCCATAAAGTCTGTTAATAGAAAACAAACCAGGGTCCCAGCCCACAGAGATAATAGAAGTATTTCCGTTTTGGGAAGCTGCTTTGTCTACTGCTGCAAAATATTCAGGAATTTTTGCATGGGTATCAAAGCTGTCTACTGTATTAAAAAGGGCTGCCATTTCCGGTCCCTGTACAGGAAGGTCTGTTGCAGAGCCACCACAAAGGATGACAACATCAATATCATTTTTTACAGAAGCGGCATCTGCCATGGCCATTACCTTTGCACCTGCTGTATTGATTTGTAAGCTTTCAGGATTTCTTCTGGTAAAAACAGTCGTTAATACCATATCTTCATTTTGTGCAATGGCTGCTTCTACACCACGTCCAATATTGCCATAACCCGCAATGGCTACTTTGATTTTTTCACTCATTATTACATCCTCCTTCATTGGTAAAAAATAAGAAATATAAAAAATTATATCATGTTACTAGGTCATCGTATATTGTAAATTTTGATAAATTTTTTTTAATTTTTGTACAGACATTGGAAGTTTTTCTCAGCAGCAGCAATTTCAAAACTAGATTTTATATTAAAAAGAAGAAAATAAGCGAATATAAAAGATATTATCATAAAAATATAAAATTTTATTTGAATATTATTAAAAATATAAAAATATAATGAAATATACCATTTGCATAAATGGAAGATAATGACTAATATATATTCAGGAATTAGCACTCAATGAAAAAGAGTGCTAACAGATTTCAGAAGATATATTTTAAGGAGGTTACTACTTATGAAACTTGTACCATTAGGAGATAAAGTCGTAATTAAGCAATTAGAAGCTGAAGAAAAAACAAAATCAGGATTGATTTTAACAACACAATCTCAAGAAAAACCACAGGAAGCCATTGTTATTGCAGTAGGTCCTGGTGGATTGGTAGGAGATACAGAAGTAAAAATGGTACTAAAAGAAGGCGACAGAGTTGTTTATTCCAAATATGCCGGTACAGAAGTAAAATTTGAAGGTGAAACCTATATTGTTGTTAGACAAAATGATATTCTTGCAAAAGTAGAACAATAATTTTGAAAATAGAAATGTTATTTTTAGGAGGATTCGTATTATGGCAAAGGAAATTAAATATGGTACAGAAGCCAGAAAAGCAATGGAAGCTGGCGTAAATAAATTGGCAAACACAGTAAAAGTAACACTTGGACCCAAGGGAAGAAATGTTGTTTTGGACAGAAAATTTATTTCTCCATTGATTACAAATGACGGTGTTTCCATCGCAAGAGATATTGAATTGGAAGACCCATATGAAAACATGGGTGCGCAGCTTGTAAAAGAAGTGGCAACACAAACAAATGATGTAGCCGGAGATGGTACTACAACTGCTACGGTTTTAGCGCAGGCTATGATTCAGGAGGGCTTGAAAAATATTGCAGCTGGTGCCAATGCTATGATTTTAAGAAAAGGTATGCAAAAAGCCACAGAAACCACAGTGGAAGAAATCAAAAAAATGAGTCAGGCTGTTTCTACCAAAAAACACATTGCAAATGTAGCGGCAATCTCTGCCGGGGATGAAACAGTAGGAGAGATGATTGCCGACGCTATGGAAAAGGTAACAAATGACGGCGTTATTACAGTAGAAGAATCCAAAACAATGAACACTGAACTGGAATTAGTAGAAGGTATGCAGTTTGACAAGGGCTATCTTTCCTCCTATATGGCAACAGATATGGAAAAAATGATTGCAGTATTAGAAAACCCTTATATTTTGATTACAGACAAAAAAATCTCCAGCATTCAAGATTTGCTTCCTTTGTTGGAACAAATTATGCAGGCAGGCGGCAAGCTGCTTATCATTGCTGAAGATGTAGAGGGAGAGGCGCTTGCAACATTGGTTGTAAATAAATTGAGAGGAACATTTACTTGTGTTGCAGTGAAAGCACCCGGCTATGGAGAAAGAAGAAAAGCACAGCTGGCTGATTTGGCAGCATTGACAGGCGCACAAGTGATTTCTGACGAAATTGGTATTGATTTAAAAGAAGCAACACTGGATATGCTGGGTCATGCAAGAACTGTCAGAGTGGAAAAGGAAATGACAATCATTGCAGACGGTGCTGGTGATAAATCAGAAATTCAAGGCAGAATTAATCAAATTAAAACACAAATTGAAGAAACAACATCTGATTTTGACAGAGAAAAATTGCAGGAAAGACTTGCAAAATTAGCCGGTGGCGTTGCAGTCATCAAAGTTGGTGCAGCCACAGAAACAGAAATGAAAGAAAAGAAATTAAGAATGGAAGACGCATTGGCAGCTACAAGAGCAGCAGTAGAGGAAGGTATTGTTGCAGGCGGCGGTACAGCATATATCCATGCTATGGATGCAGTTAGAAAGGTTGCCGACACATTGACTGGAGATGAAAAAACAGGTGCTGAAATTGTATTGAAGGCTTTGGAATCTCCTATGCGTCAAATTGCAATCAATGCCGGTTTAGAAGGCTCTGTGATTGTAAACAAAGTAAAAGAGCTTTCCTCCGGCATGGGCTTTAATGCTTTGACAGAAGAATATGTAGAAATGGTGGATGCAGGTATTCTTGACCCTACAAAGGTAACAAGAAGTGCTTTGCAAAATGCAACTTCTGTTGCATCTACATTCTTGACAACAGAAGCAGTTGTAGCAGAACTGCCTGCAAAGAATGACCCTCATGCAGATATGGCAGCTATGGGCGGCGGAATGGGCGGTATGATGTAATACCGGCAATAGCGTTATAAATAAAAATATGAGCGGCATAGGATTGATTATCCTATGCCGCTTTTTTATACAAAAAAGGCAGCTATTTAAAATAGCTGCCTATAAGCCTTTCAGAAATGCTCACTCATTTTATACAAGCTGTCCGGGTAATTTTAATTTTTGTTTTGCCGGAAATTGAGCATCAAATTTTTCAGCTTCTTTTTGGTCAACAAAATACCCCTTAGGTGTATGATAAACCCCTGTAATGCTATCCAAAAAACCATGTTCCAATTCTTTCACTAAAAAATAAGGTACTTCTTGATTTCTTGGCTCTGCATAATAGTGTATTTCTTTTGTACTGGCAACCACAAAACCAGATTTTCCATAAAAATCAATATTTCCTTCTATACAAAGTGCTTTTGCTCCCATTTCCTTTGCTTTTTGCATAGAATAATCCAGCAATATTTTTCCATAGCCTTGACGTTGATAGTCAGGATGGATGCTAATGGGTCCAAATGTCATAATAGGGATATTTCTGCCATCGTCAGATTGAATTTCAGAAGCAACATACATAATATGGCCTATTATTTTTCCGTCTTTTTCCATAACAAGGTCAAGCTCCGGAATAAAATCCTCTTTATCCCGATAACAATGCAGCACATAATGCTCTAAACAACCAGGACGATAAACATTCCAAAATGCTTCTCTGGTTAGAAATTCTGTTTGAGCATAATCATCAGGTGTTTCCAAACGGATGATATAATTATTTTTATTCATTTTTTCTCCTCCTAAAAATAGTTTGTTTTTATGCGAGGAGGCTTGTAAAAGATTGTGGTGGGCAAACCTCCCCATTATGCCACAATCTCCGGTGTACTATTTTTATTCAAAAAGCATTCTCCTTTATGTTTTTATATTTTATAATAGTATATCACACTATTTTTGGGATGTCCAGTAAAGTAAAAATATGAAACAATAATATATCTAAAACATAGTATTGATAAGGCAATGCCAAAAAAGAGGCTAATTTTTCCAAATATTTACATTGCTGTATTTTTTATAAAAGTGTTTTATCCAATTCAATGAATATGGTACTTTTTTAATTTTCGAGAAACAGAAGGCTGGCTAATTTGCAATGCCTCTGCAATTTCATATGTGGTTCGGTATCGTTTTGCAGCATTTTTCAAAATGGTATACTCCAAATTTTCATATGCTTGTTTTAAAGGCATAATTTCATCCGATTCCAATTCCAAAAGGGAATTTATAGAAGGCTTCCAAGGCAGCAATCCTGGTTTTGGTGTGATTTCGTTTTCTTCAGAGGTGACCAAAACTCGTTCAATCATGTTTTCCAATTCTCTTACGTTTCCCGGCCAATCATATTCCATAAAACATTTTAACAATCCAGGAGAAAGTCGCTTGTTTAATTTATATTTTTCATTTATATTTTCTACAAAATAATCTATTAAAGGAGGAATATCTGTTTTACGTTCTCGTAAAGGGGGCAGATTGATTGAAATGACATTTAAGCGATAATATAAATCTTGACGAAATAATTTTTTTTGCACCATTTCTTCTAAGTTTCGATTGGTGGCAGAAATGATGCGTGTGTCAATGGAAATGTTTTTTGCAGAGCCAATGCGTGAGATGGTTTTTTCCTGAAGTACACGCAGCAGTTTTACCTGCAAATGTAAAGGCATATCACCAATTTCATCTAAAAATACAGTTCCTTTATTTGCCATTTCAAAAATACCAATATGTCCATTTTTTTTTGCACCTGTAAAAGAACCGCCTTCATAACCAAATAACTCCGATTCCAACAAATTTTCAGGAATTGCTCCACAGTTTATTTTTAAAAATAAATGATTATTTCTATGACTTTGTTCATGAATTTCTCTTGCAACAACTTCCTTTCCTGTGCCGGACTCTCCTAAAATCAGCACAGTGGAATCTACATTGGCAACCTTGCGTGCCAAAGAAATAACCCTTTTAAATGATGTGCTTTCTGCAACAAATTTTTGCGTTTTTTTTAATTCATTGATTTTTTTTTGATATTGGTCAATCAAAATGCGGGAACGCTTTAAATCATCCTCTATTTTATTGATTACTGTAATGTCCCGCACAAAGGATACTACCATAAGGATTTCATTCTCATCAAAAATGGGAAATCCATTTAATACAACCTTTTTTCCATTGTTAATTTCCTGCTCTACACTGACAGGCTGCTTTGTTTCTATTACTTTTTGTGTGATAGAGGTAGAAAGATATCCCTCTTGTACAATTTGTGTCATATATTTTCCAATCAGATTTTCTGCTTTTAATCCTGTAATTTCTTCATAAGCACGATTTACCTGTAAGGTCAACCCATCTGCATTTGTAATATAAATACCGTCAGTAAAAATATCAAATATTTTTTCCCAATTTTTAGAATCATTCATATCCAGTAATTTTTTTGACATAATATAACCTCCTTGCTGTGTTTGAATATTAAATGATATATATCATTATATTTTTATGCTCAAACAAATGCTGTCGTAATGCTTCATTTTATGGCATTTTGAAAAATATATGGTTTGCACCGGATATGATTGTCAAATCCATATTATCATTATTTTGATTATCCAAAAATAGAGCAAAAACCATGCCAATTTCAGCATTTTAATATCTGATTGACAATATATATGGCTATTATTTTAATCCCTTTTCTATAAAAATATTGTATTGTATATTTTTCAAATTTAATATTGATTTATATTTGAATCATTTGATAATATATTCAATTTTGAATCAAATATTGATGCCATTTTTATTCAAAAATGAATCAATGCACAAAACTTTGAAAAACCATAAATATATAATGCTATTTTACTCTTTTTTATATCAAAAAGAAAAGTATTTTATTTTCCTTTTTGTTACTATTTTATACGCTTCATATTACAAATCAAAAAAAATTAGACTTTTATAAAACTATAAAAAAATTGGCACAGTTTTTGCTTTTTATATAGCTGTCCAATAAAAAAGACAGAAAGGGGATGAAATAACATTGAAACAGCAAAAAGCATTGGAAGGATTAAAGATATTAGATTTTACAAGAGTATATTCTGGTCCCTATTGCACCATGTTGCTTGCTGACCTAGGTGCAGAGGTAATCAAAATAGAAGCACCAAAAAAGGGGGATGATACAAGAATGTTTGCTCCCATCCGTCAAGGAGAAAGCGGTTATTTTTTATATTTAAACCGTTGTAAAAAAAGCATTACATTAGATTTAAAACAAAAAAAAGGAAAAGAAATTGCAAAGGGCCTATCTCAATGGGCTGACATTGTAATTGAAAATTTTTCTCCGGGAACCATGGAAAGACTAGGATTAGACTATGAAACCATTAAAAAAATCAATCCGGAAATCATTTATGCATCCATTTCCGGATTTGGTCAAACAGGTCCATATCGCAATAAAGCGGCATATGACGCAGTGGCACAGGCCATGGGAGGGTGGACTGCACTGACAGGCTTTCCGGATACAACTCCTGTTCGTATTGGTCCGGCAATCTCTGATGCGGCAACGGGAGTCCATGCAATGGCAGCCATTTTGGCAGCAGTTATTTATAAACAAAAAACAGGAAAAGGACAATATATTGACATTGCTATGATGGATACTGTTTTTTCTATGCTGGAAAATGCGGTGCCGATTAAAACACTTATGAATGAAAATCCCAGCCGAATAGGAAATTCTAATCCCAGCTCTGCACCATACAATCTTTATCCCACAAAGGATAGCCATATTGTCATTGCAACAGCCAATGATGTATTGTTTCAAAAATTATCAGCTGTTATGGGACAGCCTAATCTGATTTTACAAGAGAGGTTTTCAACAAATCCAAACCGAAAGGCCCATGAAAAAGAACTCAACCAAATTATAGAAAGCTGGACAAGGCAGCATACCAATGAAGAAATTGAACAAATGCTGGATGCAGTGAAGGTTCCGGTAGCTTCACTAAAAACAGTGGCTCAATTAGTAGACGACCCTCAAATTGCAAACCGCAATATGCTTATTACATTGGAGCATCCCGTTGTAGGAAATGTGCAGTTTCCAGGAAATCCATTAAAGCTGCAGCAGACACCGCCTCAGCCCAACCAAAGGGCACCGTTGCTGGGGGAGCATACCGATGAAATTTTAAAAAATATTTTACATTATAGCCATGAAGAAATTCAACATTTTAAAAAAAATCAAATCATTTAAAAAACTAGGGGGAATGTTATTATGATGAATGGACAACAATATAAAGACAGCTTAAAAAAATTACATCCTGTTATTTATTGCAACGGCAAAAAAATAGAATCCGTAGTGGATGACCCTATGACAGCTCCGCATGTGAATTCTGCGGCAATGACATATGAACTGGCATTTAACCCGGAATATGAAGACCTGATGACAGCTACATCAAATTTTACAGGCAAAAAAATCAATCGTTTTACACACATACATCAAAGTACAGAGGACCTGATTAAAAAAGTAAAAATGATGCGTATGATTGGTCAAAAAACCGGCACCTGTTATCAAAGATGTGTCGGATTTGACGCAATGAATGCAGCTTTTATCACTACATATAAAATCGACCAAAAATATGGAACAAACTATCATCAGCGTTTGATTGACTATATGATTTATGTACAGGATAATGATTTTATGATTGCCGGCTCTATGACTGACCCAAAGGGAGACAGAAGCAAAAAACCCAGCCAGCAGGCAGATCCGGATTTGTTTGTACATATTGTAGAAAAAAGAAAGGACGGTATTGTGGTAAGAGGAGCAAAAGCACATCAAACAGGCATGGTCAATTCCCACGAAATGTTGATTTTGCCAACCACCAATCTGGGACCGGAGGATAAAGATTATGCTGTGGCAGCAGCCATTGCTGTTGATGCGCCCGGTGTAATTCATTTTTTTGGCAGACAGACCAATGAAAACAGACGTCTGGAAGGGGATATTGATACCGGCAATGCAGAATATGCCATTGTAGGGGGAGAAACATTGACCATATTAAATGATGTTTTTGTACCTTGGGATAGAGTATTTATGTGTGGTGAAACAGATTTGGCTCAGGAGTTTGTAGAAACATTTGCTTCCTATCATAGACAAAACTATGGTGGTTGCAAAGTTGGTGTGGCAGATGTCATCATTGGTGCTGCTGCTTCTATGGCAGAATACAATGGTTGTTCCAAAGCATCTCATATCAAAGATAAGCTGGTAGAGATGGTACATCTGTCAGAAAGTATGCATTGTTGTTCCATCGCTTGTTCTGCTATGGGACACAAAACAGAAGCAGGCAGTTATTATGTAGATACACTTTTGGCAAACACAGTAAAGCTAAACTGTACTAAAACCATGTATGAAATTTCTCGTCTGGCTCACGATATTGCAGGAGGGTTTATTGCGACATTGCCTTATGAAGCCGATTATCGTTCAGAAATTGGTCATGACTATATCAACAAATATTTTGCAGGAGACCCTAAATTTTCCACAGAAGAAAGAATTCGCATGGCAAGACTTTTGGAAAACATGACAGGCGGCACCGCATTGGCAGAAAGTATGCATGGCGCAGGTTCTCCCCAGGCGATGCGTGTGATGATTCAAAGACAAACAAACTGGGAGCAGAAAAAAAATTTAGCAAAAAAACTGGCCAATATTGAAATAAAGGAGGATTGAGCAATGTTTCAGACACCGGTGATTGTAAGCGGCGTTCGCACTGCCACAGGAAAGTTTGGCGGTGCATTAAAGGATATAGAGGCACCTATTTTAGGGGCATTGTGTGCCAAGGAGGCACTCAAACGTGCCAATGTTGCAGCAGAAAAAATAGATGAAGTCATCATTGGCACACATTTTCAAGCGGGTATCAAAGCAAATTCTGCAAGACAAGTATCTCTTGGAGCAGGTATTCCCGTAGAAGTACCTGCATGGACTGTAAACAAAAATTGCGGCACAGGCTTAAAAGCCATTCAGTCAGCCGCAGAGCATATTATGCTGGGAGAAGCAGATATCATGGTCGCTGGCGGCTGTGAAAGCATGAGCAGAATTCCTTATGTATTAAAAGATTATCGTTTTGGCGGCAGAATGGGCAGTGGACAGGTGCTGGATTCTATGTTGTATGATGGCTTGGTTGACCCATTTATGAATTATCATATGGGAATTACGGCAGAAAATGTTGCAGAAAAATGGGGTATTACAAGACAGATGCAGGATGAATTTGCTTTGCTCAGCCACAAACGTGCAGAAGAAGCAGAAAGGTCCGGAAAGTTTGTTGATGAAATTATACCGGTTGAAATGCAAACCAAAAAGGGAGTGATACAATTTGATAAAGACGAAACCATTCGGCATAATGCAAAAATAGAGGATTTTAGCAAGCTAAAACCAGTCTTCAAGCCGGACAATGGCACTGTTACAGCAGGCAATGCCTCCGGATGCAATGATGAAGCAGCTGTGGTTGTGATGATGAGCCAAAAAAAAGCAAAAGAAATGGGATTGGATATAAAAGCAGCACTTTGTGGCTTTGCCTCAGCAGGGATTCATCCTTCTATTATGGGCTATGCTCCTGTATATGCAGTACAAAAGCTGCTGAAAAAAATGAATTTGACAGTGAATGATATTGATTTGTTTGAAATCAATGAAGCATTTGCGGCACAGGCATTTGCTTGTGTCCGTGCTTTGGGGCTTTCCATGGATAAAGTAAATGTAAATGGCGGTGCCATTGCTTTAGGACATCCTGTTGGTGCCACCGGTGTTCGTTTAACCATTTCTATCATCAATGAACTAAAAAGAAGAGGCCTTCGTTATGGTATTGTAACCCTTTGCATAGGAGGAGGACAGGCCATTGCAGCTTTAGTGGAAAATGTTTGAGGAGGTGCAGAAAAATGGAAGTGAAAAAAATATTTATCATTGGTGCCGGGCAGATGGGCTCCGGTATAGCACAAGCTGCTTTGATGGGAGGATTTCAAGTATTTTTGCAGGACAGGACAGATGACATTGTAAACCGTGCTTTGGATAAAATTCATAAAAATTTAATCAAAATGGCAGAAAAACAAAAATTTTCTATAAACGATGCAGAAAAAATGTTTGGAAATCTCATTGGCACCACTGCATTGACCGATGGGGCAGATGCAGATTTTGTGATTGAAGCGGCTGTGGAAAGCATTGGGGTAAAAACAGAAATTTTTCAAAAATTAGATAAAATTGTAAAACACAATGTTATTTTAGCCACCAATACCTCCTCTTTGTCCATTACAGAAATTGCAGCAGCATCTCATTCACCAGAAAGAATTGTAGGTATGCACTTTTTTAATCCGGTGCCTGTCATGAAGCTTTTAGAAATCACAAAGGGGTATTTGACAAGCCAGGCTGCGCTGGATACTGCATTTGAAGTAGGCAAAAAAATGGGGAAAATTACAATTTCTGCATTAGACAAACCGGGATTTATTGTCAATAGAATGATTGACCCTATGTTGAATGAGGCCATTTGTTTGGTGGAAGAAGGTGTTGGTACACCGGAAGATATTGATAAGGGTATGAAGTTTGGCTGCAATCATCCTATGGGGCCGTTGGAATTGGCTGATTTGATTGGATTGGATGTTTTGCTGGCGGTTATGGAGGTGTTTTATCAAGAATATGGTGACACAAAATACAGACCTGCGCCACTTCTGAGAAAAATGGTACGGGCAGGAAAATTGGGCAGAAAAACAGGAGAGGGCTTCTACCAATATTCATAAAAATCAAATCCCATATATCAGAGAGGAAAGCCATGAAAATCGGTGTAAAATTTTGTGGAGGCTGTAATCCCGGTTATGAACGGTTCAAAATTGTAAAAAAATTATGTAAAGAGTTTCCATATGTTATTGTAGAACCGGTGCAAGAAGGCATTACATATGATTTGATTTTGCTTATCAGTGGCTGCCATGCAGAATGCTTGTCTATTTTGTCATGGCAGCAAATTGCACCTGTCATTGCTGTTTATGAACAAATAGATTATGAAAAAATAAAAAAGTATTTATGTAATAGGAACAGAAAAAAATTTTTATAAAAAGGAGGCGTAATGAATATGTCATTTAGTCAAATTTTGATGTGGATTATGGCCATTGGTGCTGTCATTGGCGGATTGGACAAAGTGTTTGGAAACAGATTGGGTTTGGGAGAAAAATTTGAAGAAGGATTTCATGCCATGGGACCACTGGCATTGGGCATGGCTGGTATGGTATGTTTATCTCCGGTCATATCCGATGTCATTGCACCTATCATAGGCTCTGGATTATCTAAAATCGGCTCAGACCCAGCAATTTTTGGTTCTATTCTTCCAAATGATACAGGCGGCTATTCTTTAGCCATGTCTATGGCAACAGATGAAGCTGCCGGATTATATTCCGGTTTGATTGTTGCATCCATGCTGGGCAGCACCGTTACTTTTTCAATACCCGTTGGCATGGGATTGATTGAAAAAAAAGACCAGCCATATTTTGCTAAAGGTTTGGTGATTGGTATGATTACCATTCCCATTGGTTCTGTCATTGGCGGGTTGATTGCAGGCTATCCTATGGCTATGGTGCTGATAAATACTGTCCCTGTTTTAATCATTTCTGTTTTGCTGATGATTGGACTAAAATTTGCGCCTACAAAAATGATGAAGGGTTGCCTGCATTTCGGTAATATTGTTGTCATTGTTATCACCATTGGGCTGATTGCTGCCGCATTTGAATATATGACAGGAATGGTTTTGATTCCTGGTATGGCTCCCATTGAAGAGGCAATGGCTATGATTGGCAATATTGCAGTGGTTTTGCTGGGTACATTTCCAATATTATATTTACTGACAAAAATTTTAGACAAGCCTTTGACGGTACTTGGCCGAAAAATCGGCATGGATGCAGCATCAACAGCCGGTATGATTTTCTCTTTGGCAAACAGTATTCCTGTATTTAAAATGATGAAAGATATGACATCGAAAGGAAAAATTGTAAATATTGCATGGATGGTCTGTGCCACAGCGGCATTGGGGGATCATCTTGGTTTCACAGCAGGTGTTCACCCTGAGGCAATCCCTGCTGTTGTCATTTCAAAATTACTTGGCGGTGCAGTTGCAGTGGCACTGGCATTGGCACTGACAAAAAATACAGAGGCAGAAGACGCAGAAAGCCGCCGTATTGAAAAGATGGAAATGAATCATACAACATAAAGGAGGTATGTAAAATGGAACAAAACAGAATAAAGGACATATTAAACATTGCAGTAATGAATTTTAAGGTTTGGACCGGGGATAAAGAAAAAAATTTGGCCCATATGGAGGAATATACAGCTGCTGCTGTAAAAAGAGGAGCGGAAATGGTGCTTTTTCCCGAAATGTGTTTAATGGGATATGACTATTTTGTAAATGATAACGTTTCCATGGAGCAAAAAATTGAAGTGACAGAAACAGTAAATGGCCCTTCAGTAAAAAGAATGGAACAAATTGCAAAAAAATATGGTGTTTATGTAATATTTGGTATGTCTGAAAAAATGTCAGAGGATGCAACAGAGCTGTATAATTCTGCTGTAGTGCTGGGACCAAATGGATTGATAGGCTCTTATCAAAAAATACATCCATTTGGAATTGAAAATATTTGGTGCAAAAAAGGAGAGACCCCTTTTTTGTTTGATACGCCATGGGGGCCTATTGGTTTAGGTATTTGTTATGACAGCTATCAGTTTCCTGAACTGGTGCGCTATTATGTATATAAAGGGGCTAGATTATATCTAAATCCAACGGCGGTTATTGAAGAAATCCCTAATGAGGGAAGCAGAGAGGCATTTATCCGGTGCTATACCCCCCATTTGGAATACAGCGTGCTGGCAAGCTCTGTATATATTGCCAGCTCTAATTTAACAGGATATGATGATACCTCCTATTTTGGCGGAGGCAGTATGGTCATTGGACCAAAAACAAATGCTTTTGGAGAGGTGGATGTAACCTGTTATATAGGAGATGACCGAGATTATCAAGTAAAAATGTTTGTAGACACAATTGACCTTTCTTTGGCAGTACGTCATCAATGCAGTATAAATCCTTATGCAGGCACTCCGGATTTTAGGCCTGAAATTTATAAAAAGCTTTATGACTGTCTATAAAAAATAGGAGGGATAAGCATGAAAAAAGTTACTTTTGACCTTTCAGAAAAAGTAGCATTGGTCATTGGAGGAACAACAGGTATAGGATATGCCATTGCAATGGAGTATGCAAGGTGGGGAGCAAATGTTATTGCAGTTAGCCGCAGAGCGCAGAAATGTAAAGAGGTGGCAGATGAAATTCGCAGACAAGGTGTCAAAACACTGGAATTTCCCATAGATGCACAGCATAAAGAGCAGTTGATATTGCTGCGGGAAAAGCTTTTAAGTGAATTTGGTCATATTGATATATTGGTAAATGCAGCAGGTGTCAATCGCAGACATAATGCAGAGGAATTTCCCATGGAGGAATATGATGAAATTATGAACACCAACTGTCGCTGCTTGTTTTTAAGTACACAAATCATTGGCCAACAAATGATTCAGCAAGGCTATGGAAAAATTATCAACATTGCTTCCATGGGCTCCTATTTGGGGTTAAATCAGGTTGTACCTTATTGTGGCAGCAAAGGAGCTGTTTTGCAAATGACAAAGGGATTTGCAGTAGAATGGGCAAAATATAACATTCAGGTCAATGCCATTGCTCCCGGATATTTCAAAACAGATTTAACCTCTGGACTGCACCAAAATCCAGAAAAAGAGCAGGCCATATTAAACCGAAATCCAATGAAACGCTGGGGAGATGTAAACGAATTGACCGGAGCTGCTATTTTTCTGGCAACAGATGCCTCTTCCTTTGTAACAGGCATTTCTATTGCAGTTGACGGAGGCATGCTGGCAATGGGTGTCTGAAGCCAAAATGGGAGAGAAAATGGCTTCTCTCCCGTTTTTGATAGAGAAAGGAGGATAAAAATGTTTCGCATTGTCAATAAAAAAGAATTAAATCCCTTTGTAACACTGCTTGAGATAGAAGCTCCCTTTGTGGCAAAAAAGGCCAATGCAGGACAATTTATTATTTTTCGCATAGACGAATTTGGAGAACGAGTACCCCTAACCATTGCTGATTATGACAGAGAAAAAGGTACTGTCACTATTATTTTTCAAAAAGTAGGATTATCCACAATGCTGTTGGCACAAAAGGAGGTGGGAGATACCATTTTAGATTTTTCTGGTCCTTTGGGGGTTGCTACACAGTACCATGATTTGCAAAGGGTAGCTGTTGTTGGGGGTGGTGTGGGCTGTGCCATTGCTTATCCTCAGGCAAAGGCTCTCCATAATATTGGTGCAAATGTAGATGTAATTGCCGGTTTTCGCAGTAAAGACATTGTTATTTTAGAGGATGAAATGAAAGCCGTTTCCGACAATTATTATTTGATGACAGATGATGGCACAAAGGGAGAAAAAGGCTTTGTTACAGACAAGCTGAAATCACTTATTGAATCGGGGAAAAAATACGATGCAGTCATTGCCATTGGCCCCATTGCCATGATGAAGTTTGTCAGCATTACCACAAAGCCTTATAAAATCAAAACCATTGTCAGTTTAAATCCGATTATGATTGACGGCACAGGTATGTGTGGGGGCTGTCGTGTCACTGTAAACAATCGGATTCGGTTTGCTTGTATAGACGGTCCTGATTTTGATGGTCATGAAGTGGATTTTGATGAGCTTATAAACCGCAATGGTATTTATAAAAAAGAAGAATCGGAAATGGCAGAAAAACATATTTGCCGTATCCAACAACAATTACATAAGGAGGAAAAATGACAGTGATGAGCCAAAAAGTGAAAATGCCTGAACAGGTACCTAATGTAAGAAACCAAAATTTTGAAGAGGTTACAATGGGTTATACAACAGAAATGGCAATGCAAGAAGCTGCCCGTTGTCTTAACTGCAAACACAAGCCCTGTGTCAAGGGATGTCCTGTTTGTGTAAAAATCCCTGACTTTATATCAAATGTGGCAAAGGGAGATTTTATGGCGGCTTATGAAATCATCACTTCTACAAATACACTGCCTGCAATTTGTGGTCGTGTTTGCCCTCAGGAAAATCAATGTGAATCAAAATGTGTTAGAGCCATCAAAGGGGAGGCGGTGGCCATTGGAAGACTGGAACGCTTTGTGGCAGATTGGTATATGAAAAACTGTTCCAAAACACCGGAAAAACCTGTTCTAAATGGTAAAAAAGTGGCTGTCATCGGCTCTGGTCCTTCTTCCTTGGTATGTGCAGGAGATTTGGCAAAAGAAGGCTATGCTATTACTATTTTTGAAGCTCTTCACACTGCCGGAGGGGTGTTGGTTTATGGTATTCCTGAATTTAGATTGCCTAAAAGTATTGTAAAAAAGGAAATAGATAAATTGACGGCCATGGGTGTAAAAATTATGACGAATATGGTCATTGGAAAGGTATTATCCATTGATGAAATGATGAATCGTATGGGATTTGACGCTGTATTTATAGGCACTGGGGCCGGCCTTCCTTCTTTTATGGGCATTTCGGGAGAAGCATTGTCAGGAGTATACTCTGCCAATGAATATTTAACTCGTATCAATTTAATGAAGGCATATATGCCAAACTATGACACCCCTTTGCGCAAAAGCAATGCTGTGGCAGTTATTGGTGGTGGGAATGTTGCCATGGATGCTGCAAGATGTGCCAAAAGAATGGGAGCAGAAAAAGTATACATTATTTATCGTCGTTCGGAAAAGGAAATGCCTGCTCGTTTGGAAGAAATACACCATGCCAAAGAAGAGGGCATAGAATTTCATCTACTTTGTAATCCCATAAAAATTTTAGGAGATGGCAATGGTCAGGTTTGTGGCATGGAATATGTAAAAATGAAATTGGATGAGCCTGATATAAGCGGAAGAAGGCGTGCAGTACCCATTGAAAACTCCAATAGCACCATTGATGTGGATACTGTAATCATGGCCATTGGCACATCTGCCAATCCTTTGCTTTACAATATTACAAAAGGGTTGAAAGCAAACGCCAAGGGATGCTTGATTGTCAATGAACAAACCAATCAAACCTCCAAAAGGGGCGTATATGCAGGTGGAGATGCTGTTACAGGAGCCGCCACCGTCATTTTGGCCATGGGTGCCGGCAAAAAAGCGGCAAAAGCCATAGACAATTATCTAAAAAATAGAGATGAAAAAGAAAATGCTTCTAAAGACTTTTGATTTGTAAACATTTGAATATAGGCTTTCTTTTTCATTTTTTTCAAAAGAGAACACAAAGTGGGTAATAAATTATATCCATTGCCTCAATAAAACTACCAAAGCACATATAGCAAAGCCACAAAAAAAGCAAATGCAGCACAAAATGTATATAAAAACATCAGTTCTTCCTCTTGATAATACAAAATTATTTTTTTTAAATATCTAAAGAAAGAAGGAGATTGTGTGAAAAAATTTATCACAAAAAAATCAGAGGAGCTGTTTCAGGAATTATCACAATATTTAGTAGATGGAGTAAGCAGTTCTTTTCATAAAGCAGAAAATGAATCCTATCCAATTGCCATGACACACGGCAAAGGCAGCAAGCTATATGATGTAGACGGAAATGAGTATATTGATTATATAGGTGGATTTGGACCAATGATATTAGGCTATGCACCAGAAGCAGTCAACGTAGCTGTAAAAAAGCAAATTGAAAAAGGGTCACAATTTTCCACTCCTACACAACAGCTTTTGGATTTATCCAAAAAATTGACTGAAATCATTCCCTGTGCAGAAATGGTCAGCTTTCAAAGCTCCGGCACAGAAGCAAATATGCACGCATGGCGTTTGGCAAGAGCATATAGCAGAAAACAGAAAATTGTAAAATTTTCCGGACAATACCATGGTTGGTCTGACGAACAAAAAATCAGTATCACAGCAAATGCAGATACATTTGGAACAGAAAAAGCACCATCTCGTATTATGACAACAGCCGGACAAAGAAAAGCGGCAACAGATGATGTGATTATTGCAAGCTGGAATCATACAGATGCTTTAGAAACACTGTTCCAACAAAAAGGGGATGAAATTGCTGCCGTTGTTATGGAGCCATATATGTGTGATGAAGGTCCCATTATGCCTGCTTCCGGTTATTTAGAAAAAGTCCGTACACTTTGTACAAAATATGGTGTTGTATTGATTTTTGATGAAGTGATTACCGGATTTCGTATGGCATTGGGCGGGGCACAACAATATTTTGGTATAACACCAGATTTGAGTGTATTTGGAAAGGCCATTGCAGGCGGTTATTCTCTTTCCATGGTTTGTGGAAAAAGAGAAATCATGAATTGTGGTGTACATCCTTCCGGAACATTTAATGCAACACCTATTGCAGTTGCCGCTGCTTTGGCCACCATTGAAGAATTGTCTAAACCTGGTATTTATGAGCAAATGGATAAATTGGGAGAGATGTTTTGCAATGAGCTGGCCCTCCTTTCAAAAAAACACGGCATTGCACTTTATACAGAGCATCATGGCGGAATCATACAGCTTGAAATGGGAATGGAAAGGGCTCCAAAGGATTATCATGACTATTTAAACCATGCAAACATTCAAATGTATAATGCTCTGTATTTATTGATGCGGGATTATGGTGTAAGAATTACATCCTCCAGAGGCCGAATCTATTTGACAACAGCCCATACAGAAAAAGATATTCAAAAAACAATGGAGGTTTTTGATTTTGTTTTACCTATGTTAAAAACAGAAAAATGATTTGAAAATAAAAAACGGTTATTTTATATAAAAAATTCATATTCTAAAAGAGTAATAAAATATACCATGCATAACAATAGGATTTGAGCAATACAACAATTTTTAGCATTTTATTTTTTGATGATTTCATAAAAACGGCTAAACACCGTGATTGGTCATAGCAGTATAGCTTATTTTCCAACATTTAAAAAAATACTATTTCATATGCAATATATTGTAGATGAACATGAAAAAGGGGAGAAAAAACTATGGAATTTCAATATGTACAGCTTCATATAAAGCAACGATTGGCAATTGTAACAATCAATCGGCCAGAGGCACTAAATTCTTTGAATCAAGCTGTGATTGAAGATATTTTTCACTGCATGAAAAAAATAGAACAAGACCATTTAGCAGATTGTGTGATTTTGACAGGTACCGGCCGCTCCTTTGTGGCTGGCGCAGATATTTCAGCAATGGTGAAAATGGAAGGATATCAAGGACGCAAATGGACAAAAGCAGGTATGGATTTAATGAATTTTATAGAAAATATGTCTATGCCTGTGATTGCAGCCATCAATGGTTTTGCTTTGGGAGGCGGCTGTGAACTGGCAATGGCCTGTGATATTCGTATTGCATCCACCACAGCAAAATTTTCCCAGCCGGAAACAGGCTTGGGTTTGATTCCCGGCTATGGCGGCACACAGCGTTTGCCTCGATTGGTAGGAAAAGGTATGGCAAAATATATGATATTTACAAATGATATGGTGGATGCAGAGGAGGCATTTCGCATTGGATTGGTACAAGTCCTGGCACAACCACAGCATTTGATGGAAACAGCCATTGAGGTTGCCCGCAAAATATTAAGCAAATCACCATTGGCAACGAAAATGGCAAAGCGTGCCATCAATGCATCAACCAATACAGATATGGTTACAGGGATTGACTATGAATTGGAAACATATGATATTGCATTTCGTTCTCAGGACAGACTGGAAGGAATGAAGGCATTTTTAGAAAAAAGAAGTGCAGTGTTTATGGACAAATAAAAACAGGAGGGTGTAAAAAACAATGGAAATGACAAAAAGTAATTTCAAAAATATAAAAACAGAATTAAAAAATAATATATTATTGATTACAATGAATCGTCCCAAGGCATTGAATGCATTGAATCAAGAAACATTATATGAATTGAATGAAATAATGGATGGAGCAGTTAAAAACAATGAAATTTATGGTGTCATTATCACTGGCGAAGGAAGAGGCTTTGTAGCCGGTGCAGATATTGTGCAAATGCAGCCATATAAAAGTGAAGAGGGAAGGGCCTATGCAGAATATGCCCAGGAAACATTTAACAAAATAGAAGCATTGGAAAAGCCTGTCATTGCAGCTGTAAACGGCTTTGCTTTGGGTGGGGGATGTGAATTGGCTTTAAGCTGTGACATCAGAATTGCTTCTGAAAAAGCAGTTTTTGGACAGCCAGAGGTAACACTTGGCATTATGCCTTGCTTTGGCGGAACACAAAGACTGCCTCGATTGATTGGCACAGGTCTGGCAAAGGAATTGATTTATACAGGCCGTCAAGTAAAAGCAGATGAAGCAAAACAAATAGGATTGGTAAATCAAGTGGTTTCAGAAAAGGAATTATTAGAAACAGCAATAAAAATGATGGAGAGTATACTGAAGGTTTCTCCCATTGGAATCAAATATGCCAAAATTGCAATAAACAAAGGTGCTGATATGGATTTAAAAAATGGTTTAGAGCTGGAAAAAGACCTGGTTGGTCTTTGTTTTGCAACAGAAGATAAGGAAAAGGGAATGACAGCCTTTCTTTCAAAGGAAAAGCCCCAATTTCGTACCAAAATTTAATTTTAAAACAAAATAAATCAAAATATTACCATCCATATTTTGATATTGTATAATAAGCTTGGCTGCTGTCAGCCAAAGCCATATAAAGTCGGAAAGGAAATCACAATCAAAATGCTTTATATCATATTTAATAACATTCAACTGAAAAAAGTATATATAATACTTTGCATAAACCAACAGGAATCATAACAAAAGAGGATTTGGACAGCATGGTTGCCCTTAGCATATATAATAGAGGATATAGCAGAGCTGTCATGTTTAGAAAATTCGTAATGTTTAGCATCACACAGCAAATATATCAAGGATTTTTCTTCATTGTGTTCTTTCACAAAGCTAAAAAAGCTTACTTTATGGACTGAAGCCTCAGATATCAATGCATTATCAAAACTAGAGTATTTAGAAGCATTACATTTAACAAATCATAAAATCAACCACATAAGAAATGTTAAAAAATTTCTGATGATATCCAAACCAATATTAGATATGAAAAAACGGCTAAAACCCTGGGGTTTTAACCGTTTTTTTTACAGAGCTGGAAATGGGACTCGAACCCACGGCTTACTGATTACGAATCAGTTACTCTACCAACTGAGTTATTCCAGCATATACAATTTTTTATTTTTCATTATCATTACCGATTGATTATTATAAATCAGCTGCTTTGACACACAAAGGCAACGATGATATTATAACACTATTATGATTATATTGCAATGAAAATTATATAAAATAAAGATACCATTTTTTCATTACAGCCATTTGATATAAAATAGACTTGATATGGCAATCAAAAAAAAGTATACTGAATGAAATTGATAAATACAAAAAAACTGTTTTTTTATTGTAATAAAACAGGAGGGGAAGTATGTATAAGTTGGCAGTTATTGATATTGATGGAACACTGATTGATAACAAAGGAAGAATTTCACAAAAAACAAAAAAAACAATTTCAGAGGTGACAAACACCGGAAATATTGTAACCATTTGTACCGGAAGAAATATTAAAAAGGCATTGCCGGTAGCAAAAAAAGCAGGTATTACAGCACCAATCGGCTGTATTGATGGAGCTGTAATCGTACAGCCCCAAACCGGAAGTATTGTGGAAGGCTTGGAATTATCCAAAAAGGAAGTAGATTTTATACTTTCTGTCACAGAAGGAAAAGAGCTTTTTATAGAGGTCAATACAGGATATTTTTATTATAAATTCGCTGCAACAGAAAAGGAATATAGCTATGACATTTATAACAAAAGAACACTGAGGGGCAGAATAAAAAGCTTTTTAGGCGGAATCCGTTATATCAAAAATTGGGGAGGGCTAAAGAACATCTCTCCTCCCATTTATCAAATTGTAATTGCAGGAAAACCAAGCATCATTGAAGAAATCAAGCAGACAATCAAACAGGGAGATTGCACCAGGATTGATGTGAGAGAGCATCTATTAGAGCAATATCTTTTTATCAATCGAAAAGGTGCAACGAAATCCTCCGGTGTAGAAAGATTATGCAGTTATTTTGGTGTTACAATGGCAGAAACCATTGCTATGGGTGATGACAGAAATGACATAGATATGCTGGAAAAAGCAGGCCTTGGCATTGCTATGGCCAATGCCAAGGAAGAAATTCGGCAAATAGCCGATTATATCACCGCATCAAACGAAGACAATGGTGCAGCATTGGCATTGGAAAAATTTTTTTTGAAAAAATAGGGAGAAAATATTATGGATTTATTTGAATATAATCGCAGCCAAAACAAAGAGCTTCCCTTAGCTTCTCGTATGCGTCCGGCTACATTAGAAGAATTTGTGGGACAGCAGCATATTATCGGAAAAGATAAATTGTTATATCGAGCCATCAAAGGAGACAGATTACAGTCCATTTTATTATATGGTCCTCCGGGAACAGGAAAAACAACACTTGCTAAAATTATAGCAAATACTACAAAAAGTACATTTCAACAGCTTAATGCCACAACATCAGGTGTCAAGGATATCAAAGAATGTATTGCAAAGGCAAAAGATGCATTGGGTATGTATCAGCAAAAAACCATTGTTTTTATTGATGAAATTCATCGGTTTAATAAAGCACAGCAAGATGCATTGCTGCCCTATGTAGAGGATGGAACCATTATATTGATAGGTGCTACCACCGAAAATCCTTATTTTGAAGTCAATAAAGCACTGGTTTCCCGTTCTGTGCTGTTTGAATTAAAACCGCTGACTCCGGAAAATATCAAAACAATATTGGAAAAAGCATTAAAAGACGAAAAAAAAGGGGTAGGGGAGTATCATGCACAAATTACACAAGAGGCACTTTCTTTTTTGGCAGATATATCCAACGGGGATGCCAGAAAGGCATTAAATGCGCTGGAATTGGCTGTATTGACAACGCAAAATGAGCCTGGTACGTCTATCATCATTGATTTAAATGTGGCACAGGATTGTATACAAAAAAGGGCATTAAACTATGATAAAGATGGAGACAATCATTATGATACCATTTCTGCTTTTATCAAAAGCATGAGAGGCTCTGACCCTCATGCAGCATTGTATTACCTGGCAAAAATGCTTTATGCAGGAGAAGACCCTAAATTTATCGCAAGGCGCATTGTCATTGCCGCATCAGAGGATGTGGGAAATGCAGACCCCCATGCATTGCAGGTGGCTGTGGCCGCTGCTCAGGCTGTTGATTTTATTGGTATGCCAGAATGCCGCATCATATTAGCGCAGGCTGTTACATACATTTCCTGTGCACCAAAAAGCAATGCTTCCTATATGGCCATTGAAAAAGCCCTGGATGATGTACGAAATATACAAATTAAATCTATTCCCAAGCATTTACAGGATTGTCATTATACCGGTGCCAAAGAAATGGGAAGGGGAGTAGGCTATCAATATGCCCATGATTTTCCCGGACATTATGTACCACAGCAGTATTTGCCGGACGAGCTGGCAGACAAAATTTACTATGAACCCACAGAAAACGGTATTGAAAAAAAAATAAAACAAGCCTTAAAACGGCTGAATAAAGGGAGTGTCAAAAATGATGGAACCAGCACTCAATGAAGATAACCGTATTTCAAAAAAAGCCTCCTTTTTGATTTGCTCTGTACTGGCAATGGTAGGAGGCTTTTTAGAGGCATTTACTTATCTTTTAAAGGGCGGTGTGTTTTGTAATGCCCAAACAGGAAATTTTGCATTGCTTGCCATTCATTTTATGCGTAAAGATTATGGACAGGCTCTTTATTATGTATTGCCTATTATGGCATATATGATAGGCATTGGCTGTACGATTTATATTCCCATATGGCTTTCGGGATTACATACATTAAAATGGGAAACAGTATTTATAGGCTGTGAAATCATAGTGCTATTTATATTATCTTTTTTACCAAGCACAGCCTCTCATGGTGTAACAAATGTACCTATTTCTTTTATCTGCGCCATGCAGTACAATACATTTCGCAAATCAAACGGTATTCCTCTTGCCACCACATTCTGCACCAATAATCTGCGGCAGGCAGTGATTCATTTTTGCACCGGTATGCAGAAAAAGCAGCAGGAAAATAAAATAAAATCACTATATTATATTTCTATACTGCTCTGTTTTGTATTTGGAGCAGGCGTTGGCACATTTTTAATACATATCATAGCAGAAAAATCTTTAATTTTTTGTTGTATCATACTGTTGCCGGCGTTTTTTGTACTGCTTTGCGCCGACAGGAAACAAAAACAATAATGTATTATTTTTTTAAAGTATTTTCATAGCCATATAATGCGGCTCCTGCAATACCGGCACTATCTCCCAATTTTCCCAGGGTGATAGTGCAATTTTTTTGAGGCAAATCCAATGCATTTTTTTCTACTATTTTTCTGGCAGAATGTAAAAGGCGTTCTCCTGCTTCTGCCACACCTCCTCCAATGATAATCATTTCAGGGTTGTACAGATGAATGATATTAACAAGTCCATAGCCCAAATAGACTCCTGTTTCCTGCAATGTTTCTTTTGCCACAGCATCATCTGCATCAAAGGCTTCTGAAATCATTTTTGCCGTCATGTTTCTCATATCATTTTTTGACCATTCCTTTAATATAGAAGACCGCTTTTGGCTCAATTTTTCCTGCACTGTTTGTATCATACCGGTTGCCGATACATATCTGCCAAGACAGCCGGAGCTTCCGCAATAGCAAGGCCGTCCTGTTGGATACAAATGCATATGTCCAATATCTCCTGCATTTTCTGTACAGCCATAATACATGGCACCATTGATTAAAACACTTGCTCCAAGATTTGCACCCAATGTGAAAAGAACAATATTTTGCTTTTGTATACCTGCCCCCTGTTTCCACTCACCATATAAATTCATACGCACATCATTGTCAATAATCACAGGAATTTGCAGCTTATTTTCAAACCAAAGGCCAATGGGTACATTTTTCCAGTTTGTAAAATTAGGAGAATAGATTGAGATTCCCTTTTCTCTGTCCAACAATCCGGGAATCCCCATTCCCATAGATAGTATGTCATGGTTTGATAAATCATTTTCTTCTAAAAGAGATTGTATTCCAGAAGCCATTAAATGCAACACATGATTAGAACCCTTGTGAGCTTCTGTGGCAATCTTTTTTTCTGCAATTTTTTTCAAGTCTGATTCAAATAAACCAATTTTAATGGTTGCTCCACCTAAATCTACACCAAGTAATTTTTTCATATGCAATCACCTCACTTTTTATTTGATTCTGTTACTTTAATATGAAATAGAAAGCTATGAAACATTGACTTAAACCGACTCCTTACATTTTTGTAAAACCCAAGGCAAGGGACTTTGCAGCAGCTCCAAGCGCTTTGGTCACTTTCTTTTCATAAAGCAATGTCAATTTCATTGTTCTATTTTTAAAATTCATATCATACCATATCATTTTTCATATTAACGCAACACATCCTTTTATTTAGCATAGCATGAAAAGATATATTTTTCAATTCCTTTGACATTCCATAAAAGAACAGATATAATATTTTGACGTATACCATACAAAAGAAAGGAGCATTTTTATGTCTGCGGGGCTGGACAAAAAAATTTCATTAAAATCTATATTGTTGTTTACATTGCCAACTATGTCTACAATGGTATTTTTGTCTTTATACACCATTATAGATGGTGTATTTATTTCTCGTTGTGTGGGAGCAGATGCTTTGTCCGCCACAAACATTGTATATCCTGTTATCAATTTTGTATTAGGCACCTCTATTATGATGGCAACAGGAGGAAGTGCCATTGTTGCAACACTTTTGGGAGAAAAAAAGCACAAAAGGGCAAGAAGTATTTTTACAGCACTTACGATTGCAACATTTTGTGCAGGAATTGCCACTTCCGTTTTGGGAAGCATTTTTATAGAAAATATTATTTATTGGGCAGGCTCTACAAAGGAGCTGTATCAGCATTGCTATGACTATTTGTCTATTGTGTTATATTTTGTACCCATTGCTATTTTAAAAACTTATTTTGACTATTTTCTGGTAACAGCAGGAAAACCAGCACTGGGGCTTATTAACGGCATCATAGGCGGCATTACCAATATAATATTGGATTATGTTTTTATGGTGCCTTTGCAGCTTGGTGTAAAGGGGGCAGCATTGGCAACACAAATTGGTATGGTCATTCCCACTGTGATAGGATTTTTTTATTTTGCATATTTTTCCAGAAAAAAGGGAATATTGTATTTTCAAAAGCCTATATTTCATATTCGCACCATCCTCAATGCCTGTGCAAACGGCAGCTCTGAAATGGTGACACAGGTTTCTACGGGAATTACCACTTATTTATTTAATATCAAAATGCTGCAATATATTGGAGTGGATGGTGTAGGGGCCATTACCATTGTATTATATGCTCAATTTTTATTGACATCTGTTATATTGGGATTTTCTTCCGGCATGGCTCCTTTAATCAGTTATAATTATGGCAAAAATGACACCATACATTTAAAAAAATTAGTAAAATATGGCTATCGCATGATTATTGTATTTTGTATTTTTGTATTTTCTTTGTCAGAAGTCATATCTCCTGTGCTGACAGCTATTTTTACAGATGTTTCCTCCTCTTTATATGATGTGACTGTAATTGGATTTCGTATTTATGCCATTGCTTTTTTGTTTAATGGCTGCAACATTTTTTCTTCAGCTATGTTTACTGCATTTTCCAACGGAAAAATATCTGCATTTATTTCATTTATGCGTTCATTAGGTTTTTTTATACCCATTATTTTCATATTGCCACTGTTTTTAAATGTAACAGGAATTTGGCTGGTGGTACCTTTGGCTGAAATTTTTACACTGTTTATCAGTATTTATTTTTACAAAGCTTGCGGCACGCAATATGGTTATAAATAAAAATAAAAAAGCATTGACAAATAAGGTCTTTTTTTGTATAGTAAAAAAGTCATATGACTGACGGAAGTGGATTTTACCACATGAAGTATGACTTATTTTAAGCCGACCGTCTGGGCTGCTTTGCCTGGATGCGGCTTTTTTTGTTTTTGGGCAAGGCTATTTTCCATTCAAATAATAATAAGGAGGCTACAGAAAATGGAAAAAGCAAGACAATTTGTATCAGCAATATTAGCAGGATTTATGATTGGCATGGGGGGAACGGTTTTTTTATCATTGGACAACAAAATATTGGGTGCCTGTATGTTTGGTATAGGATTATTTACTGTGGTTGTATTTCAGCTGCAATTATTTACAGGAAAAATCGGATATCTTCCTTTTGAAAAAAAACAATATCTGATGGAATTGGCAATTACATGGCTAGGTAATCTCTGCGGCACATTTCTTATGGCAAAATGTGTTCAAAACACAAGAATTTTTACATCAGCTATGGCAGAAAAGGTGATTTCTATAACAGAAACAAAACTAAACGATTCCTTTTTCAGCATTTTTTTGCTGTCTGTTTTTTGCGGCATATTGATGTTTATTGCAGTGGATACATTTAAACAGCAGCAGGGCTCTGCCATAAGGGTGATTGCAGTGTTTATACCCGTCATGGTATTTATATTAAGCGGATTTGAACACGTTATTGCAAATATGTATTATTTTTCCATGGCACAAGCATGGTCATTACATACACTCCTTTCCATTTTTGTCATGACACTGGGCAACAGCATAGGAGGTATGTTCATTCCTTTTTATCAAAAAGGATTTCATTTAAAATGAAAATATTTACTTTTTCTTTTCCAAATTTTAAGAATATTGTAATGAAGCATTGAGTGTTTCTTAAACTCTTTATTGTATGATAAATACAACAAAGAAAAAGAAACGGAGGGAAGCCTTATGAAATTGGAAATGGCATTACAAATATTCTTATTCAGCAGCAGTATTTTTTTCGTGGCAGCGGCATATATTAGCAAAGCCGTCACAATACCAAGCAATAAAACATGGCATTTTCATAAAGCATATTCTTTGAAAAAAATGCTTTTCATGATTTTGGCTTTTTTCTTTCTTTTTTATGCTTTTGAACTGCAAAAGCAATGGTCATTTTACACAAGTACTCCTGTACAATGGATTTTGCAGCAATCTGCCAATGAGGCCTCTGCACAGGAATTGACAGAAGGGATTATCTACCAGTCAGGCACAGCGGAAATCACATATTACAGTCAGGAAGACAGCCGATGGGCAAATGAAAAATATGGCAAAACAGATTTGATTTCTGAAACAGGCTGTGGACCAACATCACTGGCTATGGTTATTTCGACATTGACAGATATTACAATCACTCCAAAGCAAATGGCAGACTGGGCCTATGCAAATGGCTACTGTGCAGAAGAAAACGGAAGCTATCACACATTGATACAAGAGGGAGCAGAAGCATTTGGACTTTCTGTAAAACAGGCAAAAGTAACAGAGGGACAAAAAATTGCAGATGCTTTAGCCGAAGGAAAGCTTGTGATTGCACTTTTAGGAGAAGGTACATTTACCTCCAGCGGACATTTTATTGTATTAAGAGGAATCACAAAAGAGGGTAATGTACTTGTAGCAGATCCTAAAAATGTTGAAAACAACCAAAAAGTATTTCCTTTGGGATTGCTGTTAGAGGAAGCCAAGGGTGGTGCCGGCAGTTTAGGTCCATTTTGGGTAATAGATTAAAAAATCCAAATCAGAAAAAAGCAGGGTGAAAAAAATGGAAAAAGTAACAGATGGATTGATATTAGTTATATTATGCCTATTTCTTTTTATAGGGTGTCAAAATAATCCCACAGAGGAGATGCGCTTTGAAAATGTTGCCAATGCCTCTAAAATAGAAGTGAGTCATTTTTATGAAGGAGAAGAAAGCAAACAGACAATAGAAAACAGCGATGCCATTAATGAAATTGCGAATTGGTTAAACACATTTATATTAAACAAAGTTTCTTTTCCGGAAGGAGAAAATCCGGAGGAGAATGAAAATAGAGAAAGCTTTTGTTTTATAGTATATAATGAAGCGGAAACAACCATAACGGAATTTTGTTATGTAATTGATTTAGAGCAATGCTATATACGATATCAATCTCAATGGTATATAGTAGAAAATCCCAGTACACCAACGTTTACATAACAGAAATATTGCAGCAAACAGCATAAAATGAATTATGCTGTTTTTTTGTATGGAGAAAACCACGCGATAGTCGCGTGGTTCAAAAAAGCCTTCTGGAGATGAGGCAGACAGAAAAACTCCTTTCGATTATAATAAAAGTGCGGTAATTGCAAATACCATATTGTGTTTGCACCAAAATATAGAAGAATGGTATTTTATAAAAATAAAAAAGAAGAAGTAGG
>CALWSR010000028.1 GCA_944384265.1 uncultured Clostridia bacterium
CTATCCACATCCCATTGGATGGTATAGTATCCTGTTTCCTGTGCTGCTTCAATGGTTTTATTGTCATATTCTCCAAAGGGAGGACGGAACAATTCCATATCAATACCTGTTAAATCTTTTACCTTTTGGTGCGCATCTTGTAATTCTTGTTTGATTTGTTCCTTAGAAAGCTGGCTCATATGAGGATGTGTGGCAGAATGATTCCCCAAATCATGACCAGCCTCAGCAATTTTTTTTACTTCTTCCGGATAATCCTCTACCCAATAACCACACATAAAAAATGTGGTTTTTACATCATTTTCATCCAATATTCTCAAAAGTTCATCTGTATCATCTGCACCCCAGTCTGCAGGTATATTGGTACGGCAATTGACAAAATGAAAGCATTTGTATTATAATAGATACAAAATAGCATTTTCTTCAGAAATGGGAATATCCTACCGGCGGTTATAGCCCGCTAGCGTTTATGCACAATTCGGTTCAGTCCGAAGCCGACAGTAAAGTCTGGATGGGAGAAGAAAACAGTACGATATCATATCGTTCTTTTTTCTTCTCTTTTTTATTCTAAAAAAGGGAGTGTTTTTATGGACGAAAATATAAAAAATCCGTTGGCAACAGAAAATATATCAAAATTGCTTTTAAAATTTTCAGTACCTACTATGTTTACACTAATGGTGAGCTATTTATACAATATTGTAGACCAAATATTTGTAGGAAAAGGTGTAGGTATCATTGGTATTGCAGCTACTAATATCTCTTTTCCTTTTACTATTGTATGCAATTCTTTCGCTTTGCTCATAGGGGATGGTTGTGCAGCAAATATAAGCCTTTGTCTTGGGCGAAAGGAGCAAAAACAGGCAAATGCATATTTTGGAAATGCCTTTTCCATTCTCATTCTATTTGGCATATTGATTGTAATATTAAGCTATATTTTTTTAGAAAAGCTGCTTCTCATTTGTGGGGCAACACAATCTATATTGCCTTTTGCAAAGGATTATACAACAATCATACTGTTGGGGCTTCCCTTTATGATGTTTAATGTTTCATTTACAGCCATTATCCGTTGTGACGGAAATCCCAAATATTCCATGAAAGCAATGCTCATAGGTGCTGTCATCAATATCATATTAGACCCTATTTTTATATTTATTTTAGACATGGGTGTAAAAGGAGCTGCCATTGCTACAATATTGGGACAATTTGTTTCAGGGATGATTTGTATTTGTTATATTTTCAAATTTCAAAATATTACATTTGAAAAACAAAATATGATATTAAAACCTTCTACATCTATTTCTATTTTTTTATTGGGTATTCCTAGCTTTATGACACAAATTGCAACAGCTTGTGTTCAAATTGTTATGAATAATATGATGCGATATTATGGTGCTATGACAGTATATGGCAGTGATATTGCTCTTTCCTGTTATGGTACTATGATGAAAGTATATCAAATCGCTCATGCCATGTTTGTGGGTGTTTCTTCCGGCACACAACCTATCAACGGCTTTAATTATGGTGCAAAGCAATATCATAGAGTGAAAAAGACATATTTTACAGCAGTCACAGCTGCATTTATCATTTCCATATTTTGGTGGCTGATTTATCAAATTTTTCCGACACAAATTGCAGGTATTTTTGTGGATAGTTATGAAAAAAATTATATTGCATTTGCAACGATATGCTATCGTTTTTATATGCTGGCATTTTTTGTATATGGTATTCCCGTTGTAACAGCTTCTTTTTTTCAGGCCATAGGAAAACCAATGAAATCCCTTATCATTTCTCTTTCCAGACAAATTATATTTTTGATACCACTTTGTATTTTGTTGTCAAACAAATATGGACTAAAGGGAGCATTGTTTTCAGCACCTATTGCAGATGCCATGACATTTTTATTGGCAGTGATATTGATTGCTTTACAATTAAAGAATTGGAAAAAACAATGTCTTTTTTCATCATAATAAAAGCCCCACATATATGTGGGGCTTTTTTAATGATGCATTTGTTCAATTTTATCGCTGGATATATTTTTTAGTATGGTTAAATAGGTGGTATAAAGTGCTTTTGTTTTTTCCTGTGTCATAGGAGCCTGTACCAAATAACACATTTCAAATACCTGTCGTATCCAGTTATAATATGTATAAGAAATATCTTTGATTGCCTCCTGAGAAGATACTGCCTTCAGTTCCTTTTTCATTTGCTCTGCCTGTGCTTCACAAATGTTTTTAATAATCTGTTCTGTCACAGCATTTTTTGTTTTTTTCACAATTTGGTTCCAATTTCTTTGATAAATAGGATTGATGCGACTGCCATACCCTCTGCAAATTCTTTCCCAGTCATTCCACATTTTTTCCATGCTTTCAAGAGGAACCAAATCATTGATTTCTTTGCACATATGATTTAGCTGAGTAATACATATTACAGTTGTTTCGTCCAGCTGTATGGTACTTTCCTCTTCTGGAGAAGGTACATCTGTTTGATGGAGAACTCCTGTGTTTTCTACTGTATTTTCCTCTTGTTTTAATTTTTCTAATTCTCTTTCCAATTCTTCTAATGTGGGTTCTGTTTCACCTGTCCATATGGTTTCATGCTTTGGTTTATTTTGTTGTATGGCTGTTTCCTGCTCTGGCTGATAAATTTCCAGTTCTTCCCATGCAGGCTGTTCAATTTCATCTGTTTCTTCTTTTAAAAAGGATTCTTCATGTGCTACATCATATTCTATATTCTCTTTTTCCATAATATATTGTTTCAATTCATTTACAGATGCTAATATCTCAGCTAATGTAATAGCAATATCTTCTAATATATTTTTTTCTGTGGAATAATTTTTGGGCTGTTCTTTTATTGTCAAAACACTGTGAATATCCACATCCTGATATTTTTGTATCAATTGCTCTTCCATTTCTTTTGAAATGTGTTCTCTAAAATCTGCCATGACACGAAACAAGCTAGATTCGGAAAGATTTAGGCAGTCAGCCGCCTGTGCTGCTGTCAGCATACGGTTTCCTGCTAAGCTATAATAATAAAATACTTTTTCTAGTGTTTCATCATCATATTTTTTTCTCACTTTTTATATCCCCCTCTTTTTTTGCCAAAATAATTTTATACCACCTGCCGGAAACATAGACTGTTGTATGATATATTTGTTTAAATGACAGTATTCAGGTTTTTGTCCGTGTATCAATCAAAGCAGAAACACTTTAGAAAAAATACTTTTCTAAAGTGTTATGATATTATCGAAATGTTAATGTATTTGTTTCTGCATTCCATTGTATTTTGCTTTCATGAATTCCTAAAAAATAAGCCAAATCCTCTGCGGGAATAAACACTCTGCCTTCTATTATTTCAGGAGAGGCCGTCATAGGAGTACCCACTCCATTTAGATTTAATACATTGCTTCCCACTGTCATACTGCCTATTCTTTTTCCCATACCAATGGTAACTGTTTTTGTGGCATCATCCCAACGCACAATGGCTTTGTCAGAAAGCTCTTCTATAATGGCTCTCAAAGGCACCATAATATGCCCTTTGGAAATATAAGCTTTTTCTGAATCTGTATATTCTGATACAGCAACAGAAACTGTATTTGTATTCAAAGAGGTTTCTTCTTTATCTCTTGGCGTTGTGCTGATGGTAACAAAATTTTCCATGATTGTTATGGAAGATGTGGCAGAATCATTACTTTGCTCATAAAATCCTCCAAAAACATTGTTAGGGTATTCCAAGCTTTCTTCTGTAATGCAATCTAAATCATATTTTCCATTTGCCAAAGAGCCGTCTAAATACAGCTGTATATTGGAAATTTTAATTTCAGAGGCCTCTGAACTGGCTTTTTCAATCACTATTTTTAAAGTATCATTCTCTGCCTGTATTTCTTTGATACGAATATCTCCTTTTATCACTTCTGCTGTTGCACCGTCTTCAAATATCACATGGTCACATTTTAAATAAATCACACCATCCTTTTCAAAAAGACCGGCAGCAGGCTCTGTGATGATAATGTCTTTTATGTCTACTTGTCTGATACCGGCAGAAGAACCGTTTATTGTTGTGGCATCAATGGTATAATCATTGGCATATGCCCAAGTATTTGCTCCCATTGCTGAAAATAACATGATAGATAATAAAAGAGCTGTTTTTTTCATTCTCCTTCCCTCCTTTTCATATGATATTATTTTACTGTATTTTTTGACAAAAAGCAATGATAGAAATCATATAGTATCATTTAAAATTAGGAATCATTTCTATTTTTTGTCAATTTATAAATTTTTTTTGTATACTTTGAAAAGTAGCCTTTTTAAAAAATATTAAAATATAACAGACCTGTTTCATTACTTAGGAAAGATATTGCTTTATAAACTCCTCTTCATTTAACACAGTAATACCCAGTTCTTTTGCTTTTTTATTTTTAGAGGATTCTGAAAGCGTGTCATTATTGATTAAACAATTTGTTTTTTTGGTAACGCTGCCTGTCACCTTTCCCCCAAGACGCTCAATTTCCTGCTGAAGCTGTTTTCTGTTTGAAAAATGGTTTAAATCCCCTGTTATAACAAAACGCAAGTTTTCTAATGGAAGATTATCCTTTGCTTCTATGGCTTCAGGAGCTTCAAATACAATGTAGCTTAAAGCCTTTTGCAGCAGCTGCATATCTTTTTCATCCTGAAAATATTGATAAATACTGTGGGCAATGATTTCTCCAAAGCCATCAATAGCAATCAGTTCTTCCTCCTTTGCTTGTTTTATTTTTTCTAAATCATACTCAAAATTTTTGCACAGCAATTTTGCATTGCTAAGGCCAACATGGTTAATCCCCAATGCATATATAAAATTGGGTAGAGAAACATTTTTAGATTTTGAAATGGATTCCATCAGCTTTTCATAAGACCGCTCTCCAAAGCCTTCCATTTCTTTAATGACGTTTTCATATTGCTCTAATGCAAAAATATCTGTATAATTTTGAATCAATTTTTTTTCAACAAATTTTTTCAGTGTTTCTTCAGAAAGTCCTTCTATATTCATGGCATCCCTTGAAACAAAATGAGCCAAAGAACGAATCAACTGGGCTTTGCAATTTGGGTTAGTACAATACAATGCCTTTCCGTCCTTCAATGTACGGATTTCTGTTTCACCTCCGCATACAAAACAATGCTTGGGTATTTCAATTCCTCCTTTTTTTGTGATGTTTTCTGCAATTTGAGGAATAATCATATTTGCTTTATAAACCTTAATTTTATCTCCAATCCCCAACTGAAGCTCTTCCAATATACTCACATTATGAACGCTGGCTCTGCTTACAGTGGAGCCTTCCAGCTCTACCGGCTCAAAAACGGCAATGGGATTGATTAGCCCTGTGCGGGAGGTGTTCCAAATGACTTCCAACAGTGTGGTTTCAGCCATTTCATCTGCCCATTTAAATGCAATGGAATCTCTGGGAAATTTAGAGGTACTTCCCAAGCCTTCGCTGTATGAAATGCTGTCATAGGTTAATACAAGGCCGTCAGAGGCAAAATCATTTTTCTCAATTTTGTTTTGAAAAAAATGAACCCTTTCTTCCACAGTGTCTGCCGTTACGGCATAATGCTCTACTACGGAAAATCCCATTTTTGTAAGCCAATCCAGCTGTTTTTGTTTAGAATCTTCAAAATCAATCTCTTCTGCTTTGGCTAGTGTAAAGGCATAAAACAGCACATTTCTTTTTGCGGCAATTTCGCTGTTGAGCTGGCGCACTGTGCCACTGCAAAGATTTCTGGGATTTTTATAGCTTTCTCCTTCTTCTAATGCTTCATTTATTTTTTGAAATTCACTAAAAGAAATAATGCCTTCTCCTCTGATAACCAGCTCCTTTTGATAGGGAATTTTTAAAGGAATGTTTTGAAACACCCTTGCATTGTGTGTCACATCTTCCCCCACAGAGCCATTTCCTCTTGTGACAGCTTGCTCCAGCTGTCCGTTTTTATAGGTCAACACAATGGTCAATCCATCCAATTTCCAAGACAATATCCCTTTTTGGTCTTCCAAAAAATGTTTTAGTTTTTCTGTGTCCTTTGTTTTATCCAATGAAAGTATGGGAACCTCATGCTGTATTTTTATTAAATTACTGAGAACAGTATAGCCCACATTTTGTGTAGGACTGTTGGCTAAAACAATACCTGTCTGTTTTTCTAACGCTAATAGCTCATCATATAATTTATCATAAATATAATCAGACATGATTTCTTTGTCCTGCTGATAATAGGCAAAAGCTGCCTGATTGAGCTTATCAATGAGTTCCTTCATTCTATCCATTTTATAAACTCCTTACTCTTCAATTTTTTTTAGCTTAGAAAGTCCTGCCATAAATTTTTTGGTACCTTTTTCTGCAAATGAAACCTCCACTTCAAAATCTGCACCGCCGGGACGAATTGCTTTTACAACACCAATGCCATATTTGGGAGCCCGTACTTTATCCCCCTCTTTAAAATCCAATACCACTCCCTTTGGAGAAGGCAGCTGTGTTTTCTGCTTTGACATACCATAAGGATTTGGTTTTGTAAACACAGGCTTTATTTTCATGCTGCTGCGCAAAGCAAATTCCTTTGCTGCTTCTGAAATAGGACGTACAGGCATTTCAATCAATTCAGAAGGAATTTCTTTTAAAAAGCGTGATGGTGCATTATACTGTGTGATGCCATGCTGCATTCTGCTTTTTGCAAATGACAAAAACAGCTCCTCTTTTGCTCTGGTGATGCCCACATAACAAAGACGACGCTCTTCCTCGATTTCTTTTTCGCCGCCATATACAATACTGCGATAGCTTGGAAAAATCCCCTCTTCCATTCCCACAATAAAAACATAAGGAAATTCCAATCCTTTTGCAGTATGTAGTGTCATCAATGCAACACTTTCCTCATTTTCGCTATAATTATCAATGTCTGCTACCAGCGCAATATCCTCCAAAAATCCGGAAAGCCCTCCCTCTGGTTCTGCTTTTTCATATTCTGCCGCTTTGTTGATAAATTCATCTATATTTTCAATTCTGGAGAGGGCTTCTTCTGTGCCTTCATTCAACAAAAGCTGCATATATCCGGAACGCTTTACAATTCCATCAATCAATTCTACAATGGAAAGTGTTTTTGCATCTTCTTTTAAATGCTCCATAAAATCATAAAATTCCTGAAACTTTTTGACTCTTGTTTTCAATTCGGGCATTTCATTCAAATGCCCCAGTGCCTCATAAAAACTGATGTTTTTTTCAATGGCAAATGCATTTACTTTTTCCATGGAGGTATCTCCAATACCTCTTTTGGGTACATTGATAATTCTTCTCAATGCAATGGTATCAGCAGGATTGGAAAGTACTTTTAAATAGGAAATCACATCTTTGATTTCTTTTCTTTCATAAAATCTGACACCGCCAAAAAGACGATAAGGAATGCTTTTTTTAACCAGCTGGTCTTCTATCATACGAGATTGTGCATTGGTACGATAAACAACAGCAAAATTTTGATATCCTTTTCCTTCTCTTTTTAATGTTTCGATTCTTTCTGCAACAAAGCGGCCTTCATCATATTCATTTTCTGCTTTATAAACGTGTAAAATATTGCCTGTTTCATTTTCGGTCCAAAGCTTTTTACTCTTTCTTGTTATGTTGTTATGAATGACAGAATTGGCAGCTTCTAATATTGTTTTGGTAGAACGATAATTTTGTTCCAGTTTAATAACCTTTGTATTTTTAAAATCCTTTTCAAAATCCAATATGTTTCTGATATTTGCACCTCTCCAGCCATATATGCTTTGGTCATCATCTCCCACCACACAGAGATTTTGATATTTTTGTGCCAGCATTTTTATCAATATATATTGAGATGTGTTTGTATCTTGGTACTCATCTACCATAATGTATTGAAAACGATTTTGATATTTTTCCAAAATATCAGCATTTTGGCGAAATAAAAGCACTGTTTTGTATATCAAATCATCAAAATCAAGGGCATTGCTTTCCTTCAGCATGGTTTGATAAACTTGATAGACCTTGGCAGTCTGCACTTCTCTCAAATCATTTTTATCCACCCTTTGGGCATATTCCTGCCAGCTAATCAATTCTTCCTTTTGTTTGCTGATGCGTGCCATGGCACTTCTGACAGAATAGGTCTTATCTGTCAAACTAAAATTTAATTTTTTAAAACATTCTTTCATCAATTTTTCTTGGTCGTCTGCATCATAAATAGAAAAATGATTATCAAAATCCAAGTGATGAATTTCGCTTCTCAAAATTCTCACGCAAGTGGAATGAAATGTACTGACCCAAATGTCATTGGCTGCTTCTCCCACCAATTGATGGATTCTTTCTTTCATTTCTTTTGCAGCTTTGTTTGTAAATGTAATGGCAAGTATATTCCAAGGGCGAATGCCCTCTTGAAGCATATGTGCTATACGCACAGTGAGTGCGCCCGTTTTTCCTGAGCCGGCTCCTGCTAATATTAATACAGGGCCATCCTTTTGCAGTACTGCCTGCTGCTGCATAGGGTTTAATTGTTCAAAATTTACCATAATATTCTTTCTCCTATCTTTTTCAAGCAAAGAAAAGAGAAGGCACAATAGCCTCCCCTCTGCTTATTGTTCAGTTTCTTGTTGTGATTTTATTCGGTCAATAGCCAGCTTGTATCCATCTGTACCATATGTTAATGCTCTGTTGACACGGCTGATGGTTGCGGTGGAAGCACCCGTTTTTGCTGCAATCTCAACATAAGTACATTTATTATCAAGCATTTCTGCCACTTCCATACGCTGTGCAATAGCTTGTATTTCGTGAACAGTGCATAAATCTTCAAACAGCTGATAGCATTCTTCTATTGTCTGCATGGCCAAAATATAACGAAACAGCTTATCTGTGGATGGGTTTTTGATTTTTACATTCATGGAGATACACCTTCTTTACATTACGTTTTCTATTTAGAAAAATTTACTAATATTCTATGATATATATAGTAACATTCTAAAGTGCTAAAGTAAAGAAGTTTTTCATTTGTTTCTTTTTAAAGCCTTTTTTAGCTTATCTTTAGAGGTATTTACAATTAACTCATCCGGAAAGCCTACCTTTTCCAGTAAAGCAGTGCAATAGCTAAAATCTCCTATCAGTGTATAAAAATGAGCATCACTGCCCAATACAACAGGCACATCATATTTCATGGCATATTGTAATATTTGTTCTATCACAACATCACTGCCCTTTCGGAATCCGTCCGGAACAAGTGAAGCATTGTTAATTTCAATTAAAGTTTCGGTTTTTTTGGCAGCCAATACAACCTCTTTTACATCAATGGGATATCTGGGGTCACCGGGATGCCCTAATATATCCACATAGGGATTTTCCATGGCTTTGATAGAAGCCCTTGTATTTTCTTCCTTTGTTCCAAAGGCAATGCATGGTGGATGTAAGCTGGCAATGGCAATATCTAATTTTTTTAATATATCTTCTTCTAAATCAATGTTGCCGTCATAATCCATAATGTTCAATTCTGCACCATGAAGCAGCTCTACTCCATGCAGATGATGAGGCAAAACATGATAATTTGTAAAAAAAGCTCTTGGTGCTGTATTTTTCATGCCGGGAGCATGGTCAGTCAGTGCAATGAGCTGAATGCCCTTTTCTTTTGCTGCTCTGGCATTTTCGTCTATGGTACTGTATGCGTGTTGACTGATGAGAGAATGGGTATGAACATCTGCAACAAATTTCATAAGTTTTCATCTCTTTTCAAAGTATATTTTTTACATAAGTATACCATGGTTTTCGTATATTTTCAAAACAAAAATGGGTTGGAAAAAGGAAAAATAATTTCAATTTCTTTTTGTTGCTTAATATAAATAGTATCTATAAAATATTGTATTAAAATACGGTCTATCAACAACTTTTCTGTATTTTTATATTGTTTTTTTTCAGAATGTAATTGCTGTTTTAATTTTTTTAAGGCTTCTTCCTCTGTCATACAATATTGTGTCCATTCCTGTTCTGTTATCATACCCTTTGAAAAAATTTGAAGCATTCTTTTTCTGCCTTGAGAATATTTTTTTTGTTGTTGCAGCAATTTTTTTTGTAATAGCTCCATACTATTTTTTTTTGCAGAGCATATTTCTTTTTCTTCTAAAAAAACAGAAAAAAATAGTTTTAATATATATTGTAATATATCAATCAACACATCCTCTCTTATGGTATGAGAAGAACAATCTATTTTAGGAGCATTTTTATAGGTACTGCAACGATAATAATAAATAGGTTCTCCCTTTGTATTTTTGCTATAACACCGATAAAGCGTTCTTTTACAGTCATAGCATTTTAAAAATCCTGAAAATAAGGATATATGATTTTCTCCCTTTGTTGTTTTTGTGTGTTTTTTCAGTAAGGATTGCACCTTTTCAAACACTTCTTTTTCTATAATTGCTTCATGGGTTTTTTCTATTTTAATTTCTTTTCCCTTTTCAATAGCAACTTTTCTTTTTCTGCTTCCTTTTTCGTCCAAAACTTTTATCATTTTGGTTTTTTTTTGCACCAAATTTCCTATATAAACCTCATTGGACAGTATTTTATGTATTGTGGAATAAGTCCATATATAAAAAGGATAATTTTTTTGCGCAGGCTGATAAAGAGATTGATTTTTCTTTTTATATTCTGTGGGACAGTCAATGCCCTTTTCATTAAGATATACTGCAATATATTGCTTAGAATATCCCTCTAAAAACAGAGCATAAATTTTTTTTACTATTTTAGCAGCCGGTACATCTATAACCAAAAGATATTTATTGTTTTCATCCTTTTTATAGCCATAAGGTGCAAATGCTCCTACAAATTTACCGTCTTGTCTTTTTAAATCAAGATTCATGCAGACCTTTCTGGAAATATCAGCAGGATAAGTACTGTTTAATACTGCCAAAAATCCCATTTTCAAGTCATCTATGCCATTTTGGGCATACAGACTGTCAAAGCCTTCTCCTAATGATACAAAGCGAATATCCAGCTTTTGTATATCATACCCTATAAATTTTAAAGCGTCTACCGAATCTCTGCTCAAACGAGAAAAATCTTTTACAATAATCATATTGATTTTTTTGTTTTTAGCATCTTCTAATAGCTGTTGATATGCAGGTCTGTCTGTAACAGTACCTGTTTTGCCATCATCAATATAATAATTGGTAATTTCAATCATATCCTCACTGTTTTTTACATAGTTTTCAGCCAATCTTTTTTGATTTTCAATGCTTTCAGAGCAGGAATGTTTTTTTCTTTCCATATCTTCTTTGGATACTCTTGCATAAATGCCAGCTTTTCTTGGAATGCTGTCTTTCATAGTATTCCCCTCCGTACCATTCTGCCGGCAGCCCACGCTGCATCAAAACTAATGGAAACTTTTTTTTCAGGGGTGTCTACACAATAAATAGGCAGCTTTCTTTCCTGCTCTGCTACATGAAAAACAGATTGAACGCTTTCTGGAATCATATGTACAGCCAGAGCAAATGCTGCAATCCCTCCTATAACACATAATATTTTTTTCTTTGTTACTACAATAGATTTTATGAGTTTCATAATCATAACCTCCTGCAATAGAATGCTTTCTTTTTCAATATATTCTAAATGCTATTATAATTATGTTTTTTTTCAATATACCACATGAAAAAAGCTCCCTTTTAGGAGCTTTCAAAAAGTTTGTTTTTTTAATTTGTGTAAATACGAAGCTTTTCAATTCTGTTTTTGTCAACAGCTTCTACTACAATTTTCATGCCATCTGTTTCTACAATTTCTCCCCCATCGGGTAATGTACCAAGTATTCCAATTACATACCCTCCTATGGTATCAAAATCCTCTGATTCCAATCGTAAACCTATCATTTCGTTTACATCCTCTAATCTGGTAGAGCCATCTACAATAAATTCATCTTCTTTGACCACTTCTATTTCCTGCTCTTGTTCATCATATTCATCTGCGATATCTCCCACAATTTCTTCTACCATATCCTCTATGGTAACAAAACCAGAAGTGCCGCCATATTCATCCAATATAATTGCCGCCGGAATTCGATTGCTTCGCATTTCTGAAAAAAGCTCTGAAATAGATTTGCTTTCATAGGTAAAAAACGGTTCTCTCATATATTCTGTAATTTTAAAGTTTTTTTCATCTATGAATATAATATCCTTTACATATAAAATGCCTACAATATTATCCACGCTTTCATGATAAACAGGCAATCTGGAAAAACGCTCTTCTTTAAATATTGCAACAATTTCGTCATATGTTGTGTCATCTTCTACACAAACCATATCGGTACGGGGTGTCATGACATCCTTAGCTTTTGAATCTCCAAAATCAAACACATTGTTAATCATGCGGCGTTCGTCTACTTCCAACACACCTTCTTCATGGCTGACGTTTACCATAGTTTTCAGCTCAGCTTCTGTAATGGTCAATGTTTTTTCAGTAACATTTCCTCCCAAAAGCCTTATCAAACCATTGGTGATGACATTGAGTATTTTTACCACAGGTGTTAATATGACTACAATGCCTGAAATCATTTTGACCACACGAAAGGATATTTTTTCAGAATTTTGTGCTGCCAACGTTTTTGGTGTAATTTCACCAAATATCAGTATGATAATGGTAATCACCATTGTGGCTGCTCCCACACCGGATTGCCCGCCTAACATAGATACAGCAATCATGGTTGTAAGAGATGCCGCCGCATTGTTGACAAGATTATTTCCTATCAATATAGAGCTTAAAAGCTTATTGGGATTATTCACTAGCTTTTGGATTTTATCAGCATTTTTTACATTTTCTTCCACCATATTACGTAATCGTATTTTGCTTAAAGAGGTTAATGCAGTTTCAGATGCTGAAAAAAATGCTGAACCAGCTATCAGAAGTATTAAAATTATTATAAGCCACCAACTACCGGGGTCTTCCACTCAAATCACACTCCCCAAAATATAAAATAATAAACTGTGTATATTGTAATACATTATATCAGAAAATGAACTGCAATGCAAATAAAAACTATTTTCTGGCAATTCCTGTATCAATGGCTGCCTGAGCCACTGCCTTTGCAATGGCAGGAGCCACTCTTTTGTCAAAAGGAGAAGGTATCACATAATCCTCTCTCAATTCCTCCCTTGGTATCAAATCTGCAATGGCATAGGCAGCCGCCAGCTTCATTTCTTCATTGATATCTGTTGCCTGCACATCTAATGCACCTCTGAAAATGCCGGGAAAAGCCAATACATTGTTAATTTGATTTGGATAATCAGAACGACCGGAGCAAGCCACTTTTGCACCTGCTTTTTTGGCTTCATGGGGAAATATCTCCGGCACAGGGTTTGCCATAGCAAAAACAACAGGGTCTTTTGCCATGGTTTGAATCATTTCCGGTGTCAATAAATTAGGCCCTGATACACCAATAAATACATCTGCTCCTACAATGACTTCTTTTAATGCTCCTTTTTTCCTTTTGGGATTTGTAATGCGAGAAAGCTCTGTAAATGCAGCGTTTTCATAATTTTCATCTGCATGAATGGCTCCGTTTCTGTCGCAAAGAACAATATCATTGATGCCGCTTTGTAAAAGCAGCTTTGCTATGGCCGTTCCTGCACTGCCTGCACCGGAAATCACAACAGAAACCTCTGTTTCTTTTTTTGCTACCAAGCGCAAGGCATTTTTTAATCCTGCAAGCACCACAACGGCTGTACCATGTTGGTCATCATGAAAAATAGGAATATCTGTCACTTCTTTTAATTTTTTTTCAATTTCAAAGCATCTTGGAGCAGAGATATCTTCTAAATTGATGCCGCCAAAGCTTCCTGCAAACAGACTGATTGCTTTTACAATTTCATCCACATCTTTAGAACGGATACAAAGAGGAATGGCATCAATGTCTGCAAAGCATTTAAACAATGCCGCTTTTCCTTCCATAACAGGCATACCTGCCTCTGGGCCAATGTCCCCTAGCCCCAATATTGCTGTACCATCTGTGATGACAGCAACTGTATTCCATCTTCTAGTCAGTTCAAAAGAAAGATGAGGCTCTTTTTGTATGGCAATACAGGGCTGTGCCACTCCCGGGGTATAGGCAATGGAAAGCTCATCATTGTTTGTTATGTTTGCTCTGCTGATTACCTCTATTTTTCCACGCCATGCCTTATGGGCGTCTAATGCTTTTTGTTTCAGATTCTCCATTTTTTATGACTCCTTTTTTTGATTTTCAATTTCTTCTGCCAATTCACTTAAATAAATCCAGCGTTCCATAGCTTTTTCCAATTCCTGTTCTGCCAGTTCTTTTTGTTGTGTGATTTCTTGTAATTTGACATAATCACTGGCGGCTTCCCCTTCCTCTTTTTGTAGCCTTTCCAGTTTTTGCTCCAAATTTTGTATACTGTCTCCAATGTTTTCATATTCTCTTTGGTCGTTATAAGACATTTTTTTTGCTCTTTGTGTTTTATTTTTGGCAGGCTGCTTTTTGGGCAGTTTTTCTAAAACAGCTTCTTGCTGTTGTGCCTTTTGCTTGTAATCACTGTATCCCCCTTCATATTGGGTTATGATGCCATTTTGTTCAAAAGCAAATATTCTGTCTGCCATTTTGTCCAAAAAATATCTGTCATGGGATACTGTGACAACAGCTCCGGAAAATGTATCCAAATAATTTTCAAGTATGGTCAATGTCTGTATATCCAAATCATTTGTAGGTTCATCTAAAAACAATATATTTGGTGCATCCATCAATATTTTCAACAAATATAGTCTTCTTTTTTCTCCTCCGGAAAGCATGGAAATCGGTCCCCTTTGCATATCCGCAGGAAAAAGAAATCTTTCAAGCATTTGAGAGGCAGAAATTCTGCCGTCTGCCGTAGGCACATATTCTGCTACATCTTTGATATATTCAATCACACTTAGGCTTTCGTCCATATTGTCATTTTCCTGAGAAAACACAGCAATTTTAACTGTATCGCCAATTTCCACACTGCCGCTGTCAGGCTTTAATACACCTGAGAGCATTTTAATGAGTGTAGATTTTCCGCAGCCATTTTTTCCTACAATGCCAATTCTGTCATGATGTAATATAATATAGCTAAAATCACGGATATAGATTTTAGATTCATATTTTTTAGAAATATGCTCTGCAATAATTGTTTTTTTGCCCAAGCGGGAGGATGGAGCGCTGATTTCAATACCACTTCTTTGCTCCGGTGCTTTTTGGGAAGCAATTTCTTCAAAACGCTGTAATCTGGCTTTTTGTTTTGTACTTCTTGCCTGTGCGCCTCGTCTTACCCATTCCAGCTCTGTACGCAAAAAATTTTGCCTTTTTCTTTCACCTGCTTGCTCCAATTCTTCTCTTTCTGCTTTTAATTCCAAATATTTGCTGTAATTGCCTTCGTAAGGATATAGCTTTCCTCTTTCCAGTTCTATGGTTCTATTTGCAATTCTGTCTAAAAAATATCTGTCATGAGTGACCATAAGCAATGCCTTTGTATAACGAGAAAGGTGTTTTTCCAGCCACTCCACTGTATCGTTGTCAATATGGTTTGTAGGCTCATCCAATATCAGCAAATCAACAGGGGAAATCAATGCCCTTGCAAGGGCCACTCTTTTTCTTTCTCCTCCGGAAAGCTGAGATACTTCTTGTTGAAACTTTGTGATGCCCAGCTTTGTTAATATGGTTTTTGCCTCACTTTCCAATGACCAGGCCTTTGCTTTATCCATTTGCTCTGTCAAAAATGCCAGTTGCTTTTGCCAATAGGTATCCAAAGGGTTTTCTGTGCTTTTTGCAAGTGCCGCCTCATATTCCTTCACCAGCTTCATCACTTTGTCATCGCTTTCAAATACCTGCTGTAACACTGTCCCTTTTGTATAAAAATGGGGTGTCTGTGGAAGATAACCTATTTGTAAACCATTCATTTTGACAATTTCACCGCTGTCAGCTTTTTCCACACCAGCCACAATTTTTAACAATGTGGATTTTCCTGTACCGTTGACGCCAATTATGCCGATTTTATCCCCTTGATTGATACCAAATGTAATGTCGTCAAAAAGCACTCTATCCCCAAAGCTTTTGTGCAGCTTTTCTGCCGTCAAAAGATTCATCCTCTCTCTCTCCTTTATTTTCCATATTCCTGCATTGCTTCAAAAACAGCTTCATAGGCTTTTTTAGAAACCAGAGAAATATTTTGAGATTGCCTTTGCAGATAGTAAACCTGCGCTCCCTCTTCTACAATAGATGCCACCATAAATGCCCTATCCAGTGTTTGTGCCGCAGCCACCACACCATGATTTGCCAACAGACAGGCATAATTATTTTTTAATGCCTTTACTGTTTTTTTGGCCAGCTTTTTGCTTCCAGGAGGAGCAAACTTTGCCACATTGATTTCACCACAGCCGGCCAGTCCCATTTCTGTTATCACAGGAGGCAGAGATACACCCTGAGAGGCCAGTACAGTAGCATATAAGGAATGAGTATGTATGATTCCGCCAATATCTTCTCTGGCTTTATATATGGCCAAATGCATAGGCAATTCAGAAGAAGGTTTTTTTCCATTTTCCAAATAGATATTCCCATCTAAATCTGTGATGCAAATATCTTTTTCTGTCATAGTTTCATAAGCAGTACCAGAGGGAGTAATGGCAACAAGCTTTTCTTTTCTGTCTATCATGCTAATATTTCCAAATGTTGCCGAAACAAGTCCGCTGGAAGATATTGTTTTTGCTGTTTTCAGTACTTCCTGCTGCATTTTCAATAAAAACTGATTATTTTTACATTTTTTTCCTTCTCTCAACGCCTGTAAGCTTTCTGAAAACGGAGGATAAGCTACACCTTTTTCTGTAATGATTGCTGTAATGTTTTGGTGAGGTGTTACATCAAATGCCGGATTAAATATGGATACATCAGCAGGCGCCGTTTGCTTTTCACCAAAATGACAGACCTCTTGGGCATCTCTTTGTTCAATGGGAATTTCTTCACCTGTTTCCATGTCAAAATCTATTGTAGAAAGAGGAGCTGCTATAAAAAATGGTATGTTGTGTTCCTTTGCCAGTATGGATAAGCTGTAAGTACCGATTTTGTTGGCACTGTCCCCATTTTTTGTAATGCGGTCAGCACCGGTAATCACAGCTTGTACCCATTTGTTTTTCATCACAACACCTGCCATATTATCACATATGGTTGTCACAGGAACACCACTTTGAGAAAGCTCCCATGCAGTCAAACGGCTTCCCTGCAAAAGCGGTCTTGTTTCATCGGAATATACGCTGATGCTTTTTCCTCTCTCTTTCATAATATAAGCAGGCGCAAGGGCAGTACCATACATAGAGGTGGCTAAGGCACCTGCATTGCAATGGGTTAAAAATGCTTTGAAATTTGGAATTTGCTCTAAAATGTCTGCACCGTACTCTCCAATGGCTTTGCAGGCGGCAATATCTTCTTCCAGCATTTTTTCTGCCTCTTTTAATATGGCTTGTACAAGCTCAGACATTGTTTTCTCTTTTTCTAAATGTGCTTTCCAAATTTTTTTGCTGTATGCTTTCATACGTTCTAAAGCCCAATGCAAATTGACTGCTGTTGGACGGGCAGTATCTAAATAATCAGCAATTTCCTCTATCTTTTTTAAAAAATCATTTTTGTTTGCAGCCTTTTGTTCTGACCAGCTTTTGATGCCAATGTATACACCAAAACCACCGGCAAGTCCAATGGCCGGTGCCCCCCTCACCTCCAGCTTTTGAATGGCCTCCCACATTTGTTCTATGGTTTTGATTTCTTTTATAACACAGGTTTCAGGCAATCTGGTTTGGTCAAGTATCATCACCTTTTCTTCTTCAAACCATATAGGCTTTGGCAACATATGTTTTCACTCCTTTTTGTGATTGATATAAAAAGCCTCGCAATACACGAGGCTTTTCCTAATTTTATACAACTGCCAGTGCTTTTAAGGATGCAATAAAATCTGCATACTCCTTTGTATCTTTCATTTCTTCCAGCATATTTCCAAATCTTTGTTTTTCTTTTCCATGGGCTTTAAAAAAATCTGTACAGATTGTTGCAACCTCACAGGCCTTAGAAGCATCTATTTTACAAATTTCTTCTCCCATAATAGACTGCCTGCCAAAACGCCCTCCTATAAACACTCTTAAAGTACCTTTTGGGGCTCCCATAAATCCTATGTCATTTAATTGTGCTTTTGCACAATTATTGGGACAGCCTGTTACATTGATTTTAAATTTATGGGGCAGTCTCATTTCATAAAATTTTTCATGAAGCTCTTTTCCAATAGCTTGTGTATCTACTAATCCAAATTTACATACTGTTCCTTTGCAGCTTACAATAGGGCGCATTCCCTTTGCCGTTCCGCCGTATAATAATCCCATTTGCTTCATTTCTTCTTTCATGGGAGCAATGTTTTCATAAGGAATGCCCACAATTTCAAAATTCAAACGCATTGTAGCAACTGCAAACCCCTTTCCATATTTTTGAGCTAATATAGAAACATTTTTTAAATCCTCTGCTGTTGCAATACCCACCGGAAAAACAATGCGCAATGCAAATTGTTCTTTATCCTTCATTAACAAAAATCCTTCTGATTTTAATTGTGCCAATTCTTCTGTTGTTAAATTTACCATAGCAAATGACCTCCTTTACTTTATGCTATATTATAAAGTATCTCAGTTTATTTTTTTTATTATACCATAAACATAACGTTTTACAACCAAAATTCATGGAAGTCATTTTTATCTATATATTTGAAGCTGTGTTTTTTATAATTTCAAACTATTTTTTACTCCATTATTTTTTTCAGCTGTATGAAAATGTTTCAAAATAACAATATATATTTTCAGAGGATTGAAACAGTATGGATGATATATTGAAAAATATACAATATCTGCTTGTCATTTCTTGATTGGTATTTTTCCATTGCCAATTAGAAGCTTATTGGATTTATAATATACAAAAATAAAAAGGCAGTAATATGCTGTTTTACCATTTTGAAAAAATAAAAACATATATTTTTCTATAAAATGGAAAATATAACAAAACGGAAAGCAGCCATAATATTTTTTATTATGGCTGCTTTCCGTTTTGTATGTTAATCCTTTATGTTTTTTTGTATATATGAAAATTATCCATGACGTTTTTGATATATTTTATAAAAACGTTATCTATAATGAACACCATGCCAATACATTGGCAAAGTAATTTCCGCCTTATCTGATAATACAACGTCTTTCATTGCCCATTTATAGTATTCTTCAAAACCGGTGCGGTCTACAATATATCCAATATGTTCCTTTCCACCTGGAGCCTCTGTATCAATATATTTTTTTACATATTCATATGTATTCAATATAATTTTAAGAATACTGTCGGCATCTGCCCATTTGATAAAGTTTTCTCCCAAACGAGGATTCTTTTTTCCAGACCTTCCTAAAAGCGTCAAGCGATAGTATTTTTCTTCGCTTCTTGTCCATGCCATATTGGGACAGGCCAAAACGCATTCTCCGCACCCTATGCATCTTTGTGTATCCCGCTTAGGACGACAATTTACCATTGTCAAAGCACCTGTTGATTTTTTGGTGCAGGCTTTTACGCAAGCATTGCAGGTTACACACCTTTCAGCTTCAAACTGAGGCTCAGTCATACCAATGATACCAAAGTCATGCATTCTCACTTTTGCACAGTCATTGGAACAGCCTGTAAGCGCAATTTTAAAATGCAAATCATTTGGAAACACAGCTTTTTCAATTCTTTGCGCAAAATGGGTGGTGTCATAACAAGCATAAGGACAAACACGATTTCCTACACAAGCAACAATGTTTCTGGTACCAGAGGCTGGATACCCTCCCTTTGCCTGCTCGTGATTGATGTCCATACCAACAATGATGCTTTCCAGCAATTCATTGATTTCAACCATATTTTCAAAGGGAATTCCCGGAATTTCAAAGCCTTGACGGTTTGTAATGTGCAGTGTGCCATCTCCATAGGTTTCAGCAATATGCTGCAATATAGGCAAATATTTTGCTTCCAGATGTCCGCCTGGTACACGGATACGAGAAGCAGTTTTATTGCGAACCTTTGTGACACGAAATGCATTCTTTTTTAAGCTTTTAGTATTGATATCCATTGTACCCCTCCTCAATCTATCAGATTTTTTCCCACTGTATATGGAAATACCGGACCATCTAAGCACACATATTTGTCATTGATACGGCAGTGTCCGCATTTCCCTAAGCCACAGCACATTTTTCTTTCATGGGAAATCCATATATTTTCTTCTTGAAAACCACGTTCTATCAATGCTGCTGTTGCAAAGCGCATCATTGCTGGAGGTCCTACAACGATGGCTTTTGCTGTGCTGATACATTTCATATCTAATTGGGGAATAAATGCTGTGACAAGTCCAACATGACGATGTTGAGAGGGTTCTCCTTTATCCACAGTTAATATCACATTCATTTGTGTCATCCATTTTTCAAAATCATCACGGAACAAAATGTCATCATCCGATTTAAATCCTGCAATCAGTGTAAGACCTTTATGCCGCTGAGGATGCTCTCCCAAATAAGAAATGACACCACGAACAGGAGAAACGCCTGTACCTCCTGCAACAATGACAATTTCATTTCCTTCATAATCTGCCACATCAAATCCATTTCCATAAGGCCCTCTCAAATAAAGAGAATTTCCTTCATAATGCTCAAATATTTCATTTGTTACCTTTCCTACCTGACGAATGGTCAAATCTATAAAGCCATCTCCTATTCCGCTGACAGAAATAGGGGCCTCTCCATATTTTGGCATAGAAACTTCAAAAAACTGCCCAGGTTTCACCTCTCCCTGATACTGCATACGAAAGGTATATTCAATAGGCGTATGAGGAATCACATTTAGAATTTTTGACAAAAAAGGTACATAAACATTTTCATTCATTTACTTCAGCCTCCTTGCAAGCCTTCTCTAGCTCATTGATACAATGGGAGAAAGAAATATATTCTGGGCAAATATCATCACATCTGCCACAGCCAACGCACATGGGATAGCCTGTTCTTTTTTGAAAATCCCAAATCTTATGCAGCACTTTGTATCGCATACGTTCTCCATTTTTTTTACGATAAGTGCCTCCGCCGGCAACATCTGCATAGCCATCTACCATACAGGACGCCCACACTCTCCTTCTTTCACCGGCTTTTCCATTGTCTGTATAATACATATCCTGCATTGTAAAACAGCTGCAGGTAGGACAGACAAAATTGCAGCGTCCGCAAGCAATACATCTGCCGTCATATTGTCTCCAAAAATCGCTTTGCAGCATAGATTGGGGAATATGCTTTGGCAATGTTATATGTGTAATTGTTTCTGTCACATAAGTAGGTATTACAGTCTGTATACTTTTTGCAGCACCATTTAATAATTCATCCCACTGTGCCATTTTGCAATCCATAAAATATAGTCCATCCACATAATCAATGCTCATATCATAGTCTTGACTTTGATTGGTACCCATGTCTGTACAAAAGCAGGTATCAAAGGCTTTTTGACAACCCATCAGCACAAATTTTGCTTTTTCTCTCAAACGCTTATAATAGTTGTCTGCCGCCCCCTGCTGTAAATAAATGGCATCTAATCTTTTTATGGCGTGTAAATCGCAGCTTCTTAAAAAAATCAAAGCCTCTTTTTGTCTTTTTTCACTTTCTTGAATATGATTTTCTGTAAAATAAAATAATGTTTCTGCATTTTGTAAAAGAAATTCTTTTGGAGAATATTCTGCTTTTTTATCAAATACAACTTCATCAATGCTATGTACCTGTCCATATCGTATACAATCTGTATCCGAAAATCTTCCTTTGCCATGATAACATTTTGGTGTATAAATATCATAACATTTTTCCCATTCGCTCCATATAGCTTCCATTGCATCCTTTGTGAAACAATAACCCATATTTACACCTCTTTCTTATTTGCCATGATTGCATAAGGAATTGCAAGGCATAAAATGCCGCCTACCATATTCCCTAATGTTACAAAAAACAGATTGTAAAAATATCCCTGCATTGTTAAAATACCATCTGCATCCAAGCATAATGCAGTTGTCAATAATGTCATATTCGCAATGCTGTGTTCAAAGCTGGATGTGAAAAAAGCAAATAAACACCAAAAAATCATAATCAGCTTTCCGCTTTCGCTTTTGCAGCGAAAACCACACCATACTGCCAAGCAAACCAGCATATTGCACAAAACTCCCCGTAAAAACAATGCCAATGCTCCAGCAGTCATTTTTCCCTGTGCTGTTTGTATCATAAATGTTGCTATGGCGTTTCCATCTGCCAAGCCTGTTCCTATGAATATAAAGGATATGATAATTGCACCTATCCAGTTGCCAAAAAAACAAAATATCCATAATTTTATTGTTTGAGACAAAGATACCTTTTTTTGAAGCAACCCACTAGTCATTACAAAGTTGTTTCCCGTAAACAATTCTGCTCCTGCTAAAATCACCAAACTCAACGCAACACCAAATGAAGCACCCATAATCAGTTTTGTGTATATTGCTCCGTCCAACTGACCGCCAATGGAAAAAACCAACAAAATGCCAAAACCCACATAAATGCCCGCAAGCATGGATGCAATGATATATCCTATTGGATTATTTCGCAAAAAGCCTACTTTCCCCACTGATGCTTGACCTACTGCTGTAAATTCTTCTTGATACATATGTTATCCTCCCTTCTTTTTTTACAAAATAACAAAAAAATAGTCAAGGTGGTGTTGCATAGGCAACATATTTGCATTTTATTCCAATTTTTTGTCATTTTTATTTTTTTAAAATACGAAATATATTTTTTTCAAAAGTAATCAATCCGTCTTTTCGCATACTGGCCAATTCTCTTGTGACTGCACTACGGTCAGCACATAAATATTCAGATAGCTCTACACGGCTTAAAGGAACAGAAAAATACTGTGTTTTTTGCTTTTGTGCTTCAATCAATAAATAAGTCATCAATTTACTGCGCAATGTTTTTTTGGATACAACTTCTATTTTTTCCATCAATCTCATATTTTTTTCTGCTATACACCGAAGCATATTTTCAATCAAACGATGATGATAACGGCACGTTAAAGAACAGGTGTGCATCACCTTGTCATAATTTAAAAAAAGAATTTCTGTTTTTTCTGCAGTGATAAAGGATACTTGAGAAGCAAATAATGCACTGCATACAAATGTTTCTCCAAACAATTCTCCTGGCTGCAAATGAACCAGCAATGTTTTATTTCCCCAATAATCTTCTTTAATCATTTGTACACTGCCTTTGCAAATAATGCCTATGTATCGAATTTCATCTTCTGTCATAGCTAAATAATATCCCTTTGGAAAGCTTTTGTACTGCACATAAACACAATGCAGCATTTGTTTTAGTTCAAATGACCCTATGCCGTGGAATAATGAATATTTCATTAGCTTTTCAATATTTTCCATTGCTGTTTCACCTCATTTTATGTACTGATATATTGTGTCATAAAAGCATTATACCAAAAAAAGGCCATAAAAATTTATTCCATTCTGCCCCACTTCATTTCCACTCCATTTTTATCATATTGCTTTCTTTTGGCTGTTATATGGGTAATATCAATTCTGATTACTGCTGTTCGCTCCAAGCTGCCCTCCACCGCCTTTTGAAAGTGATGCATATTTTCATTTGCAAATTTTTTGCATAATAAAAAAAGTCCATGTATTTTTTCCTCTTTTTCTTTTACCATAACCGCATTTCCAAAAAATACTGCGGATTCATATTCCAATGTAAATTGACTTGGTACAGGCTTACATTTGCTGACTGCACTGATACATACTTGAGGCTGTTTGAATAAGCTTTCTATTTTTTCTCCTTCCATAGCTGAATGAAAATAAAAATGATTTCCTTCACGAACAATAGAAATAGGTACACCATAGGCAGTTTTATCTGCACGAACCATGCTGATTGTAGCAAATGGTGCCTTATCCACCACATTGTAAGCAAATTCTTTATCCATTTCTCTGTCTTTTCTTCTCATAATCATCACCTTAATATAACATAACACAGCAAAAATGAAAAAAATGTTGCATACGCAACATTTTTACAAAAATCAGCAAATGATATGATGGTACGAATTGCTGTTTTCATATAGTATTACGCTATCTCCTCCTTATACAAACATAACAATTTCGTATATGATAATTTATGAAATTATTTTTGGCATTGTTGATGATATATTATACAAACAAATGCTCAAATCGTCGAATTGCTCCCTCCAAAGGGGCATTAGAAAGCCTTGCCAGCAGACATCCTGCTGCTATAACGGCTGCTGCAATAATAATATCTCCCATAAATATAGAACCAATATCTATACTTGTCACTTCAATGCCTGCCATAGCCAATCCCCATGCAATCAAAAATTGTACTACATATAGTGTCAATGCACTGCGGCCTACACAGGCAAAGGGCTTATACAGCATGGCAAGCTTTTTTTCGGCTAAAATGAAAATGCCCAAAAGAATCAAGGAACCTCCTGTGCCAATCAGCAATTCAAACATAGAACCACTTTGAGGTGCATCTATAAAAATTAAATGCCATGGTATTGGCTCTATGTTGCCCGGCCAAGCTGCATAGGGGTTTGGCTCTGCATAAAATGTACCAATCATTTGATTTTCCACCGCCATACGTATATTTGGCAAAATCAATACTGAAAATATTTTAAATGGAACCAAAATCACAGTACCTAATAAAATCATGTTTTTTGCTGTTTTCATTTCTTCCAAATGCAGGCGTCCTATTATCATGCCGGTAACAAACACCGGCATCCATGCAAGCGCAGACAATGGGCCTCCTGCTATGTCTGAAAGAACTGCTGTATTTGCAAATAGGCTCAAACCAATTATCATAAGAGGCGGTGCTATGATAAATAGCAGTGCTGCTGTCCATATGAGTGTACGCATTGAACGGTTTATCAAAAATAATGATATAAGAAACAGCATGGCATAAGCACATAAAACCATTGCAAATGGGCCATTTAACATAATGATAGCATAGCCTATGAAATCAATAAAAACAGAGCGTGATAAAACTCTGGTATAAAATTGCTTTGCCATTTCTTTTTTTTCCAGCATTTTTCTGCCCATCAATGTATAGGAAATACCAGAACAAAGCATAAACAATATCATGGTATTGCCGGATACAAAGCTATTGGTTCTATTTAATGCAAAATGCTGTACAAACATTCCAATGACTGCCAGCCCCCGTACAGCATCTAATACCAAAAGCCTTTTTCCATTCTTTTTTTGCATACTTTGATTTGATGAAATCATGTTAAAGCTTTTCCTCCTTATTTATACTCTTTTTTTATTTGCAGTAAACCGTCACTGCATATCCACATTTTTAACACCTTGAAAGCTTATCACAATTTTGGAGGATTGTGCTGATTTTGTCTTGTGAACAGAAAAAAACTCCTGAATACTTTATTTGAGCATTCATTCAGGACAAAAGTATGCTGTTTAGGACAGATACTTTTATTATAAGCAATGATTTGTTAAAATAGAAAATAATGCATAAAGAAAGAAGGAAATACCATTGATTAAAATTATTGTTTGTGATGATGACCCGTTTACATTACGCATTGTTTGTGAGCATTTAAAAAAAGCAATTTGCCTAAGTCAAACCCATGCACAAATTTGCTGTGTCACCACCTCTGGCAATGAATTGTTAAACTATATTCAAAATACATCTGACTCCTATCTTTATTTTTTAGATTTTGATTTTGGAGAATATCATCTAAATGGTATTGACCTAGTCAAAAGTATTTACCAAAGGGATAAAAATGCCAAAATTGTTTTTGTCACCAGTCATAGCGATAAAAGTGTAGATATTTTAAAAAGCGGCATATGCGCTTTTGGTTTTATCGAAAAGGTGCCACAACAAAATGATATGGTGGCAGAATATATAAAATGCTTAAAAATGGCTGAAACAAGCAATCCTTCTTCCTCTCACACTGCTCCTATGTTAAAGCTGCCCATTGGCATTGATGAATTTGTGGAGCTTTCAGCAGAAGAAATTGTTTATGTGGATTCGGTAAAAACCATAGCCCATGCAATCTGTTATCATACATTTAACGGCTCTCAAATTACACTTCGAGATACCATAGAACACGCACAAAAGCTTTTAGGAAAAGATTTTATTCGCTGTCATCGTTCTGTTTTAGTCAACCGATATAGCATTGTTTCTCTTAAAAACGGACTGTTAAAATTGTCAAATGGGGAAACTGTAAATTGTGCAATCAGCAAAAGAAAGGAAATAGCCGCACTTTGCTTTTCAAAGGAGAATAGAAAAAATTATGATTGATATTTTTGGAGAAGGACCCTATTTGGTTGGTATGTCAGAGCTGGCTTTTGGAGCTGTAACAGAATTAGGTAGCTATTTTTTTCATTTTACAAAAGCAGCTATCATTTCTTATTTATTCAAGCATTTTGTAAAAGGAAAATTTGAATTGGGAATTGCCCTGTTCCTTTGTATTTTACAAACCATTTATGTTTGGTCTGTCAGTATCAAGTCAGAATTTTTCTTTTCCTTTTCTTTGGCAGTATTGCTGGTATCAGAGCTGCGGATTTTAAACATTGTGCCTTTGCGTCCATTGGATTATTCCTTTTTGTTTATGGTATTGTTTATTCCGGTCAGATTATTTAATAGCACAAGTGCTGTCATAGGCCATTTGTGGATTTTTTGGATTTTATTTTGTGCTGTTTATTTGGATTTAAAAATGGAGCTGAAAAAGCTGAAGGGAAAACAATTTATATGCTATTTTCTTTTTATATTTCTTTGTCCATGTATCTTTATGAAATAAGTATTTTAGCACTTCATACAATGCTGGCACAGCTTTTTAAAAGCAATGCTTTGGCAATGGCTGCCGCAGTGACAACGGCATCCATATTTCTTTTGATATCTGCATGGATAATCAAAATAAAATTTCAAAGCCGGTTGGAAGCATGGAATCATTTGGGTGAGAAATATGAGAAAATAGAACACTACTTTTTCTTTTGTTCTATTTTTATTTTATTTAGCTTTACATTGATTTATATCCCCTTTACAATCATGAGAATGCAAAATGCCCTTGTTTCTCTTTTGCTTCCCATACTTTGTTTGTTTTTTTTAACAGCACAAATTCCCTTTATCATTCTTTTGCTTCATATTGCTCTTTATCGAGATGAGGATACATTTCACAAATGGGAACAGGAGGGCATTGCCTCCTATTACAAGGAATTGAAAAACAGTATGAGCCACATACAGGCAATACGTCATGATATCAAAAATATTTTTTTCACTATGGGAAATTTTGTAGAAAGAAGCCATGATGAAGAAATGAAACATTTCTTTTGGGAAAAAATTTATACTTATTCAGAAAAAGAGATGATACAGTATGAATTACTGTCCAAAATTTATCAGATACCTGTTGAATCCTTGCGTGCTTTTTTCTTTTTAAAGCTTTCTTATGCTATGCAGCAAAATATTACAGTTCATTTGGACATTTCCATAATGGCTCAGCATTTTCAAACAGGAATGGATATCATTGATATAACAAGAATTCTTGGCATTCTTATAGATAATGCAGTGGAAGAAGCAGCACACACTGTCAATGGTGTTTTGGAGGTTAAAGTGATAGGCAATGAAACTGGCTGCTCTTATATTATCAAAAATACTGTGACAGAGCAAACACAAAAAAATGGTATCACCATTGGAAAAACCACCAAGGGAGCAGGACATGGAAACGGACTGAAAATTGTGCAGGAGCTGTTGGCACAATATCATAATGTGGCATTGAATTCTTTTATGAAAAAATCAATTTATGTACAAAGCTTGAATATTTTATTTCAAAATCAAAAATAAATTGTGTATCAATACACTTTGATGGGAATTTTTCTGATTTTATATTTTATAAATTTTATATCCTGTCCATGACCATTTCAAATAAAATGTAGGTTTGTCAAACATTTGTTACACTGACTGTAAATAATCCTGGAGCACCTCGTTGGGTGTTTTCCATCCCAGTGGACGCATGGAAAAATTGTTATAATCCCTACGGTTATAGGCCTTCAGCTGCTTTGCAAAAGCCTCAGAGGAATAAAATAGGTGAGTAGTGTAGAACCGCTGGTTGTCCCTACTGTGGCTGTGTTCTACCTTGCCGTTGTGCCGAGGTGTGAAGGGCCGGATAACTTTGTGGCGAATCCCATGTATTTCCAGATGTTTTTGGAAAAGGGTAGGCTTTTCCCTGTGGGTAGTAAAGCGGTTTGTAAATTCTGTGCCATTATCTGTCTGGATACATTCAATGGTGCAGGGAAAGGCCTTTCTACAAACTGAGCGGAAGAATAAGTGTTGTGTTCCTCAAATGCCTCCACAAAACGCCAGCGGGAGTATTCATCAATGGCGGTGTACTGGAAGAACTGTTTTCCAATTACGTTACTGTTTTTCAAGCAGGCGGAAGGGACAAATTTTACATCCATCTGAAAGCTGGGATAGTCTATTTTTTCGTAGGGCTTTGGAATATACTTTGGATTGGGAGGGGGAACAGCCATAATGCCCTGTTTTTTAAGGAAACGGTAAAGGCCGGAGATGGAGCGGGAGTAGCCCCGCTGCCTGAGTTTGACCCAGAAAACAACTAAGCCTGCATAAGGATTTCTGCGGCACATATTCTTAATGAGTTTGATTTCTTGTGGTGTATGCTGATTGATGGTGAGGGCGTCTGGATTTGTCCCGGAGGGAGTCCCAGGAGCCATCATAGCGTTTCTTCCAGCGGGAAATGTACTGACGATTGGTTTTGTATTTGAGGGCAGTCTTGGTAACGCCAAACCTCTGGGCATACTTGATGAGTGATAGACAAAATCTCATATCTTGTATTATACTAGCCATGGGGGAATACATCCTTTCTTGTTTGTTTTGGTGTGGTGCTAAAAATATAACACAGAAGATGTATTTCCCCATTTTAAATATTCAGTTGTAACACAAGTATTGTAATCCTACAGACTAGCCAAAATATTATATTTGACACATGGGAAAGCAGTGAGATTCACCGCTTTTCCATGTGTCTTTCACGATGGCTTGTACGAACAAAATACTTTTTAGAAATTCGGATACCATCATAGCAGATTGCCTCGTCCATCCACCTCAAGTTTTTCCACCATATACCATAGCCACTCATCCGGTGTGAGAATATCTCCGGCACAGGAAATTTTCATCCATTGAGCCCTTTTCTCCAAATCTGAATCATTCCACCCTTTTTCAATGCAGGCTGATATAATTGCCCACATTTCTTCAATCCTAATATTTCTTTCACGAGCCAGCCTTTCAAATAAGTGTTCTTCCTTTTCCAACATCCGCACCTCCTGCCACATAACATTTCCTTTTCCTACCATACTAATTCTATGCCCTTTAAGGGAAGTATATTGTCTACTGATTATGACTATCATAGTATTCTTTTGGGAATTAGAATAGATACAGATAGGTAGGTGATGGTATGGATACGCAAAGACGCATAAAGCAACTCATGGAAGAACGAAACTGGACGGATTATAGGCTGGCAAAAGAATCTGGTCTTTCCCACTCCACAGTCACAAATATGTTCAATCGGAATAATGCCCCGACACTGCCGACCTTAGAGGCGGTCTGCAAAGCATTCGGTATTACTTTGGCGCAGTTTTTCACAGAGGGAAACAGTCCTGAATTGACAGAAGAACAGCGCATCTTACTTGCAAAGTGGAGTACCTTAAAAGACAATCAGAAACAGGCTCTGCTTGCACTGATTGACACCATGAGAAGTTGAAAAGCACATTATTTCCAACTAGGCGGAAATAATGTGCTGTTTACTTTGGTCTGATATGAGTATTGCTATCGTTAAAAATTGCACCCAGCGTCATGCTTGGGTGCATTGTGTCAAATTATGGTACGCAAGCCAGTTAGGATGGCCAAGAAATACAACATCATAATCTGCCATGTTTTCAACAGACGCTTTTAATGCCGTCCGTGCAGTTTGGGTACGTTCTTCATTTCCACGAGCCAAGCACCCATCCCAATCACGGGGATATGGCTCTGTCACCTAAATAGAAAACAAATCTGCCTCTGTTTCTTGCTGTACCCCCTCTGCCACATTTCCCGGTGAAATGACACTTAAATATGTAACTGCATCCAATTCTGCTTCTATTACCGCATTATCCGCCCCAAAAAAATAGGCAACCAAAATATTTTTGTCATCGATTTCATGTGACAATTTGTTTACAGAAGAAGTAGATTCTGCATTTGTTTGTATATCGCCTTCAGATACAGCTGCTGTATCAGACACCGATTGGCAGCCGGACAATGTAAATACTGACAACAAAAATGCTATGATTCTCTTTTTCATAAAAACCTCCTGATTTGTGTGAAAGTGATGTTTTTTGTTGAAAAGAGCATACTAATATTAATTTGTTTGTCTTTTATCATTTCTATATCATAACCGGAAAGAAGAAATCATTTGACAATCTCTAAACCCACTTCCAGTCCATTGACCCATTCTCTCAAATCAGACTCTGTTGTGCTTGTGCTGAATCTTTGACCGTCTAACCATGCTGCACCTTCTGTCAAATCATGTAAAGCATCTGCACTGGAACCAATGCTGCTGCTTCCGGATGTGCAAAATGGAATGATTGTTTTCCCATTAAAATCATAGCTTTCTACAAATGTATTCATAATTTTAGGTGCTTGTCCCCACCAAATGGGATATCCCAAAAATATGATATCATATTCCTCCATATTTTCTACGCTGCCGGAAATAGCAGGTCTTGCACTGGGGTCGTTCATTTCCATGCTGGTACGGCTGGCATCATCACCATAATTTAAATCTGCATCTGTATAAGGTATTTCAGGTATTATCTCATAAACATCTGCTTCTAAAATTGTGTTTAATTGCTTTGCCACTGCTTCTGTGTTTCCGGTACAGGAAAAATATGCAATTAAAACATTCGTTTTTTGTTCCGATTCATCATCAGGCACTTGCTCTGCTGTTTTCCCCTCTGACAAATATTTCATAAAAATAAAAGCAACCTCTGCCCTTGTAGCATTTTCTTTTGGATGAAAATAATTGTTTTCTGTATCAGGCATATAGTTTTGGCTGTCAGCCCAGTCTACTGCTGCATTTGCCCAAGAGGAAATGTCTGATTCGTCTGCAAAATTTTTTTCTGTATCCACTTCCGGACTGCCTGCATAACGCCACAAAATGGTAAGCATTTGTTCTTTTGTTACAGCGTCTCCCACTCCAAAAATATTGTTTCCATAGCCATCTATAATCCCTTTTTCAGCAGCCCATTTTACGGCATTGGCATACCATGCACCATCTAAAGTGTCTGTAAAATTGTCTGTCCCTGTTACAGCAGGACTGCCAGCCATTCTGTAAAATATTGCAGCCAGCATATCCCGTGTAACAAAGGCATCAGGTGAAAATGCAGTACTGCTTGTACCACTCATCAATCCGTTATCACGGCAGTATATCACTGCGTCAGCATACCATGCATTGGCATCCACATCAGAAAATCCTGTATCCTCTGTTGCTGCAAAAACACCTATTGCTGTAATGGCTGTCAGTAAAAATGTCATAATACCGGCCAATATACATTTTAATACTCTCATCATAATACCTCCTCATAAATTCTTTTTTATTTTTGGTACTATCCACACTCTTTTGCCAATCTGAATAAATTCACAGATAAGCTTCTGCGGCTGCGTTTCAATGCAAAAATAGCAGCGATATGATTTGTCAGAACAATATGTAATTGTTGTTTTTACTTTACAATTTAGTCATAATTGTTGTGTGCAAAATTGTTTTCTCATATAAATTTTATAAACCATACTCTTTTATGTTTTCATTTGACACGAAGGGATATCGCAGACGCAAAGCTATTATCTCATCCAAAATTTCATACAATTCCTATAAGACCTTTTACTCCTTCCTATCTATCATAAACACCAAGGAATACCCTTTATTGACGGATATACAATGAATAGGCTGTCATTTTTTTATAAAGAATATACCATGGCAGTTTTTTATAAGCTTATAATGATGCATGGATTATCCAAATATATATCTGATTTGTATCACAATAGCAATCCTCTTTGCGTATCCATGTCATACCTTCCTTTTTATATAAAGCAATCAAATTATTTTAGGCGTTTCAATATACTTTATATGGTGTGTAAATGGTATTTTTCAAAATGTCAAAAAAATGTAAGCATACTCCAAAAAAATACTTGACTTTATATGGAATACACTTACATTATAAGTGAGAAAAATATTCATGTCTAATACTTGATTTTTATAAAATAAAATGCTTATAAAGCATAGATTTATCAAAGCCTTTGCTATTTATTTTTATTATAGCTGTTGTTGCAATATAATACTGCCATACCTATGTTGTTGGCTGTCGGCAGTCAATTTTGGCTACAAAGGATAATCTGTAATTTTTTGCAAAAATATCTATTATGATATATATCATAGCAATAAGAGATTTATGGCAGTTTATCTCTTTCTATTTTTACCAAACCATATGGCAGATATAGTTCATACTTTGATATTCTGTGTAAATTGCTTATAAATATTTTGTATAAACAGCATGATATATACCAAAAGCTGTATGTTGACAAATATGCAATATAAAATTCAATGGATACCAGCGAATATATTATGGTATAGCATTTTTAGAATACCTCATTTTATTTTCATAAAAAACAATCCTCACCATTGGTCTGTATAAATGCTTCAAAGCTTTATACAGCAATGGCCAAACGGACCTCTATAAATCATATTTTGTAGAAGAGAGAAAATAAAGCAAAACAATTTTATCCCACTACTTTTTTGAATGCCTATGGATGCATACTGAAATGGTATTGCTTTATCATAATATATTGCTTTTTATAATAGTCTATAACAAGGAGGTGGCCACTTTGAAGGTCAAATGGAAAACATTATTGATATGTATTGCAATTCCGCTGCTGGCAGGTGGTTTTGCCGGATTTATTTCAAAGGATAGTATGAGTATATATAACAATTTAAAACAGCCGCCGCTGTCACCGCCAGGATGGCTGTTTCCCATTGTTTGGACAATACTCTATATTCTTATGGGTATAGCATCTTATCTGATTGTAACATCAAAAAAAACGAATGAAAATATTGATAAAGCATTAAAACTATATGCAATCCAATTATTGTTCAATTTTTTATGGACTTTTTGGTTTTTTTATTTGCAGCTATACCTTTTTTCATTTATCTGGCTGGTTGTATTGTGGTTTCTCATTTTATTTACAATAAAAGCCTTTTCAAAAATTTCAAAAAAAGCAGCATATCTCATGATTCCATATTTATTATGGATAACATTTGCCGGATATTTAAATATTGGCATTGCTCTGCTGAATTGATAAAATTTATATTATTTTCATAATCAAAAACCACTGTACAAATTTGATACAGTGGTTTTGTTTGACAAATATTTTTATCTGTTTTGTTGTCAATGATTTATGATGTTTTGAATACAAAACAGATAAAAATAAATGTATACTGATAGTCCTTAATTCCATCGATTGTCTCATTTTTTTGTATCCTGCAGTAAAGTTCTAATATAAAATATTCCTTTGGAATTGTTTCAATATGATTATAAACAGCAACAGTTTGATAAAATTTATTAGCTTCCATCCGCATTTCAGAACCCCACCCTCCACATACTGGATAATACTTGAAGCCATGGTTATGATTCTTGTCTGTATCTGCTGTATTTTCATTGATACTGATATCCCTGCACTTCTGTTGCCTTTTGGAATATGAACCACCATACTGATATATGTGAGAAAATCATTAGTTCATAGTGATTTTCCTTTATAAAAAACAAATATAAGCATAATAAAGTTCCATGGTTTTACCGATATTTTGTTCCTATTCCGGAAAAAAATAAAGTCACAGGAGAATATTTTTCATTTATATTACACAAAATCCATTGATTTTCCTCTTTTTAATCAATGAAAAGGAGAATGATTTCCCTAATTGCTTCTGATTTATAAGCTTTGTTGTTTGCTGCTTCAGAGCCTTATTAATATTTATAGAATCAATATGCTCAAACTCAATTTTTTATAAATTCATAAAATTACAATATGCTTTTGAAATATATCATTATGTATTTTTTTTATTTACCTCTAAATTTCCATGATTTTTTAACATACGCCATAATGTACTTCGGCTAATCCCCAAATGCTTGGCGGCCTTTTCTTTATTATTTTGTTCTTGTTCTAAAACTAACTGAATAATATCATAATTTATTTCATATAATGTTTGATTCAAATTTAATGTATTTTCTGCAATCACTTTTTTTGGCTTTACCGTTTCTTTTGATAATATTTCCATTGTTAGTTCCTTTGTAATATAAGGTGTATGTGTGCAAACTGCTAATTCTTGTATAATTCGTTTTAGTTGATCTAAATTATATTCCCAAAAAAATTGCTGTATTTGCTGCATTGCATCTGTTTGAAAACCTATAATTTGTTTTCCAAGCTTTATAGATATTTGGTTTAAATATAGTGTGGCAATATTCACGATATCTTCTTTGCGTTCTCTTAAAGGCGGCAATCGCAAAACCATACATGAAAACAAATTAACAATCATATGATATATTTCTTTTTTCCTTTCAGAACCATCCGGATCTTCAATCACTGAAAATATAAATCGTATTTTTTGAGATGCGTGTGTTTGTTTTTTCCATTCCAAAAATCGCATTACTTGCATTTCTGATAATGCATCAATGTTCTGAAGCAATATTGTGGTATGGATTGTATACAATGGAGAATTTTCATGATTCAATAATGTGGTAAACCTTTTTTCAGTCATATGTTTACAATCTATGATGTAAAAGGGTTGATTTTCATAGGCGCTGTTTTCATAAATCAAAGAGGCTGCTTTTTGTTTTCCGGTTCCCTTTTCTCCAATCAGCATAATTGGAAAGCTGGTTTTTGCATAATCCAATATTTGATTGGAGAGATTTCCCACATAGTTTGCACTGCTATAACCATAAGAAAATATAGAGTCATCCATTTTATGGTAAATTTCAAACAAAGCCTCATGATTGACTAATAAATAAGGTCTTTTTTGAATTGTAACAACAACATACTGTTCGTTATCATGAAAATAGTTTCTATTTGAAAAAGAAAAAATTTTTTCGTCTACTACCTTTTCAATAGTACAGTTTTGCTTTTCAAAAAATAAATCTACATAATTTTCTGCCATATCCAATATGACTTGTTTCCATTTTGGCTCTGTAAAATTAGAAAACCATAATTGTCTATTTTGTTTGTAAATCAAAATATCAGTCATATAATCCATAATAATTTTTTGAAATAAATTTTTTTGCTTATGGACATAACGGGCAGCATCCATCAGCTTTAATGTTTCCATAAAAGCTGCTCTTACGCTTTCTTCCCCTGATGAGAGCAAAATCGTATTCATGCCCAATTTTCTTGCAGTCATACATCCAATCATGTCAGAAACAACAAGAGAAACTTCATATTGCTGTAATTGCTCCAATTTGGCAAAAGCGTCTTCACTATTTTCAAAAGTGATAATTGGAATTTGATATTGTAAAATATCACAAATCATTTTTGCATATTCTGTTGTATTTGGAAACCCTGCAATCACAAATTTACCTGCATAATTTTCTGTTGCTTTGATTGCACTTAAAACGTCATATGCCGATATGGAAACTTCTACCACAGGCACTTCTATATGTTTTTGAATTAATTTTGCTGTGCCTCCTCGTGATATAATCACATCATAATTGTTATGCGCCTGCTGTTCTGCAATTTCTACACCAGTGTCCAAATTGCCTGTGTATATGGTAATCTCAATACGCTCAAATTGTTTAGAAACCTTTGATAATAAGTGAACCATGCCTTCATATGGTGCAATAGCAAGCACCTTGATTTTTTGCAAAAACAACACTTCCTTTCTAAAATTTTTAGAAAACTAAACTATGAGTTGTTTATATTGTTTATTATACAAAAATATGTTTATCATGTCATTAAGGATTTTTGAAAACAGAACCTCTATCCCTTTGGCAGTCATATATTTTTACAAAAATATAATCAAAACCATAATATTGCTTCATAACACAAAAGCGAAAGCTCCACAGCGTTTTCTGATAGAACTTTCGCTTTGTACTTATGCATCAAATATAAAAAACAATCTAAACCAAAGGATATCCGGCAAGCTTTTAGAATAAAATCACCAATGTACTTATTGTAACAACTACAATCAAAATACCAAGCAATGGGCCACCAATTTTAACAAAGTCTGCAAACTTATAACCTGCCGGCAAAATTTGCATATTTACTGCTGTACCATAAGAAGTTGCGATTGCCAAATTGGAACAAGCCGCAATAACAATGACCCAAGGAATTGGACTAATACCTAATGAAATTGCCATTGCAATACAAATAGGGCTAAGCATTGCAGCAGTTGCATTATTTTGCATAAAGTTTGTCAAAACACTTGTTAAAACAACAATAATAATTGTCAACAATACAATGGATGCATTTTGTCCTCCAAATAAATTTAATACACTATTTGCAATCAATGCGCCGCCGCCAGATACATCCAAACCTGTACCAAGACCGGAAATGCCGCCAATGGTGATTAAAACATCCCAAGGCAATTCTGAATATGCCTTACTTACAGGCAGACATCTTGTACCCAGCACAATACATGCCCCCAGCATACCAATAATACCAATATTAAAATAATTCTTGAATGGTTCAAAGCCGCTAATCACAAACAGAAGGATACAAAGCAGCATCGTTGCTAATGCCACTTGTGCTTTCCACTTTGGCACATTAGATTCTTGTGCAGCTTGCTGCTCCTCAGAAACAGTAGCATACATATTCCCCTTATCAAAATCCGGGCTTTCTGGTTTCAGTACTTTTTTCAACAGCGTATATCCAATTGTTCCCCAAAAAATTAGTTGCACAATCGCTGCCGGCAGCATAATTTTGGTTGTATCAAACATACCTAAACCTGCTTCATACCCTTTATATCCCTGCAAAACAGAGTTTGCTGCCAGCTGAGAAGTTGAACCAATCAATGTACACGCTCCACCTATGATTGCTGCTGTTGCGGCAGGAAAAATTACCATTTTAGAACGAATACGCCCATTAGAACCGGCAGCTACCACGGCAATTAACGGCATCCAAATGGCAACCGTACCATTGTTGCTCATAAATGCTGACATAATGGTGCATACTGCCGCTGCTGTTACAATAAAACGCCGTTCTGTTTTTGCTAAAAAAGAATTTCCGATACTATCTCCAATACTTTTTGCTACACCGGTTTCAAACAGTGCAGCACTTACAATACACATCCCCACTACCATAGGCCATCCGGTTGCACTGAATCCACTGTACACTGCTGACAATGACATTTCTGGTATAAAAATTCCCATTGCTACGGAACTGCCCATTGCCACAACACTCATAGGTAATTTGTTAATTAAAAATAACACAATGGTTATAGCTGCAATTACAATTGCGATAATACTGGAATCCATTTTTTTCCTCCCCTCCCACATATTATACTTCTGCCCATTTTGCCTCTTTCCATTTTGGATGGTCATATACAGATATATCTGCAACATATGGCCATTTTTCACTGCGAATTACAGATAAGCAGCCGTTAATACACATAGTTGCCATTTTGATGACTGCCTCTTTTGTCTGTGCAGCTGAATGAGGGCTTACAATCAAATTTGGACAATGCAGCAGTGAATCATCTATTTGAGGCGGTTCATTACAAAATACATCTGTTCCGGCACCTGCAATAACACCATTTTTCAATGCATCTACCAAGTCTGCCTCATTGACAATCCCGCCACGGCTGCAATTAATAAGCAGTGCAGTTGGTTTCATAATGGATAATTCTTTTGCAGTAATCATATCTTTTGTTTTTTCTGTCAAAGGAATGTGTATGGTTACAATGTCACATTCTTGTAATAATGTCATATAATCTTCGTAATAAACAACACCTTGTGCTTCTACTTGTTCTTTTGTCATAAATGGGTCATATGCTGCAATGTTCATACCACAGCCCTTGCAAATTTTTGCAGTTTCCCTGCCAATTGCACCTAAACCCAAAATGCCTACGGTTTTTCCTTCTAGTTCAAAAGCTTTTTTGGCACCACGAATTTCCCAATTCCCTTTACACATCTGCTCTTGTGCCTCCATAAGATTTTTGGATAATGCAAATATCATTGCAACCGTATGCTCTGCCACACTGCGGTTGTTTGCACCCGGTGTAATGACCACTGGTATTCCAAGTTTTGTGGCAGTTTCCACATCCACTGTATCATACCCTACACCCGTACGACCAATTACTTTTAAATTAGGGCTGTTTTTAATTGTGTTTCCATCACATTTGGCAATGCGTACAATCAAAGCATCTGCCTCCTGCATTTCATCTAAATAGGTGTTCGGGTCTTGATGGTCTGCAACATAAATATCTGCCTGAGGACGCAATATATTCAAGCCCTCTTGGCATACCGCCTGTGTCATAACAAATTTCATATTTTTTCCTCCTTTCTTCAATGCATACCCTTTTCTTCATTTTCATGCAATACTTTTGCTAAAGCTTCTATACCTTCTTCACACAAATCATTAAATGGTTTACGGCAATCCCCTACCGGATATCCCAGCATAGATACAGCCTTTTTTACCACTGTATTTGGATTTCCATATTGGAAAACTGAGCGGAATGATGCAATAGAATCTTGTGCCTTTTGTGCTTCTTCCAGTTTTCCTGCCACAAATAATTCATAAATGGAAGATAATACTTTAGGATATACATTGGAGCATCCAGCGATACCGCCACACCCACCTTCCTGCAAACAAGGCAAAATCAAAGAATCATTCCCGGACAATACATAAAAATCTTTGTTTAAATCTCTTGTTTGTGTAATATAAGCCTTCAGATTTTCCCAATCACCGCTGGAATCCTTTGCACCCACAATCATATCTACATCTTTTGCCAATTTTGCAACGGTTTCCGGCAACAGCTTGTTACCTGTACGTGCCGGAATATTATAAAGTACAATAGGTGTATCCACATTTTTTGCTACTTCAACATAATGATGATACAATTCTTTTTGAGAAGCTACTGCAAAGCTTGGTGTAATAATAGATAATACATCTGCACCTAATTCCTGCGCCTTTTTGCTCATACGAATTGTATCTGCAGTTGAAATACATCCGGAACCTGCATAAACAGGCACACGTCCTTTTACCTGGTCAATCGTTGCTTCTAAAACAGCAGCCTTTTCTTCTTCCCTTAAAATATAGCCTTCTCCGTTTGTACCAAATGGAAAAATACCATGTACGCCATTTTCAATCAGACGCTCAATCTGATTTCTCAATTCGCCCAAATTTATGCTTTCATCTGCATTCATAGGAGTTAAAATAGGAGTAATAATACCTTTCAATTCTATTTTTTTCATAACTTCATATCCTCCTCAATTTTTATTTAAAATTTTGTCTGCTATATTTTCTAAAACATCTTTTGTGCCAAATCCACCTGATTTAGAAATCACTTGCTGTAATCTGCCATCATATTCCAGAAAAGATAATACAGTGCCTTGTTCCAGCTCACAAATTGGCTCCAGTTGATTACAGCCAATCAAATGCATAAAACCCATAAGCGTGTCTCCACCTGTCATCAATATGGTAATATCTTGTTGTTTTTTCAGAATCTCCTGCAAAATACGTCCATGACATTGGGGAATCAGAACACGTATATCATTTTTAGTAATATGATATTGTGCTAAAAATTCGGCTTTTTTTTCCTGTATTTCCTCTGCATCAAAAGTATCTATGATAACTTTATTTTGTGTTTCTAACAACGAACAAATTTCTTCTAAATCCTGCTTACCCTGTGCAGTATCATAGTAATGCGGCAATAATTTCTGTTCAAATGTCAAATGTCTGCATACAAAATGATGATTTTTGATTGCATATAAAATCTGCTCCTGTGTAATGCGGTTGAGACTGCCACAGGCAACATAGAATGCCTTTGTTTTCCGAAAATGATTCTTTTTATGCCGTGAAAAAGATAGTTTTTGTACTAATCTTTCTGCTAAACCTGCACATCCTGCCAACCAATGCAGGCGGTCTGTTTGTATCAAGGCTTCTAAGCGGTTGTCCAATCCAGCAACACAAGTTGTGTCACAAACCGCAATTTTTGCTGTTTTTGTATCATATGGCAATTCATCTTTTTCACCCAGACAGGTTACAAAAATATTGCTTTGCTCATGTATAATGTCCGGAATATATGACTTTGTAACCGGTTCAAAAGGGTCCTGACCAAAAACACTATCTTCCAATAATTGTTCAGAAATAAATTGTATGCCATCTTTTGTCACTCTATCAATTTTGGGATGTCCCGGAAGAAAATATACTGTATCTTGCACTGTGTCTGCCAATGCCTGAAGTTCTGCACCAATATTTCCACGCAATGCAGAATCTGTTTTTTTAAAAATAATTGGTATATTTTGTTCTCTTGCCCATACCGCCAAATCTTTTACAATGCTGTATGCCTTCTGAGGTGATAAGGGGCGTGTTTCTGTGTCCACTACTACCACTTCTGTATCCATTTTAATTTCATGCGCATTCAGCTTTTGTGTAGTAAAGACTTGTGTTCGAATGCCCTGCTGTGCAAACTGAACGCCGGTATCCAATGCCCCGGTAAAATCATCTGCAATCATGAATAGTTTTACCATTGCTTTTTTCCTCCTGCTTATTATTTATGGCAAGACGGATTGCATAATTAATTGAATTGACCAGACTCAGCTCACTTGCTTGTCCACTGCCGGCCAAATCAAATCCTGTACCATGATCCACAGAAACTCGAATAATGGGAATGCCTAATGTTACATTGATACCAGAAACAGCATCCCATTTCTGTAACGCTTTGTTATATACAAATCCTTTTACTTTTAATGGAATATGCCCCTGATCATGGTACATAGCAACCACAATATCATACCAGCCACCCAATGCTTTTGGAAAAATACTGTCCGGCGGTGTTGGTTTCTTTTCCGGAATGCAAATTCCTTCCATCATTGCTGCGTCAATGGCTGGCTGTATCTCCTCTATTTCTTCTTTCCCAAACATACCATTTTCACCACAATGAGGATTCAAGCCTGCCACACCAATTTTGGGATTTGCAATACCAATGGCTTTGCACGCAGCATCTGCAATTCGGATAACTTCTAATACTCTATCTTTTTTTACTCGTTCACACGCTTCTCTTAAGGATATATGTGTAGAAACATGCACTACACGTAAATCTTCATAAGCCAGCATCATAGTATAACGATTTGTTTTAGTATAATATGCGTAAATTTCTGTATGCCCAGAAAAATGATGACCTGCTAAATTGATGGCCTCTTTACTGATTGCATTTGTAACAGTGGCATCTATATCTCCCTGCATTGCCAATGAAATCCCTTTTGCTACATATTGGAAAGCAGCCTCGCCACACATTTTATCTACCTTCCCATAAATATGCCTTGTAATATCTACAAGCTGCATATCGTACACATCAATTGTGCCATATGTAAATTTTGCATCAGCAACACTTTGTACTGTATGTATCTTAATATCTTTTTGTAAAATTTCTGCTGCTTTTTGCATACACATTGCATCACCAATGATAATAGGTCTGCAATTTTCATATATTGCTGTATCAGACAACGCTTTAATAGAAATCTCTGCTCCAATACCGGCAGGATCTCCCATAGTAATGCCAATAATTGGTCTTTTGTGCATAATATGCCTCCTGTCTTTGCTTACGATTCTGTTACTTTAATATGAAATAGAAAGCTATGAAACACTGCTTCTGCCCTCAAATCCACCTCTCTGCTTTTCTT
>CALWSR010000029.1 GCA_944384265.1 uncultured Clostridia bacterium
AATACAATATGATATTTACATTCCCAACTTGTATGTGATAAACTATTCATATAAAAAACCTCCTATGCTTTCTTGTGTCTTGGCGGACTCAAGATTATTATAGCATAGGAGGTTTTTTGCCTGAAGCTAAAGCTCCCTGATTCCCCCGGCATAGCCGGGGGTTTTTATTGGATTCACCAATAAAAACCCCTTTTACAGAGTATGCAAAAGGGGTTTTTTGTCCCAAAAGGGAAAATTTAAGCAATGATTTTATATTATAATTTACCAATTTTTTTCAAGAATGCTTCAATTTTGCTGATAGCAAATTTTAACTCGTCCATAGAATAAGCATAAGAAATTCTGATAAAGCCTTCACCACAATCACCAAATGCTGTACCAGGAACAACAGCTACTCTGCCTTCAAAAAGCATTTTGTCGCAGAATTCAGCAGATGTCAATCCTGTTAATTGGATAGATGGGAATACATAGAATGCACCCTTTGGCTCAAAGCAAGTCATACCCAATCTGTTAAATTCAGCAATTAAGTATTTTCTTCTTTCATCATAAGCTTCTCTCATTTCAGCCACGTCTTTGTCGCATTGTACAGGGTCTTTCAATGCTTCAATGGCTGCATACTGGCTCATTGTAGGCGCACACATAATAACATAAGCGTGTACTTTGTTCATAGCAAGAATCAAGTCCTTAGGACCTGCTGCATAGCCAAGTCTCCAGCCTGTCATAGCAAAAGATTTTGCAAAACCGTTCAGTACGATTGTTCTTTCATACATACCTGGAATAGAAGCGATAGAAACATGGTCCAAACCGCCATATGTAAGCTCAGCATAAATTTCATCACTGATTACCAAAATATCATGCTTAATTAAAACAGGAGCAATTTTTTCCAAATCCTCTTTTTCCATAATACCGCCGGTAGGGTTGTTTGGATATGGGAAAATCAATGCTTTTGTTTTTGGTGTAATAGCAGATTCCAGTTCTTCCGGTGTCAGTCTGAATTCATTTTCCACCTTTGTTGTCAAAACAACAGGCACACCGCCCTGCAATACAATGCTTGGTTTGTAGGAAACATAGGAAGGCTCTACAACAAGAACCTCATCACCTGGTTCAATAATGGTTCTTAAAGCAATGTCAATGGCTTCAGAAGCACCAATGGTACACACAATTTGCTCATCAGGGTCATATTTTGTATGGAATCTTCTATCAAGATATTTAGAAATTTCTTCTCTCAACAGAGGCATACCTTGGTTAGAAGAATATCTTGTTTCACCTTCTTCAAGAGATTTGATTGCAGCCTGTCTAACATGTTCTGGTGTTTTAAAATCCGGTTCGCCCACACCTAAAGATACAACGTCTTTCATGGTTGCAGCCACATCAAAAAATTTTCTGATTCCAGATGGTGGCATTTCCTGAACGTGTTTTGCGATAAAATTTCTCATGTGCAAATCAATCCTTTCAATAAATAAAATAATAAATAATAAAAAATCATTGCTTCTGGCTACAAATACTGTATGATGTCTTGTGCAAAAATGTTATTTTTTCAACATACAATATTGCTATATCAATATCATACAATAAAACCATTTAAAAAGCAATACAAAAATACGATTTTAACATAAAATATTAAAACTTTTCAATTTATCATGTATACTGCTGTCATTTTTTTAAAAAAATAGTCTTTTTCTTTTTATATTTTTGATATATCAAAAAATATCTTTTTTCTTTATTTTATATGGAATAACTAAAAAAAAGTACAATTTTGTGAAATATTTATCTTCTTTTTTTATGCTTCATTTATAAAATAGATTTTATTGTCTTTTCATCACAGCTTCACTCCATAGAGGGCGTCGCTTTTTGGCTGCTGCAAAGGATAGGCTTGTCCTTTTTCCAAAACCAATTTTTGCTGCTTTGTAATTTTTCCGATTATGGTGCTTTCAATGCCCTCCTTGGCCAGAGCAGACACAATTTTTTCCCCTTCAAACGCTGTTATAATCATACTTCCGCTGGAAATCAGCTCATAGGGGCTAATTTGCGCCGCTTCACAAATGGCTTTTGTTTCCTCCTTAACAGGAATTTTTTCCAGCTCTATTAAAATTCCCTTTTCAGAGCATTCTGCCACCTCCCAAGCTGCACCCAATATGCCTCCCTCCGTTACATCATGCATAGCTGTTGCCCCAAGGCTTTTGGCAATTTTTCCCTCTTTTACAACAGACAAAAATCCTTTCATAGACTTGGCATTTTCCAAAACCTCTTTTTTGATTTTTCCAGACAGCACTGCTTCATATTCCTTTGCAATAATGGCAGTACCCTCTAATCCTGCCCATTTTGTCATAATCACATCTTGTCCTTCCTTTGCTCCCCCTGTTGCAATAAAGCCCTTTTTATCTGTTCTTCCTATCACAGCCGCACTAATCACAGGCTTGTTGACAACGGCAGTCACCTCTGTATGCCCTCCCAATATTTCAATACCAATTTCTTTGGCAGCCTCATAAGCCCCTGCCATAATGTCAGAAAGGGTATCCTCTGTGCTTTCTTCAGGCAACAGCACAGTCAGCAATATGCCCACAGGCTCTGCTCCGCTGGAGGCAATGTCATTGCAGTTGATATGCACTGCAATATATCCCATGTCCTTTTCTGCTCCTGTAATGGGGTCGGCAGACAATACACAAAGCTCCTCTCCAAAGCTGACCGCAGAACAATCCTCTCCTGTTTTTGGTCTTACAAAAACATCCTCTCTTTGTATTGCAAAATTTTGAATGGGATGTAATACAATTTTTTCTAATATCCTTGGCGGTACTTTTCCGATTTCCAATTTCAATTCCTCCTTCTGTTTTAAAAAATATTTTTTCCTATCCAAACACCTGTCAAACAAAGCACAACACTTGCTATGCTGTAAAAAAGAGCATTCACCATTTTTCCCTGTTCCAATAATGTGATGGTTTCCAATGAAAATGTAGAAAATGTGGTAAACCCTCCGCACACTCCTGTTTTTAAAAATAATATCCATTTGCTTTCTTCCAAACCATATTTTGCTCCGCCGCTTACAACCATTCCAATGACAAAAGCCCCCCAATATATTGATGCATAATGTGTGAATGGGAAATGCAGCAGCAGGCAGCTGTATTTTTCCCAGCAAATAGCGAAAAAATGCCCCAAGCCCTCCTCCCAAACCAACTATAAAGCATTGTATCATTTTTCTTCCCTCTTTCCTATATTGAAGTAACTGCTTTATTATAATACAAAAAGCAACTTTTTTGTCTATAAAATCAAAAAATATCATTTTTCATATAAAAAGCAAACACCCTCTATCAAATGTTTTTCTCCATAGGCGTATAGCTTCTTGGCTTATGATGAAACCCATAAATCAATTTGCCGCTGTTTTTTTTTGCCGCCTGCTGTCCTTATGGTATTTCATTGTAAATAGGCTTTCTTTTTATTGATTTGCTATATACTTCGTTATGCCTTACGCATTTTTACTGCTGTATCAGCACAATAACATTTACACCGGTATACTGTTCCACTCAGCTGCTCATTTTATAAAAATTGATGTACTTATTTTAGACATACTTCTGCTTTTATATGATTGATTCCTTTTTGCTCATACCATTTTTTAAATCTCTTTTTCATTGCTTTTTTCATCATAACAGCACCACTGTGTATGCCGTCAATCCTGTATAGATTCCCATATATGTACCTCCTTTTGACAATACCTTTCCCCAATTTTATACTAGCAGAAGAACTTTTTTATTTTCGCCTCAGCACAAAAAGTCTTTTGGAAGCGCCCCATCCAATGTATCGTTTTGTTCATACAAAAAGGGCTGTCAATGAAATTGACAGCCCTTTTACAATATCCATTATCATCCTTCATATTCAGAAGAATCAAATGCTAAAATCAGCATAAAAATGGGGCGTAGAAAAATCAAACCCAATACAAAGCCTATGTCATGACCAAAGGAAGCAGCTAATTTGATACAAAGCCTAATTCTAATGAGAAAAGGAAATATCCAATCCAATAGAAATATGACATAAAATAATCCTTCTGCCCAAGTGCTGCCAGCATTTATTACACAAACAAAGCTTAAAACCAAGCTTATTATCCAATAGGCAAGCAATACAAAGTAAGGTGCTGCTCTCCAACTGATTTTAAAAAGCATATATTCCCTATAAAAAGGTATCAACGCTTTCCAGCCATATTCTCCTGCTTTTTCCAAAATATTCCATCTTGCCACAATATCCAATACCAATACAGACAAAAAAACAATCAATATAATCAGCCTTATGCCCATAACAAAAGCAAGCACGGCACCTGTGGAATAATCCATATTCCCCCCCCTTTTCATAACACAATCATGATACTACAAGTATAGCTTACAAAGTAAACATTGTCAATATTACATCAGTCACATTCATGGCAAATGCATATATGCACCACCCGATTTTTTATGCAAAATATTCTAGGATACATTTCCTTTTATACAGTCAATAGGATTCCATGGCACCAAAAAGAAGAGTCATGGGACTATATTATCATTGTTTGTTCATAAAAATTTGACACATACGTTTATATTGGGCTAGATTATGCCGCACCAATGGGTGCCTCTTCAATGATCAACCCTTCTGTTGTTTCCTGTTGTTGTGCAGCTTCCTCTTTCACTTCTTCTGCTTTTTTGGTACCCACTGTCACCTCATCTGCTGTGGCTCTGTATGTGGAGCTGGAAAACCATTCCTTGCTGATTTGTTTGCCATTTTCTTTTACAATTTTATACACGCTCACTTTGCTTCCTGTTTTGCCTGCATAGGTCACTTCTCTGTATCCTTCCGGCTTTGTAGCATCCTCTGTCACTTTTTCTGCCGGCTTTGGTATGGTTCCTTCAAATACCATTTCAAAATCCACTTCATGACCTGCATCATGTATTTCATGGCCATAAAGATTGCAAACCATTTTGCCGTCTTTTGCATAGGCTTCTATATAAATAGGATATTCTGTATCATTTCTAAATTTCAGGTCTTTATAATCTCCTGCCACTGCCGCATCTCTGCCCAATGGCACATATCCCACTGTCATGGAATGGGGAAAGCGTTCTACCACTTCCAATTCTGCCAATATCACAGCATTGTATAATGTAGAAGTGATTTGGCAAACACCGCCTGCCACACCTTGCTCCACTTTTCCATCTACATAAACACCGGCATCCTTATAGCCATTTTCATAGGTTTGAGGCCCCAATCCCACATTCATGGAAAAAACCTCCCCCGGCGCCAGCAATGTGCCATTGATGTTTTCAGAGCCTACACGCAAATTTTCATTTCTTCCCCAAGCATTGCTGGAATAAGTGGTTGTATAGCTGCCAATCAAATCTGTCACCTGCTGATTTTGCTCTTTTGTTATTTTTGGCTCTGTGACAATGATTTCCGGCTCCACAATACCGCCTTGGTTTTGTTTGAGCATTTGCTCCACCTTGGGAATGGTGTTGTCAATATCCATTTCATATCCCTTTTGCTCCTGTGTAATTTCAAATGCACCGTTTACCCTTGTCATAGTGCTGTCCTGTGCCAGCACATTAAATTCCCCGGCAATGGCATTTAATTTTTCTCTCACCTTTTCCTTGTCATAAGTATAAGTAATGGGAATGTCCAATTTGTTTTCTGCCGTGTCCACCACTGTTTGGTATCTTTGCTTCAGCTCTCCGCTTCTGCCTGTCTGCCAAGCCTGTTCCACGGCAGCCTCCACATCATATTTGACATCTAACTCCGAAAAGGGAATATCCCATATTTTTTCTTCCTGCTGTATTGTAATTTTTTGATTTTCCAAATGTGTATCTGTTTGCTGCCGAAGTGCATTGAGTGCCTCTTGCTGTGTCAGTCCCGAAACATCTGTTCCATCGACAGAAATGCCCTGATATATGGTATCTATATTGACCGCTTTTTCCATTTTATCTTTCATATATTGACCATAGGCAAATCCACTGCCTCCGCCAACCACTGCCATTGTCACAAATCCAATGACAACTGCTTTGAAGCCTGCCCCTGATTTTTTTGGCCTTTTTTGCTGTGGTGTCCTTTTATAATGTTTCCCCACAGTTCGCCCTCCTTCCTTATTTTTGAAAACCCTTTCATAAGCATACTGATGCTTGCCATAGTATGTGATTCTATATTAACCGAGCAATGTTGAAATATGGTGTCAATTATATTAAATTTTCTTTACAAAGTTATAAATTATTATAAAATTCCTCTTTTTTATGCCTTTTTTGACAAAAATAGTATCAAACAGCCATTTTTTGACATCCTTTTTTCATAAAAAGCAGGTGGGTATTTTCCACCTGCTTTTGTATGCTAAAAAAATACTGCTTTTGTAATATATTATCTCTTTCGTTTCTTTTTTGCCGCTGCCAGCTGTGCTGCTGTATGGTTTGTGCTTTGGGGCTGCTGTGTTTTTTTGCAGAGCTGCTTTTTCTGCTGTTTTTGTTTTGCCTGCTCCAATTTTGTTTGAAATTGGCTTTTTTGATTTTGCAGTGTATCCTTTTTTTCTTTTTTGCTTTTCCATGCTCCAATATATTGCTTTGCAACTGCTTCTATTTTTTGTGTCACAGCATAAAATCTGTGTAAAAATATATCCAGTAAAAACAATATAAATGCCAATACCAACAAAAATCCTGTCAAATTTCTGCTCTCTGTCACAGCCTCGGCTTCCCCTGCAAAAACCTCACTTCCTGTTGTCAGCACACGTCCATTTGTATTTTGGGCAATGCGGTTTAGCAAAGCCGTTCCTTTTCCCCAGCTTCTTCTGTCATATTCTTTGGGATAGGCAATGGAAAAGCCTGTGTTTATCAGCTCTGTTTCTCCATTTTTGTCTATGGTCTGTAAATTTAAAATATATCCTCCTTCTTCATTGGTATCCATCATGGCAGTATAAACGCCGGGAGCAGTCATATCCAGTGTCACATCATAATTTTGGTTGTTTTGAGAAACAGCTGTACCCTTTATGGAGGCAATGCTTTCATCATACTCCATTGTCAGCGTCAAACGGCTTTTTTCTCCCACAATCTCGGCTTCTGCTGCAACCTGCTTTGCACTTTGTTTTTTCATCACCCAAGAAAGCATATTTTGCATAATCTCTCTGCCGGATTGGGACTGAAGCCATTTTTGGCTCCATTTCCCTTCCATGTCACTGGTCCAAGCTGCCGTTCTGCCCAAGCCATATTGCCATGTGGCCAATATTGGTTCTTTTTTGTCACTTTCCAGCACCACATCTGCCCTTTGTTTTGCAGTTGTGCCTATATATCCATATAAAGGAGCAATTTCGTCAATGCCTGCCAATATAGCAGAGGCATTTTTTTGTTTGGGATAAAATGTTGTATTGTTTATATACTCTTGGCTTGCCAGCAATGTTTCTTTTGCAAATATTTCCGGCAAATCTGTAAATTCACTTGTAAAATAATACCTGCCCATTCCTTTTTGTGCCAATGTATTTAACAGCTGTGTGTCTGCCTCCTTGCCCACTGCCACAGTGGATAATGTAATGCCGCTTTCATGCATCTGCTGCAAAAGACCGTCATAGCCTGTTTTTTCAGCCTCTCCGTCTGTCAACAGCAAAATGTGCTTTTGCTTTGTATCTGCATTTTGCAATGTTTCATAGGCCTCTCTCAAAGCCGGCAGTATGCTGGTGCCTCCTCCCGGCTGTATATTGCCAATACCTATGCGGATATTTTCTAAATTTTGCTGTACATTTTGAAAATCAACTGCCCATGTGCCTATGTCATCAAATGCAATGACACCTACATAATCCCCCGGCATAAAGCTTTTCAAGCTTCTGATACAAGCCTCCTTTGCCATTTCCAGCTTAGAAACGCCATATTGTCCCATGTCCATGCTGCCGGAACGGTCAACCACCATTATCATGCCCAGGCTGTTGCTTTCTCCCTCTGTATGCAGCTGCATATCCACAGGCAATATCTCCTCCAGCTTTGTATTATAATATTCTCCCAAGGCATAGGCATTTTCACCGCCTGTCACAAGCAGTCCGCCCCCTGTGGTTTTGACATAGCTTTCCAATGCCTCCAAAAATCCCGTTGGCATTTGGGCGGCAGATGTGTTGGCAATGATGACACTGTCATATTGATTCAGCTGTTGTATGGTCACAGGCGCACTTTCTGCCGAAACTCTTGTAACCTCTACTTGACTGTTTTTTAAAAAATCTGCCCAAACTGCGCCGCTTTCATTTTGCTCCACCAAAAGTACTTTGGCTATGTCTGTAATATAGCAATATCCATAGGCCTTGTTGTTTTGGGGCAATGTATCTTCTTCTGGCGTCAGCTCTGCCCGATAAACAATACCGCCCCCTGTATGGGCTGTGTCTGTAAATACCACATTGCTTTCTCCCTTTGCAATGTCTATTTGTTCTCTGGCAATCAAAGCATTTCCTTTAAACAGCTTGATTTCAGCAGAAGTATCTATATTGCTGCTTATCTGCACAGTAATATCATATGCTGTATTTTTGTTAATAACACTAGACATTTTCAATCCGGAAAGTTGCACCTCTTTTTTTTCTTCCGGCTGCAAATCCACCACATCTATTGTCACTGACTGTGCCTGAAGTAATTTTGACTGTTCTAAAGCATCTGAAACGGTTTCAACACCATCTGAGAGCAGTACAATTCTTTTTTTTGTATTTTCCGGCATCACAGAAGCTGCCAATGCCAATGCTCCGCTGATGTTTGTGCCATTTTCCTTTACAAATGACAAAAAATGATTGGGCAGAGCAATTTCCGCCATGGGGGATTGCTCCACCATGGCTTCTGCTCCAAAACAAATAACACCTGTTTTATCCTTCTCTTCTCTTGCTTTTTCTGCCTCCTGCAAAAATGTTATAACCTCTTTTTGAGACTGCTTGGCACTGGCAGATAAATCCACAGCAAATATGGTGGTTGTATACTGGGCAGTTTTTGCCGCTGTCATGCCGGAAAGCGCCAGTATCAATATGCCGCAGAGTATGCTTCTTAACACCAAAAAAAGTCTTGCACAAAACACAGAAGAAAAGCTTCCTCTTTTTGCCATATAATACAATACTGCAATAACAAAGGGAAAAAGCAAAAGCCAATATGGTTTTAAAAAATCAATGCTCACGGCAATTCACCCGCCATTCTATCAAAAGCAATATAAGCAGTGCCAGTATGATACTATTTTGAAAGCTTTTTGCTGTTTTTAAAATCACATTTTCAGATACGCCCTCTGTGGCTGTTTTGTCCTCTGCTGTCAAATCAGATTCTCCTGCTGTTTTGGCATTGACAGCAAATGTGGTTTTGGTTTCCTCTTTTTTATCATTTTTTTGTATCATTGTATAAATACCTGTTTTTTGCGTATTGGTAAAAGGAGCCGGAGGAAAAGGAGGGGCAATCTGCTCTTTTGTATCATCCGGCAGTGTCATCCATGCCTCATTTGTCTGAGGCAGCAAGGCAATTTCCATAACCTCTCCGGATTGTATTCCTTCTAAAATCTGTCCCTCCTGAGGAAAAAACCAGCTTTGTAATTGATATATCAATATGGGAAATTCCTTTTGCAAGGGCAAATCCGTATTGTGGATATCAAAAGAAAATACAGCAATTTTTTTGCCTTCCTTTTCTCCTGCCGCCCCAATGACATTTCCCTCTGCTTCTAACAAAGGAGCAGCCCATGGGGGCATTGTGATGGTATTTGCTTTTTCAATATCAAATTCCAATTCCTCAGTCAGTAAAATATTGTTATAATGGTTTGGTTTTGCTTTGTGGGAAAATTCCCTTTCTCCTTCCAAGGGAAATATTTCATTGCTTTTGGGAGGATTCCAAAGCAGCAAAAAACCGTCATCAGGCAGCTTTTCAGGCAGTATGCCATCAAAAATATACAGCGAATATCCGGATAAATGCTCCATATTTTCCGGATTTGTTTTATAAAGCTCCACTTGGGGCAAAAGACTGTATACCTTTTCCAAAAATATATTTTGTTCTGTCACAAGCAGCACTTTTCTTTTGGACTGCAAAAAAGCACCATCAAACGCTCTGTCATCTGCCTCCAAAATATCCTCCGGTGTCAATGTGGCTGTCATAAAAGCAGTTTCTTCCTCAATGCCGGTAAATATAACATCCTGGCTTTCTCCCGGATTTAAAGTAATTTCCTTTCTGTCAAAGGCTTCTCCGTCACAAAACAAATTTACGGCTTTGGTAATCGGCTCACTGCCAAAATGAGATACCTTCACAAGTGCCTGCCATCCCCTTTCCCCCTCACTGTGAGAAAGAAGTGTAATGGCTGTATTGTCGCTGTTTTTGCCCAATATAACCGTTTGTACATCTGTCAAAGGAGGCTGTCTTTGGTCTGTAAAAACAATGGTATTTCCACTGTTTTCTCCTGCCAGCTCCAAAAGCTGCAATGCATTTTCCCAGTCGATTGTACCATTGGTTGCCTCCACCTGCTCCAGCTGTTTTAGTGCTTTTTTTTGGTCTGTGCTGCTGCTGAGAACCATAGCAGGCTGGTCTTGCAATAACACAATGGAAAACATGGTGCCGGAAGGAGACTGTTCTATTTTCCTTTTGATTTCTTTTTTGGCCTGCTCCAATCTGCTTTGTCCGTTTTCTCCATCCTTTGCCTGCATACTCAAAGAGCAGTCAATGCCAAACACCATATGACTGCTTTGCATACCTCCCATAACATAGGGATTGGAAAGGGATATGGCCAGCAGTACCACCGCCAGAAGCTGCAAAAACAGCAGTATATTCTTTTTTAGCTTTTGCCAAGGCTCTTGGGCCAATGTCTGCGCCTGTGCTTTTTTCCACAAAAACAGACTGGACACTTGCTGCTCTTTATATTTTTGTTTCAATAAATAAAATAATAGAATAACAGGAATGCCCACTAAGGCCAAAAATCCCCAGGGGTTTAAAAAACGCATACTGCCTTATCTCCTTGTACCATATATTTAGGTTGTTTCAGGGATACCTATAAACCCTTAAAACTGCTTTTTTACCTCTCCTGTCTGAGCATTGATTGGCTTTCCTTTCTCCTTTGTATATGCTGTATCCCATTGTTTTTTTCACCTATTTTTTGATACAAAGCACATAATCATTTCATAGAGCAACATAAAATGTATCAGCAGCATAATTTCAACTGCTGTTTTTTGCATATTCCATCATTCTTTGCCAAACAAAAATTTAAGCTGTGGGCAACAAATTTTTAAATCTTTTTTCTTTCCACCATATTCCACAGATATCCCATGCTATGGACACCCTTTTATTGGTATCCTGCAAAGCTTTTTTTCAATGCTGTATACAAATATGGCTGCAAATCAAATATACCTCATTGCTCCAATGTGGAAAAATATTCCGAAACCAATTCTCTCATGCCATAAGGCACATCGCTGTTTTCCATGTCTTTTAATGCTTCATTGCGATAGGAATGATACACCTGTTCATAGGGAATGCTTTCCCCCCGCTGTCCTGTTGTTTTCTGGCTGATGATGGTGGTTTCTCCATTTTGCAGCTGCTGTCCCTGCAGCTGTGCTTCATATCCTGCCATTTGCTGTGCCTTTCTGGTAAAAATATTTTCTGATTCTTTGTGTCCCTCTCCTCTGCCCTGTCCGGGGTTTTCTCCTTGTCCTTGTCCACCTCCCATTTGTTGCTGTCCCTTTCCTTCTTCTCCTTGTCCATTTCCTTGGCCCATTCCCTGCTGTTGGGTATCCTTTTGTTCCTGTGTGCCTGTTTGAGAAGCACTGCTTTGGAGAGATGCTTCTGCCAATGCTTGATTAAATTGCTGAAGGCTTTCTTGCAGGCTTTGGCCTTCCGTTGCCAAAGAGCTTAATTTTTGTTTCAAAAGCTGTCCTTGCTGCCATATCTGAGAAAAATCTCCACTTGAAAGCTGCTTGGCAAAATCCTTTGCCAGCTCTTTTAGCTCCTCTTGCTGCAAATCCTCTATATTTTGCAGCAAATCAGCCAGAGCTTCCATTTCCTGCCAAGACATTTCATTCACATCCGAAAGCAGTCTGTCCATATTGTTTTTAATATCAGAGCTGTTGCCTTCTTCCAATGCAGAGGCCAATTCCTTTGTTTTTTCACTTTGGGAAAAGCCCTCAGCCATTTTTTTTAAATCATGGGAAACACTGTTTTTTTCCAATTCTTTGATTGCCTGCTGTGCTTGCTCCACTGCTTTTTGGCCTTCCTGTAATGTTTGTGCTTTTTTCAGCCGTTTTTCAGCAGTGTCCATTTCCTTTTCAAATGTGTCCAAAAGAGCTTTGTCAAGCTCCTGTGTATTTTTTACCTCTTTTTTTACTGCCTCAATTTTTTTAAGCTGAGCCATACTGTATCTTTCTGCCTCCAGCTGTCTTTTGGTATTGACAAAATGGGTGCTTGCCAGCACTGCCAGCAATATGACAAATTGTTTCATTTGTTTTTTAGGAAATTTAAAAGCATATTTTTTTTGTATCAAATGCTGCTTTGCTTTTTCACAGGCGTCTTCTATCACCAATTTTTCCACATGAGTCAAATCCTCTTTTTTTCCCAAAAGCTCCATGGCTGTAACAAAACGCTCATCATATCCCAGCTTGTCAGCTTCTTTTGCTGTTTCCTCCCAAGAAGGACATTTTAACAGTGCCACAGCAAATGACATAATCAGCACAAGCATTGCCGCTGCTCCAAAAAATACTGTATTATCAAAAAAATATCTCCATTTTGAAGCAATGGCATAAAAAATGCAGACCCCTGTGCCAATGACAGCAAGCACCGCCAGCCAATGACACCATAGCTCCAAAAACAGCTTTTTTCTCAATGGCCACAATAATTTTTGTAATAGATTCATAGGACTGTCCTCCTTGCCTATTGTGTTGCTTTGATACGAAACAGAAAGCCATAAAGCATTGATTTTGCAAAAAACCATTCCTTTTGCATTGCCTCTGCTGCCCCAGTTTTTTTGCGGCACAAATTCCCCTTTTGGGGCATAAAAACCCCTTTCAGTTTATGGGATTCATCAATTTCATTTAAAGCTTCTGCTTGCAATACCATAATACATTCCCATTGTTTTTTTTTACAAAATTTGAACCGTTTACAGATGTACTTTTCAAATGAACTTTAGCCTGCCATATGCTTTTCAAACCATATCATATTGCTATATTTTTTGTTTTTATATGATTTTTACAAACCAATGGTATATTTATTTTTTCTTTCTGACAGGATTTAAAAAATAAACAGACAACGATACAAAAATGCAAATGACAATCACATCAAACAAAACATTGACCAACCAATAATGCCTTATAAAAAATGCAGTTACACCGCTGTATTGATTGAAATCATTGCCAAAAATCATATCTATAAAATTGTTTCCCATTTGTTCCTGTATCACAGAAAAAAATCCTACTCCCGGATTTGGGGATAATAATACCATTTGCAGCACAATATTTGGCTCTGTCTGGTACATACTCCAATAAAGACTGTTTACCATCAATGAAGCAATCAACGTACCAAAACAGCACACGCCTCCTATCAGCAAATAAACCACAACCATAGAAACCATTGTTTTTTTAAATATACAGGAAAAAAAGATAGAAACAGCGGCAGCCATGCAGGCTGTCAGTACAATGTAGAGCATCATGCCAAAAAGGGCCAAAAGCGAAACACCGCCAAAATAAAATGCAATGGAAAATACAGGCAATGTAGCCACCATTAAAAGCAGCAGCATTGACATGGAGGACATGAGCTTTCCTATGACAATGGAAAAAGAAGACATTTTTGTCATCAAAAGCAAATCCAATGTTTGCCGTTCCCTTTCTGCGCTGATGGCGCCGGCTGTCAATGCAGGTGCTGCCAAAAGCATCAGTGCCATTTGCATGGCGCACAAAACAGTATACATTCCCACCATACTTTGAGGGTCAAAGGAATAATCATAGCTGTTAAACATACTGCCGTAAATATACAGTATGGCACCAATGGCCACCACTGCCGTATAAACAGTTATGACAGCAAACATTTTCCAGTTTCTCAATGTTGTTTTTGTTTCCCGTCTTAAAACAGGATTCATCATCATTTTTCTTCTCCTCCTGTCACCTGCATAAAAATCTCTTCCAAATTTCCTTCCTTTTCTTTAAAAGAGGCAATGGGTATTTCTGCCAAAACAATTTGCTTCAGCAGCATTGCCAATTCTTGGTCTGTTCCCTGAAAAGAAAATTCTGTATCAAATGTGTTTTCAATCAAATTTTCTACAAGGGGCTGCTCCTGCAACAGCTTTATCAATGCCTGCATTTGCTCCAGAGGGCGTATTTGTATTGTTCTTACCTTTGTGATTTGCTTCATAATTTCCTGCACACTGCCCTGCACCACCAAGTGTCCTTTGTCTATAATGCTTATCTGTGTACACATTTCTGCCAGCTCCGGCAGTATGTGAGAGCTGATGATGATGGTTTTTCCCATCATCTGAAGCTGTTTTAAAATTTCTTTCATCTCCACCCTTGCCCTGGGGTCCAGTCCAGATGCCGGCTCGTCCAATATGAGAAGCTTTGGGTCATGTATCAGGCTTCTTGCCAAACACAGCCTCTGCTTCATGCCTCTGGACAGGCTGTCCACATAGGCTTCCTTTTTGTGGGAAAGGTCTACAATTTCCAAAAGATTGTCTATCATGGCAGGTCTTTTTTCATAGGCAATATAATAGGTGCCTGCATAAAAGTCCATATATTCCGATACCTTTAAATCATCATAAACACCAAAAAAGTCAGGCATATATCCTATGCTCTCCCGCAATGCCTTTGGATTTTTTGTCACATCCATGCCATCAATGATGACACTGCCGCTGCTTGCCTTTAACAAGCCGGACATAATTTTCATGGTTGTTGTTTTTCCTGCACCATTGGGACCTACAAAGCCAAATATACTGCTGTCAGGTACAGTCAAATTCAAATCATCTACGGCAGTAAATTTTCCATACTGTTTTGAAAGATGTTTAATCTCCAGCATATTCTCCTGCTCCCTTCATCTCTATTTCAGGATAATTGACTTCCGTTTCCTGCCTTAGAAAATATTTTACTTGAATGCAGTTTACTGCCTCTGATGTGTCAATATAAGGGGCAGCATCTGTATACAAATCACTTTTTAGGCTTTCCCAGCTTCCGGTTTGTACATTATATATTTCAGGAGGCGCATAAAAATAATCTGTCATATTGTTGGAACGGACTTGAAACTGCTGTATGTCCACCCCATCCGGCAATGCAAAATTCCATTGTATTTCTGCCATTTCCTGCGTATAAAGAGCATTTCCGTAATTGTGTATTCTGTAATCATCCTCTTTTACCATTGCCACGCCTTTTATGGTGCCAAAGGGCAGCAAAAAGGAATTTGACTTTGATAAATCCATGGGATAGCTTACATGGTACAAATTCAAATTATTTTCCAATGCCACCTCTCCATTGATTTTTAGAGGAACAGGCATTATGCTTTGTTCATCAAAAGCATATATCTCCACAAAAATCTCTTTACTCTCCTCCAAGCTGTATTGTGGGGCGTCAAAATTTGCCATATCCTGTATCATATTTTTTTCTCTTATCATACGATATGCGTCTTGTGTAGAAAGCTCTTGTTGTTTTATTCTTTGGGCCGTTTCCTGTCTGTTGTCCAAATTGCCAAAGGCTTTATTCAACACCTCATATGCTGTTATGGGCATATCATTTTCAGCACTGTTTTCCATAGCCTCCTTCAGCTCATGGCTTTCTCCCGATTTTAAGCCATCTATATAAAATGCCTTTTGATTTGTTACCACCACAACATCTTCAAAATCCCTTTTGGTATTATTTACAATGCTTCCTGTCAAATAGTCGCCTTCTATTGTAATACTGCTGTCAATGGTGCCTCCCAAATCTGTTTTTGTCTGCAATGTAAAAACATTGTCATCCCAGCTTCCTTTGTTAAAATATGTAATTTCTGTGGCATTTGCCGCCAATATTTTGTTGGAGCAATAGTCATTTTTTCTGTCAGCATTATAGCCATACCATATGCTGTCAGAAGGCACTGCCACATTCATAAACTCCTGTGCGCTCAGCACAATGCTTCCCTTTTGATTGGACTTTGCATAGCCCACAATATTTGTTGTGCTGACACTTTCCTTTGGGGTCAAATCTGTAATGGAAACAACATTGACAATGCCGTTTTTATATTGACTATTCATGCTTAATAAAAACACAATCACAACAAAACACAATGAAACGGCAGGAATCACTGCCCAGCCCAATTCCCTTTTATCCTTCTTTTTCAGCAGTATGTAAAGCACAGGACCTATCAATACCATATACAGCACCACAGCAAGCAATATCATATAAATATTGTTTGTTTTTAATTGAGGAAATTTTCTTGCAATATAATCTAAATTATGATAGTAATGGTCTGAATACAAATCCATCAAAAGAGGTGATACCGTTTCACAACTTTTTTGCACATATTCTACAAAGTTGTATATTTCCGTAGCCGGTGCCAAAGACAATGAAATGTGGTGTACAATCACATTGCCTGCTCCCCATTTCATTGCAGAAACCAAAGCAGTCTCTCCATCTGTAACATAATCTGTCAGCCCCTCAGCGGTAATGTCTGCAATATCTGCCCTTACAGCTTGGTTTTGTATGGTAACGGTTTGTGTGCTAATATTCTTTTCTTTTAAAGGCAGCAGCTCCTGAAATCCATTTAGCACCTTTTGTCCATTGACGCCTGTGCCAATCAAAAGAGTGCCTCCTTCCTCTACCCATTGCAGCAATGCTTCTATTTGCTTTTCCGAAAGTAAGCCGGTGTCAAAATCGTCTATTACAACGACTTTAAAATTTTCCAAAACTATTTTTTCATCGGGAAAGCTTTCTTCCTGCAAAAACACTGTCTTTGTATACTCTCCTGAAGCATTGTCATTTTCTGCAAAACGAAGTCCCGATAAATAGCTTAGAGCCTCCGGCCTTTCCGATAGTACGCCTACCCATATCGTTTGCGGGTCCAAGGCCTTTGCCGCTGCATATTTTCTGTAAGCCACTGTGCCATTTTCTTTTATCAAAGAGATTTCAAAGCTTTTTTGAATCCTTTCTGTGGGTATGGCAAAATCAAAATGCTTGCTTGCTCCCTTTTGCAGCTCTATGGGCTGATAATACAAGGAATAGATATCCCCTTCTCCCGTTGCGCCAACATAAGAGCATATCTTTATTTGCAGTTCTCCATGAAAATCTTCTCCATGATTTGTTGCAGAAATGGAAAAAGGCGTTATGCTCTCCACCATATATTGCTGGTCAAATCCAATTTCCACATCCACAGTAAAATCCTCCAGCCCTATTTCCGGCTGTTGTTTTTCAGCAGGCTGTTCAGTGCTTTCAAAGACTGCTTCCGCTGCAACAGCCTCTGCGGCATTTGCAGAAAAAATGGGCGTCAGTAAACTGATGACCATGGCAATGACCAAAATAATGGCCACAATAGCCGCCATACGCCGTCTTTTTTCTTGTCTTTTGTTTGGCTTCATGCTGGAACCTCCCTTGTTGTTTTCTCCTATTATTATACCAATTTCCAAAAAATATAAATACTAATTCTTTCTTACATTTTTATTACAGTTGCTTATCACAATCATTTTTTACAGTTTATAAAAATATAAAACAAAATGGCTTTTATACCCTTTCAAAAATGCAGAGGAATGCAAAAGCCAAGCCCTTTTTAAATGGAATTTCAATGAAAATCCATTTACCAAAACAGGGTATCGCATCTTTTGTTTCTGCTTTTGTCACTTCCCCAAATGCTTTTTTATGCTCATTTCAAACCCAGCTCCTTTAAAAAGCAGGAACGCTGTGCATCCTTGTCATATCTTTTTGTAATTTCCGAAAGATACAGTCTGCTTTTTGCCCTTGTGACAGCCACATAAAACAGCCTTCTTTCCTCCTCCAGTCCCTGCTGTGTACTGTTTTTTTCATGGGGTATCACCCCCTGTATGATGCTTGGTATAAACACCACTTCAAACTCCAGTCCCTTGGCAGAATGCATTGTGGAAAGGGTAACACCCTGCATTTTGTTTTGAGGCTGCAAATTATGGCTTTGCATTTGCTGGTCCATTTCAGAAAGCTTTTGCAAAAAAGCTTCTGTATCCTCTGCTGCATTGGCAAACTGGGTTATCTCCTCCGCCAGCTCCAAATAGCCTTGCAGGCTGGCTTTTCTAAATCTGGCATATTCCATTAAATATGCGTCATAGCCCACTGTCTTGCGGATATATTTCAGTGCCTCTGCCGGCTTTTTTCTTTTGATTTGCAGCAAATGCATTTTCAATTCCTCCAAGGCCTGTGACTGATATTTTTTTAACTCAGGCAGCAAAAACAGTCCTCTATAAAAGGGATAGGGCAAATTTTCCCCTTTTTTCAAAAGCTCCTTGCTGATATATCTTTTGGGCTTGTTGACAATGCGTCGAAAAGCACTGTCATTTTCCGGCTGCTCTGCCAGCAAAAGATAGGCCGTCAAATCCTTTGTAATCCAATGACGGTATACATTCATGCTTTTATCCTTCAGCACAAAGGGAATGCCTTTTTCTGTCAATGCTCTTGTAAAAACCCCTCCCTGCAAATTTGTTCTGTAAATGACCGCCATCTGCTCATAGGCAATGCCCTTTTGCCGCAGGCTTGCCAATTTTTGGCTGATTTTTTCTGCCTCTTCAAAGGCATTTCTTTCTGTAAAAAATACAATTTTTCTTCCCTCCTGCCCTTGCCCATGCATATGCTTTTCAAAGCGGTTTTGATTATGAGAAATGATTTTTTCCGAAAGCTTTATAATCCTTTCCGTAGAACGATAATTGACAGGCAGTACAATTTTTTTGGCATTTTCATATTTTTTTGGAAACTGAAGCAAAAATTCCGGTCTGGCCCCTCTAAAGCAGTATATGCTTTGGTCGTCATCCCCCACAGCAAAAATGTTGTTTTGAGGCTGTGCCAGCAATTTTGTGCAAGCGTTTTGCGCTTGGTTGATGTCCTGAAATTCATCCAGCAAAATATATTCAAAACGGCTTTGCCAATAGGCTCTGCCTGCTTCCTCTGTTGTCAAATAGTCATAGCATTGTGTCAGCATATCATCAAAATCAATTTTATTTTGCACTGCTTTATACTGTTCATATTTTTTTACAAAATAACGAAACAACTCCTGTGAAAAATTGACAGGCTGGTATTGCTTCAGGGGTATCAATTCATTTTTCATAAGAGATAATTCTGACAAAAGGTCTTTGATATATTCCTCTTGGTCATTTGTTTCTATTTCTGCTTCTGTCACCCATTTTTTAAACAAACTCCATTTTTCCTCTTCCTGAATCAGCTGTTGCAGCTGATAGCCATATGCTCTGCGAAGGATACGAAAAAAAATACTGTGAAATGTGGCAAACATGACACCTTCTCCCCCTGCAACCCCTAATTGCAAAAAACGCTCCTGCATTTCTGTTGCCGCCGCCTTTGTATAGGTAATCACAAGTATTTTTTTGGGAGATACATGATATATTTCTATCAAATATTTAACACGGTGTATAATCACCGTTGTTTTGCCGCTTCCCGGCCCTGCCAGCACAAGCATGGCTCCCTTGTTATGTGCAATGGCTTCCTTTTGCTGCATATTAAATTCCATAGCTTTTCTCCTATTCTAACCAAAAATTCTATTGCTTTTATAAAATAGAGTCATCTGTCAAGCCTTCTTTTTTCAGCCAAAAAAACATTGGCCAAAGCTCCCTGCATACAGTACAAAAAAGAGTAAATGCTTTTATCCAGAGAATATTGGGAAACAGTATGACATTTTTCATTCCTTTTTTTCAAAATCCTCTCTTATGCTTTTTCAGACAATACTTGAGGGCATTGTTTTTTTGTTTCATACACAAATCTCCATAAAAAAACAGCCTTTTGCTATCAGTATACCACAGACTGCTCCAATTCTGTCACTTTTCTTACTTTAAAGACACAATGGTTGCAAAGAAGTTGTTTTTGTATTAAAATGCCTATTAGATTCGGCAAAACATTTAGCCAGTTGATGGACTGTATTATCACAGGTAGGAGGCTTAATATGATATGAACATCGGATTATTTACAGATACTTATTTTCCACAAATCAATGGTGTTGCTACCTCTGTGCATACCTTGGCAGACGCCCTGCGCCAAAGAGGTCACAACGTTTATATTTTTACCCCAAAGGACCCCCATGCACCGCCGGCACAAGGGGATGATGTCATTGCTATGCCCAGCTTGCCTTTTATATTGCTGCCCAACTACCGTATGGGGCTTGTATATTCTCCTCGTGCTTTAAATCAAATTTCTCATTTGCATTTAGACATTGTTCATACACAAACAGAATTTCCATTGGGCATATTCGGCAAGCTGCTTTCCTCTGTCAAAAAGCTGCCTATGGTACACACCTATCATACCATGTATGAAGACTATGTGCATTATATCGGCAGGGGTTACATTGTAACGCCGGCTATGGCAAAGGAATTTAGCAGGCTTTTTTGCAACAGTGCTTCGGCAGTTGTGGCTCCCACAGAAAAAGCAAAGCGTTTTTTAGAAAAATATGGGGTTACAAAGCCCATTGAGGTAATCCCCACAGGCATTGATACATCCTTGTTTTGCAAAAACAATTTTTCTTTTGAAGATACCATGGAGCTAAAAGCCTCTTTGGGTCTTTCTCCTTATACTCCTGTAATACTTTCTGTGGGCCGTGTGGCAAAGGAAAAAAGCATTGATGTTATATTGCGGGCATTGCCAAAATTGTTTGAAAAAATACCTCAGGCCAGAATGGTAATTGTGGGAGATGGTCCGGAAAGAGGAAATTTAGAAAGCATTGCAAAAGAATTGGACATTGCCCACAAGGTGCTGTTTATTGGTGCAAAGCCCTGGTCAGAAATCGGAAAATATTATCAAATCGGTACTGTTTTTTGCAGTGCCTCTGTATCAGAAACACAGGGGCTTACATTTGCCGAGGCCATGGCAGGAGGCATCCCTGTGGTTGCAAAGCAGGATGAATCCATTGAAAGCATCATAGAAAACAACAAAACAGGCCTTCTTTTTCAAACCCAGGAGGATTTGATAGAAAAGCTCTATATGCTTTTGAGTACTCCTTCGCTGCAAAAGCGTCTTTCTGAGGCTTCCTTTTTAAAAATGCAGTCTCTTTCTGTGGAGGCATTTGCACAAAATATGGAAGCACTTTATGAAAAGACAATACAGCTTTACCGTCCGGAGCCTATTTATCAGCACATTGCAAAGCAATCCATTTCTGCCAGTGTAAAGGCTGCAAAGGGGATTTACAAGCTGCCAAAAACCATTGTCAAAAAAGGTAGAAAAGGGCTTATTTATCTGCCCATGTTTCATAAAAATTCCATATCCAAAATGGAAAAGTCAGATAAGGATGCATAATATAAAACAACAAATGAGGTGAACGCTATGTCAAACTGGAAAGAAAAGCTTTTAAAAATAGACCCCTATGTTCCCGGAGAACAGCCCATAGGCAAGCATATCATCAAGCTCAATGCCAATGAAAACCCCTATCCCCCTTCGCCAAAGGCGTTGGAGGCACTGCAAAATTTTTCTCCTGCTCAGCTGCGTCTGTATCCCAATTCCTCTGCCTTGAAGCTAAAAAGGGCTGTGGCAGAGCATTTTCATTTGGATGAAAAGCAGGTTTTTGTGGCAAACGGCTCTGATGAGGTGATTGCTTTTGCTTTTATGGCTTGTTTTTGTTCTCCAAAGCCCATATTGTTTCCTGACATCACTTATTCCTTTTATACTGTTTGGTGCGCTCTTTTTCACACTCCCTATGAAACCATTGCTTTAAATGAACAGTTTCAAATTGATGTCAATGACTATGCCAAAGAAAACGGAGGCATTATACTGCCAAACCCCAATGCACCCACAGGCACAGCATTGACAAAGCAGGCACTCATACAGCTTTTGGAGCAAAACCAAAGCTCTGTTGTGATCATTGATGAGGCATATGTGGATTTTGGCGCCTATTCTGCTGTGGAGCTATTGGAAAAATATGAAAATCTTTTGATTGTACAAACCTTTTCCAAATCCCGTTCCCTTGCGGGAATGCGTGTGGGCATGGCCTTGGGCAGTGAAACACTGATTCAAACCATTGATGCAGTAAAAAATTCTTATAATTCCTATACCATGGATAGTGTGGCAATAGAAGTAGCCTCTGCCTCCATTGCCGATGAAGCCTATTTCCAAAAAACCTGCCAAAAAATCATTGCCACAAGAGAAAAAACAGCACAAGAACTGAAAAAAATGGGCTTTTTTGTTTTTCCAAGCCAATCCAATTTTTTATTTGTAACCCACAATACAGTACCGGCAAATGAAATATTTGAAGCATTGAAAAAAGAAAATATATTTATCAGATATTTTAATTTGCCTCGTATACAAAACCATTTGCGTATTACCATAGGCACAGAAGAAGAAATGGATATTTTATTAAAACACATCAAAAAAATCATATCATAATATATTTCAAATTGTTTTGAAACAGCCGGCATCATTTTATGCCGGCTGTTTCATCTGCCATGCCAAAGGGGTATATTTCACTGTTCTTTGTTTTCATATCCTTCGCCGACAGCTCCAAAATATGTTTTTGATGCTTAAACAAAACCGTTACACTGCTTATCAAACAGTGCTGCAAGCACAAAAAAAGACAGCAATATATCGCCATCTCATTTGTCAAATCCATTGCAGAGATTAAAACATCCCTCCATCTATTGCAATCACCTGCCCTGTAATAAAAGAAGCCGTATCCTCTGCCAAAAATACTGCCAGCTGTGCCACTTCCTCTGCTTTTCCCAATCTCATCAAAGCAATTTCCTCCAAAAGCATTTCTTTTTCTTCTTTTGTAAAGCAGGCATTCATTTGTGTATCAATGACGCCGCAGCTAATGGCATTGATGCGTATGCCGGAAGGTCCCATTTCTTTTGCCATTGCTTTTGTAAAAGCATCCATGCCTCCCTTTGCAGCAGAATAAACTGCCTCGCAGGAGGCTCCCCTTTGTCCCCACATAGAAGAAATGTTTATAATATTTCCTTTATGATTGCGGAGCATATCAGCCAGCACCAAATGGGTACAGCAAAACACAGATTCTAAATTGACAGCAATTACTTTTTTCCATTGCTTGGGTGTCATGTCTGAAAACAGTCCCACATGGGAAATGCCTGCATTGTTCACCAAAACATCAATGGGGCCAAATGCTTTTTTGGCCTCTGTCAAAAGCATTTTACAGCTTTCATAATCAGAAACATCTGCCAGCACTGCAATGCAGTCGATTCCCTTTTGTGTCAGTTCTTTTTTTGTTTGCTCCAAATCCTTTTTATTGTTGCTTCCGTTTAATACAACAGCATAGCCCTTTTTTCCAAAGGCCTCTGCAATGGCCTTTCCGATTCCTCGGGAGGAGCCTGTCACAAGCACAGTACCTTTTTTGTTTTTTGTCATATCATCTTTCTCCCAATTTCAGGCTTGGATTTGCATTTAAATCCAAACCATGCCGTACTCCCTTTTGATATTCATAATAAGCGGCACAGCCAATCATAGCCGCATTGTCTGTACAAAGAATGGGCTTGGGTATGCTCAGCAAATACCCTTTTCTTTGGCATATTTTTTGCATTTGTTGGCGCAATGCGCTGTTGCAGGCCACACCGCCGGCCAGCGCAATCCTTTGCACATTTTTTTGTTCGGCTGCTCTCATGGTTTTTTCCACCAGCACCTCTATTGCCGCCGCCTGAAAGCTGGCAGCCACATCCTCTGCCACAATGCTTTGCCCTGTCATATTGGCTTTGTTGATATAATTTAATACAGCGGATTTTAAACCGCTGAAGCTAAAATCATAGCTGTCTTCTTCCAAAAATACCCTTGGAAAGGAAATGGCATCCCCATTGCCCCTTTTGGCAGCGGCGTCTATTTTAGGCCCGCCGGGGTATCCCATGCCAATGGCCCTTGCCACCTTGTCATAGGCCTCTCCCACAGCATCATCCCTTGTTTTTCCCAATATCTCATACACGCCGTAATCAGAAACATATACAATGTGGGTATGTCCTCCCGACACCACCAGTGCCACATAAGGAGGCGCAAAGGAAGGATTTTGTATATAATTGGCACAAATATGCCCTTCGATATGATGAACACCTATCAAAGGCTTTCCTGTGGCAAATGCCAGGGCCTTTGCCTCTGCCAAGCCTACCAAAAGGGCCCCCACCAGTCCCGGTCCATAGGTAACGGCTATGGCATCTATGTCATTGTATTTTACAGCGGCCTCTTTCAATGCCTCCTGTATCACACCATCTATATTTTCAATATGCTTTCTGGAAGCAATCTCCGGCACAACCCCTCCATATAATGTGTGCAGTGCAATTTGAGAGGATATGACATTGGAAAGCACATCTGTTCCATTTTTTACAACTGCCGCCGCTGTTTCATCACAAGAGCTTTCAATGGCAAGTATCAAAATATCTTTTGTTTGATTCATAGCTTCCTCCATTTTTACAAATCCTTTTTAATAATATCTCTCATTTTTTTGCGGTCAAAATCCTTTTTTTCCAAAAATTCCACCGGTAAGCTGCATTGGTATACAAAACGGTATAAAAAAAGAAGCATATCCACTCCCAATGCCATAACAGGAAATATAAAAAATAAAAAAGCATTTCCTATCATATATACACTTTCAAACAACAGCATAACAAAGCTGCCTGTCAAATAGTATAAATAGGTTTCTGCTTTGATATGAAACTGCTCCAGCAAGGAGTAGCCGCAAAAAACAGCAATGGGCATTTTGCCCAGCATAATAAAAATATGCAGCAATATGACAAAAATACCCCCTATGGGCAGACCCACCACAGAATAAATAAACACTATGATGACAGCAAATATCATGGCATACAATATGCTGCCTGTTTTCATAACGGCACTGCTTTTACAAAAAAGCAGTGCCGTACCCTGTTCTATGGTGCTGCGAAATAAAAACAATATGACAAAACCAATGCTTATCTGCATGACTCCTATCAAAATCAAAAGCCCTCTTGTAGGAACATTTTGTAAAAAAACAGCCAGTTGGGTCAATCCAAAATAGTTTACCATATTTTCCGACAATGTTACAAAGCTATTAAAAAATTTTATCAATATGGCAGGATATCCTCTAAAAAACCGCAAACAGCCAATCCCCAAAAGCACTGTCAAATAGAGCAAAAACAAATCTGCTTTTTTTATTTTTTTCATCTGTGTCTTACCTTATCCGTTTCTTTTTTTCGTTTCAAAAGCATATATTGAATCCCGCAAGCAATGGAAAGAAGCATCAACAAAATACCTCCGCTGTTGACCAATATTTTATCTGTCCACAGACTGACATTTTCTGTCATGGCCTGCAAGGCCTCCCCCTGCTGTGCAATGGTTGCTTCAATGGGTCCAAGGCCCGAAAGCCATCTGTCAAAATAGGGCTGCTGTGCCAATGAAGCCATAATTTCTTCTTTATAAAATGCTAATATGGCCCCTGTGCCGAATAAAACTGTAAAAGTACCCCAAATATGCCCCCAAATACGATTTTTGATATGACAGTATTGTTTTCCTTCCTCCAATGTCTGTATTTGCAGCATCACCTGCATTTCAAAATCTGCCGGTGCTTCATAAAGAGGCATTTCCTCAAACAGCTCCACCATGGCGTCATAAAATTCAAAATCTCTTTTACAGCCGGGACAGTGCTGTATATGCTCATTTAACTGCTCTGCCTCTTGCTTGGAAATTTCTCCGTCCATATATTTCATAATATATTTTTCCGCATCCTGACATTTCATATCCCCTCACCTTTCCCTTTTTCTAAACTTTCTTTGAGCATTTTGCGCCCTCTGAATATTCTGTTTTTCACCTTAGACAAAGGTTCTCCAATCATATCGGCAATTTCCTGATACCGCATTCCCTGCTGATGATACAGCACAATGGGGATTTTATACAAATCCGGCAGTGCATTGACAGCCTCCGAAAGCCTTTTGCTTTCTTCTTTTTGTATATATTCCGTTTCTGGGGTACGGCTGTCAGGCAGCTCATAGGAAATATCGTCCAAGCTGAGTGTTTCCTGCCTTTTTTTTCTGCGATAATCAATGACATGATTTGTGCTGATGCGAATCAACCATGTAGAAAATTTATATTCCGGCTGATATTTGTCTAAATTTTTATATAATTTTATGAAAATTTCCTGTGCCAGGTCATTTGCTTGCTCCGGGTCGTTTACCATACGCAGCACAACAGAATATACCAAATTTTTATATCTGTTGAGCAGCTCTGCAAAAGCATTTTGCTCACCGGCAGCAGCCCGCTTTACCAATTCATAATCTTCTACCTTTTTCAATGTGTTTTCCTCTTTCCAAAACGCAGCATTGTTTTCATCGCACATTGCACTGTTATAAAAAAATACGAAAAAATGCTGCTTTTGTTTCAAATATACTACCATTACAAAGGATAACTTTTTTCAACATTGTATCATGCCATACCCTTTTACTGCAAGAATTAAATTCTTTTTTATTCTGTAAAAGAAAGAGATATGGTTTTTCTCTCCTCTCCCAGCTCTGTATTTTCAAATATCCCCTTGGCAGTCTCCAAAAACAATTCCGGTTCTGATAAAGAAGGGCTGAAATGCGTCAGCCAAAGCCTTGCTACATTTGCCTGCTTTGCCAATCTGGCTGCCTCTGAAAAAAGCATATGCTTGTTTTCAATGGCCTTTTGTTTTTTTTCCTCCTCTGCATACATTCCTTCACAAATAAACAAATCTGCTTCCCTTGCAAATGGTATCAGCCTGTCCACAGGGCGGCTGTCTGTGCAGTAAACCACGCTCACGCCCTTTCTTGGCTGCCCCATTACCATGTCTGCTGTATATACCTTTCCTTCCCATTGCGCCCTGCCTTCTTTTTGCAGCTTGGACCAAATGGCCTTTGGTATATTCTGCTCCTCTGCTTTTTGGGGATAAAATTTCCCCTTTCTCAATACATCAATGCGATAGGCATAACAGCGTATCAAATGGTCTGCCAAAGTATAAGAAATGCGAAAGCCGTTTATCTCTATGGGATTGGGCGTTTCTTCCTTCAATTCCACATACTGCAATGAAAAGGGCAGCTCCGGTGCAATTCTTTTTAATCCCTCTACAACATAGCTTAGCCCCGGCGGGCCAATCAGTGTCAAAGGCTCTGTGCGTCCTGCATTGCCTATGGTCAGCAATATGCCGGGCAGTCCGGAAATATGGTCTGCATGAAAATGGGTAAAGCAAATCACATCAATGGCTTTAAAGCCCCAGCCCAGCAATTTCATCGTCACCTGTGTACCTTCTCCGCAGTCCACCAGCAGCAGCCTGCCGTTTAGCCTTGCAAGCATGGCTGTCAAAAAGCGGTTTGGCATGGGCATCATGCCGCCTGTTCCCAGCAAACAAACATCTAACATAATATTTCAATCTCCTTTTTCTTTTGCATCATCACATTTTATCCATTCTCATAAAGCTTTTTCATTATCATACCATAAAAATAAAAAGCAGGCTATACCAAAGCCTGCTTGTCTTTATGAAAAAACTGTCAAATCTGCTTTTTGGAAGCATTGCAAATAAAAAAATAGGATAAGCCTTTTAAAAAATTCCCTGTTTGCAGCAGCAAATCCGGCCCCGTATTTCATTTGCTTGCCAATTATTTTGACTGCCAAACAATATTTTTTGAGCATACAAAACAAATTGCACCCCAGCTTAGCTTGCAAAAGCATTTTAATTTCTATATCGGCTTGTGGCAACATGGTCCACTGTACCGTCTTCCCGTGTTCTTTTTAAAACATATGTACCGTCTGCCTGATATATAACATCTACCTGTATCTTTCCAATATTGGGGTCCTCCGGTGCCAAAAACCGTATTTTCACAACTCCATTGTTCATAACAGACTCTATTTTCACAGGCACATCCAAATCGTTTCTAAATTGAAAATCAATGGTCCCCCAAGATGCTGTGGCATCTCTGCCATTGGGCATATAGCCTACCTTTAGGGAATGATTTCTTCTTTCTGTTATGGTCATGCCGGAATAAAGAGCAGCCTGATATAATGTGGAAGAAATTTGACAAATTCCTCCTCCAATACCTGTGGATACTCTACCATTTACATATATGGCCGCTGATTTGTAGTCTGCCCCGTTATGACTGTTTTTTAATATAATGTCATTAAAGGAAAAATTTTCTCCCGGCTCCAGTATAACGCCATTTATAGAGTCTGAAGCAAGACGCATATTATAGTTTCTGTTTAAAGAATCGGCTCCTGTATATTTTGTTGTATAAGAAGCAATGTCATAATCAAAATTCAGTTCCTCCACACTTTCGACTGTTTGTGCAGGTGTCAGTGCTGTCATAGGCTCCTCTATGATGATAAAGGGTTCTTCTTCTGCCTGCACACCTTCTGATACAACAGGCGTTGTTGTGCTTTCTGCCATTGTTGTCACAGGCACACTGTTTGTCACCATTGTAAGCAACAATACATCGGCTGCTAATTTGAGCATATTTCCCCACTCCCCATTTCTAAAATAATAGATATACTGTTTTTTTATTATTATACCTATTTTATACAAGCTGTGCAATATTTTCCACATGACAGAATGTCCCAAATCCATTTTTTAATATAAAAAAAACAAGCTGTTTTTACAAAAACAGCTTGACCTGCCAAGGCTTTCTGAAAAAAGCTTCAGAAAGCCTTCACAGCCTTTTTTTATGCAAATAAAATATTTTGTTTGCAGAAGGCTTTCTATTTTCATTCCTTTTTCTGCTGCAAAAAATATTTTTTTTATTCTATGGGTTCTACTGCTCCTTGATAATTTGCTTCTATAAAGTTTTTTACTTCATCACTTTTTAATGCTTCCATCAATTTCAGCAGCTCCGGTCTTTGGGCATCTTCTGCTCTGACTGCCACAACATTGGCATAGGTTTGAGCGCTGACAGAATCGCTTGCTTCCTTTGCCAATGCTTGGCTGATATCAAATCCGGCTCCCACAGCATAGTTTCCGTTTACCACTGCCAAATCCACATCCTGCAAGGAACGTGGCACCTGTGCCGCTTCCACCTCCACAATGTCTAAATTATAAGGATTTTCCAAAATATCCAGCTTTGTAGCATTGATGCCTGCATCTGCATTGATGGTCAAAAGTCCGTTTGCTTCCAGCAAAAGCAATGCTCTTGCTTCGTTGGTGGGGTCATTTGGCACAGCCACCTTTGCCCCCTGAGGCACGTCTGTCAAAGAAGCTGTTTTGCCTGCATAAATACACATTGGTTCATAATGCACAGTACCAATAGAAACCAAATCTGTGCCGTTTTCTTCATTGGAATTGATTAAATAGGGTTCATGCTGAAAAAAGTTTGCATCCAGCTCTCCGCTTGCCAATGCAATGTTTGGCTGAATATAATCGGAAAATTCTACAATTTCCAATCCAATGCCCTCTGCCGCCAATGTGTCTTTTACAGATTCCAATATCTCTGCATGGGGTGTTGGCACAGCGCCCACCTTCAGTGTCACTTCCTCTGTCTGTGTTTGCGCAGAAGACTGTGTGTCCTCCTGTGTTGTTTGTTCTGTTGCAGTGCTGCTGCAGCCTGCAAAAGCACCTGCTGTCAGCACAGTACCTAATAATAATGCCAATACTCTTTTTTTCATTTCCTTTCCTCCCTTAATCTTTTTTTTAAAGTCTTTTATCGCTTATTTTAGCGATTCTCATACCTACCTCCTGCAATATCTGCACGATAATGACAAGAAGTATCACTGTTATAAACATAATATCCTCTTGATATCTGTAATAACCGTAATTCATGGCAATGGCACCCAGTCCGCCGCCGCCGATGGCTCCTGCCATGGCAGAATAAGCCAATATTGTGGTCACGGAAATGGCGCTGCCTACCAGCAAAGAGGGCTTTGCCTCAGGCAAAAGCACTTTAAACATAATTTGAAAGGGGGATGCCCCCATAGACTCTGCCGCTTCAATGACGCCCTTGTCCACCTCTTTTAATGAAGATTCCACCATGCGGGCAATAAAGGGCGCCGCCCCAATGACCAAAGGCACAATGGTCGCCTTAGAGCCAATGGTGGTTCCCATAATGGCCCTTGTAACGGGTATCACCGTTATCATCAAAATCAAAAAGGGAACAGAACGCAGCACATTTACAATAAAGCCCAATAATTTGTTTAACCATACAATGGGCCGAATCCCCTCTTTGTCTGTACAAACCAGTATCAATCCCACAGGAAGCCCTATGACATAAGCTACAAATGTAGAAATCAATGTCATATACAATGATTCATAAATTCCCACACCCAGCATTTGCAGTATCCCTTCTTTAAACATAATCTACCTCCTCAAAATTAACGTGTTTGGCCTCCAAATAAGCCAGCATTTTTTTTGCCATTTTTTCATCAGGAGGCAGCTGCACCACCATTTGACCATATGCCTGCCCATCAATGTTTCTTGTGTTGGCATACATAATATTGACCACCCCTTGGCATTCCAATATCATATTTGCCAAAACAGGCTCAAAGGATGTTTCACCGTCAAATACAATACGGCAATATCTTGTATTGCTGTCATCAAAATTGGTTTGAGGACGGCTTTCGCTGTATACCAGCTGTTTGCCAATGGCAGACTTTGGTGTGGTAAATATTTTTTCCACTGTGCCAAGCTCTGCAATTTTGCTGCTGTCAATGATGGCAACTCTTTGACAAATTTCTTCAATCACACTCATTTCATGGGTAATGACAACCACTGTAATGCCCAATCTTTTGTTGATGTCTTTTAAAAGCTCCAGTATGCTTCTTGTGGTATTGGGGTCCAGCGCACTGGTTGCCTCATCACACAAAAGCACCTTGGGATTGGTGGTCAATGCCCTTGCAATGGCAACCCTTTGCTTTTGTCCTCCCGAAAGCTGAGAAGGGTAGGAATGCTTTCTGTCTGCCAATCCCACAATTTCCAAAAGCTCCTCTGCTCTTTTTCTGGCCTCCTCTTTTTTGACACCTGCAATTTCCAGAGGAAAACAAACATTTTCCAGTGCCGTTCTTTGCATAAGCAAATTAAACTGCTGAAAAATCATACCCATAGACTGTCTGGCTTTTCTCAGCTCCGCAGGAGGCAGTGCTGTCAAATTCACACCGTCAAAGAACACATCCCCCTCTGTGGGACGCTCCAAAAGGTTGATACAACGCACCAGTGTACTTTTTCCTGCACCGCTCATGCCAATGATGCCAAATATTTCTCCCTTTTCAATTTTTAAATTGATTTTATCCAATGCGTGTACCATGCCGTTTTTGGTGGAGAAGGATTTGCTCATTTCTCTCAATTCAATCATCACATTTTTCTCTTTCATTTCCATGCTGTTATCCACCTCAGATATTACATCATACTACTACAAAAAAAGCCCTCGCCCCAGGAAAACCTCCATAGGGACGAGAGCATATTCGCTTCGTGTTACCACCCTAGTTCGCCCATACCTCACGATATGTGCCTTATCAAGTGCGAGCCGTTTTTTTGCCGACACTCTAACGCTGTTACGGGCGTTCCCGTCATAGTCTACTCACAGAAATGCTTCTGCTTTCCTTATGCAGCTCCAAGACCATCTTCTGCTTTTTCCAAACCGTTCCTTTTCAGCCAACGAGAACTCTCTGTGGATTCTTTCAAAGCATACTCTTCTTTTCATCGCCTTTTCTATTCATTTCTTAATGATATTTATTATACTTTGTTTCTTTCATTTGTCAAGCATTTTTTATCATATCTGTAAAAAATGCACTATTTGCTTAAAAAACTATTGTTCTGTTGTAGATTTTTGTTCTGCAAAGGGAATGTCCTCATATAAAAATGTGTTTAGCATCTGTGCCGCTTCCTCCAAATCATATTGATATACCCATAGCTTAAGACCTTCTGCCTCTGTAATCAGCTTTTCTCCTATCACATCAATATAATCATTGGGAAAGCTGTCTTGCTCCAAAACCAATTCTTTGTTCATGGCAACAGGCACCATTTGCAGCATTTCTGTGTCCGTCAAAGAGGTTTCCATCATAGACATAAAGCTTTTGATATAAGCAGGATACTGTAAAGGACTGATTTCTTCCCTTTTTTCAAAAAGACACTCCATCACCCTTCTTTGTCTGCTGGTTCTCATATCATCGCTGTCAATCTGTCTGATTCTGGAATAGCTGACAGCCTGCTCTCCATTGAGATGGACAAAGCCGGCCTCTTGCACCTTTTCTGTGCCGGGAGCAACATATTTGTTCAGCTCCACCCTTTCTGTTTCGCTCAATTCCACATCAATACCGCCCATTTCTTCTATGATGCCTGCCAGCTGTTCAAAGTTTACTGTCACATAGTCTGTAATATCCAGTCCAAAATTTTCATTCAATGTTGCCATTGCCAGCTCCGGTCCGCCATAGGAATAGGCATGGTTTGCCTTGGTTTTTCCATAGCCGGGAATGTCCACATAGGTATCCCTTGCAATGGAAACCAGCTTCACCTTTCCCCTGTTTCCATCCACAGAAACAATCATAATGGCATCAGAATTTCCTGTGTCATCTCCATTTCTGGAGTCCACCCCAAACACTGCCACATTTTTAATTTTCATCTCTTCCGATTGCTTTTGCTGTTGTGCGTTCACATTTAAAGCAGTTTCATCTACCGCTTCTCTTTTCAAATCCTTTGTATAATACCGAAATGCGGCAAATGCGCCTCCTGCCAGCAGCAACACCACTGCAAAGGTAGCGCAAATTGTTTTTAAAAAAAGCCTTCTCATTCTGTGCTGTTTTTGTTTTCTTTGTATTCTTTTACCCATTGGCGGTGTTTTCATTTGTGAATGGTGGTATGTTATTTTATTTTTTTCTCTTTTCACAATCTGCCCCTCCAAAATAAAACCCATTGTATTTCATCTATTTCTTTTTCCATACCATATTACTTTGTTTTTGTAGTATACCATAATATGATATTTTTTGACAACAATAAGCCTTTTACAAAATTCTTAATATTTTATGGCTGTGCAATGGCTTTTTTATAAAAAAATGCTTATTGCTTTTGTGTCATAAATACCCACACTTTCATATTCTCTCAATGTTTTTATATAAATTCTGCATTTTTACAGCCCTCTAGCCCCTTTCATATCCCTTTGCATAAAGTCCAATGGGTTTTGTTGATACCTTTTGCCCCTATCTGCCTTCTATTTTTTCCATGCCTTTGCCTGTTTTATTTTTCATGCTCCATTTCTTTTGGTTTATATCAGGTGTTAAAATTGATTCTTTTGTATATTTTTATTTTTTGGGGAACAAATTGTTCTGTCATATATATTTTCAAGCACTCTTTTATGTATGACAAAACAGCCTTTGCTGCCTATCAAAAATGAGCTGATTTACAATTTGTATGTATCTATCTGCTTCATAGGTGGCTTTTTGCACAATCTTAAATCCATATCTGTCAACCGGATTTTTGTTGCCGGGTGTCCTGATACTGTGTATACATTTTTTCATGGATTTACGATATACCTGTCTATTCCTTCTCCATTTTTTACTGCCGTATCCCCATAATAGCATTTACACGGGAATGCTTCATAGCACTGTCATCTCATAAAAATTGATACGCCTTAAAATGTATTTCCACCGGCATATGCATATCATTCGGGCATACCTTCCCTGATTCCTTTACCATTTTTTCTTCTCTTTTTCATTGCTCTTTTCATAAAACATTTTTCCCCTTTGTATGCCATAAACCATGTGATATGTATATACTTTCATTATGCTTTTGCAAATCTCCATTTTATGAGGTGCTTTTACTTTTCAAAAGACTTTGCTGATACAAAAAAAGCAGGGACTGCAAACATTTTATATGCTGCCCCTGCTTTATACCTATTCCAATGCGTCCCGTTTCAGACGCCTCATTTATTTTAATCTGTTTGTATTCCTGCCTTTTGATATAATTGATAAAAATGATTGGTAGGCCCCACGCCATGGCCAATATCCAATGCGTGTTCAATGGCAATGGTGATATATTCTTTGGCAATGGCAATGGCCTGTTTGGCTGTTTTGCCCTTTGCCAAATTGGCGGCAATGGCTGAGGAAAGGGTACAGCCTGTACCATGGGTATTTTTTGTGGGAATTCTTTTGGATTTCAAATAAACATAATCCTTTCCGTCAAAAAGCACATCTGTTGCATCGTTTTCCAAATGTCCTCCCTTTATCAGCACATTTTTTGCTCCCATATCATAAATGATTTTTGCCGCCTTTTCCATATCTTCCAACGCCTTGATGGAAAGACCTGTTATCACCTCTGCTTCAGGCAAATTGGGGGTTACCACATCAGCCAGAGGAATCAGCTCTTTTATCAATGTATCCTTTGCTTGTGCCTGCATCAAATCAAATCCGCTTTTTGATATCATCACCGGGTCAATGACAATGTTTTTTGCCTGATACTGTCTTAATTTTTCAGAAATTGTACAAATGGTAGCTATTTGGGAAACCATGCCCACCTTCACAGCATCCACCTCAATGTCTGTAAAAATGGCGTCTATCTGCTGTCCAATGATTTCAGGCGTAATATCTTGACAGCCAAAAACTCCCTTTGTATTTTGTACAGTTACTGCCGTAATCACACTCATTCCATAGGTTCCCTGTGCGGAAAATGTTTTTAAATCGGCCTGTATGCCTGCTCCTCCACAGCTGTCACTGCCTGCGATGGTCAAAACGTGTTTCATTTCAAAATACTCCTTTCCTCTTTCACAATTCTGTTGCTTTCATATGAAATAGAATGCCATGAAACATTGATTTTACAGCCAAAATCACTCCTTGGCACTGCTTGCCCTGCATGAATGCCTTAAGCTGTTTGGTGCATTTTCTAAAAAAAAAGCCACATCCATTCTATTGTTTTAAAATTCTGCTTTACAATATCCTTTTTTCTGTTAATGTAATACATTCTCTCCCACAATTTTTTTTGCCGCCTGCACAAATACCTTTGATTTTAATAACAACACAGCAATGATGCTGCCTCCTGCTGTACTGATAAAAAACGGCACCACATAGGCAAATGCCCCCACTGCATTTCCCATTACAAATATGGCAATGGGTACTGCCAAAAATCCTCCCAGTATAGATGTTCCAAAAATTTCTCCCATTGCCGCCCCATAATTATTTTTTGTCATACGGTATATTTGTCCTGCCAGCAATGCGCCCATCATACTGCCGGGAAAAGCCATCAATGAACCTGTTCCCATAAAATTTCTTATAAGGGAAATGCAAAAGGCATTGACCACACCATACCAAGGTCCTAAAAACACCGCACAAAGCACATTGAGGGTATGCTGTATGGGAAAGCATTTGGAGGCTCCTATGGGAATATATACCATTTGTCCTGCCAAAACGCCTATGGCAATAAACAATGCAGAAATGGTTAATTTTTTTGTTTTCATAGCATTTTCCTTCTTTCTTGATAGGTATCTTTTTTTCATATTGTTTTTCATTGTATATGATGGAAAGCCTTTTTTGCAGCGCTATACCGCTGCTTCTCCTTACATCATAAAAATCCATTTTTTATATCCAAAACGACTGAGGCTTTTTCATTTCTAAAATCCGTTTTGGTTTTCAAAATTTTATAAATTTTGAAAGCGTCTCTTCCGCAAGCCTTATGTACTGTCATGGACAAGCTGCTGCCATAAATCCCATTTTTTTTGCAAAAAAAGCACAGCAGGAAACCGTTATCCTATCTGTGCCTATTTTTAACGCTTCCCTACGCTAGTATCATCTAGATCAGGTTCAAGGGTATAAAGCAATGGCTTTATTCTCAGCCGAACCCCATCGGCACCCCCAGCAATCCATATTCTTTTGTTAAGCATAGCACTCTTTTCAAATGCTGTCAATTATTTTTGTATTGTGGTTGTGATAATGTATCCCTTTCCGTCCGGCTTTTTTTCTGCCTTCATGCCCAGTGCCTCTGCCAGCTCTGTCACATGAAAATACAAATCTCCATCCACAACATATCCCTTTATGGACACATTTTGCCCATCTCTTGCCACATTGTAAGGGCTTTTTTTTGTAATATACCTTTGGCTGGCATCCAAAAGCATTTCATTTCCAATAGAAGTATATACATCTCCTGATATGATTTGTACTGTATTTGTTTTGCTGTCATATTCTACTGCAAATTGATTTTGGCTGTCTGCCACAATGGCCGCAAAATCTCTTAGCTTGATATAGTCCTCTTCCATAATGGTGTAAAAATTGGCGCCTATATTTTTTTGGTCTATCATCAATGAGCCTGCCCAAAGAGGATTTTTTCCCATATTCACCAAATCCAAATCATAGGGCTTGATATAATCTGTATAAATGCCATGGCAGCCGGCATTTAACATGGCTTTAAAATCCAGTATTCTGTTTACTGTATGGGCATAGACCTTTATGCCCTTGGCTGTCAGCTTTTGCAGGTTTTCCCGTTTCACTGCCTCATAGTTGATTGTCACAACATCAATGCCATTGGCCGCACAAAAGGAAGCGATTTCATCATAATTGGGATTGGGTGTTTGATATAATGTATAAATCCAGTTTTCAAAAGGATAAATCTGTTTTATGGTGTTTAGCATTTCATTGTTATAAATCTGTACTATAACTCTGTTTAATATATCCTCTCTGCCCATATTTTTTGCAATATTTACCATTTGCGAAAACTCCGCCTGCACCCTTTGGGTATCTGTATATTTTGTGTCTGTCACCAAATAAACATCCTCATATTCTGCCAAAAGCGCAAAAAGCTGTGTTGCTGTTAAAGGTGTATATTTAAAATTGATTTTTTCGTTTAAAAAGCGGCTTGCCGTCATATCCGTAGAGCCGTTTTGTACCTGCTGTTCCAAATTATAATAGGAATCTTGGTCAAAATCATGGCGCACCACAAGCACGCCATCGCTTGTCAAAGAAAAATCTGCCTCCAACACTTTGTAGCCATTTTCCCAAGAGCTGATAAAAGCCTCTTTGGAATTGGTTTCTTTTTTATCCTCAATAGCACCCAGTGCATGGGCCACCAGTCTGTTTTGTTCATACCATTTTGGTGCTTGTGCCTGTACGGATATGGGAAAGAGCAAAAGCGCCGCTGTCAAAAACAGCATTGCACACTTTGTTTTTATCATATTTTCACCTCACTGCATTTGTTTTTTTTAAAACAAAAAGGGCCGTTTTGCAACACCCTTTTGTATGGCTTATCATTATTCTTGCTCATCTTCCTCATACAAATCATAAAAAGCACTGGAAACCTTTTCAAACTCTTCATCATCCTCAATGACTTCCAAAGAAATTTCTTCTCCCTCTTCTTTGTATTGATAAAGATAGACTTCCTCCTGCTCCATTGGAAGCAGTGCAATGTATTCCTTGCCTTCCACTTCAAAAACACCCAATATGGCACATTCTACTTCTGTATCGTCATCTAATGTCAAATGCATTGTTTCCAGTTCCATTTCTTCACCATGCTCACAGCCGCAGCCGCATTGTTTTTCGCTCATTTCAAAAACCTCCTTATTTTTATGTCAATGCCTTTAGTATACATGATATTGCTTATGAGGACAATTCTTTTTTGATACTTTTTTTCGATTTGTTTACTGGCAAAATACTATTTTTTTAAAAATTGCTGTTTTTTGCCATTTTTCTGTTTTTGGAAGGAGCATTTTTCTTTTTTAAATATTTTTTTATTTTTTCCCTTTGTATAAAGCTGTTTTTTTGTTCCATTGCTCTCTTCCAGTTTGCCAAAGGCCATTTCCCTTTGTACAATGGCAATGCTGTATTTTTTTTCATATTTGTGTATCCATTTTCTTTCATAGGGTGTCACAATGGAAATAACCGTTCCGGCCATGCCTTTTCTGCCTGTTCTTCCCGCTCTGTGCAGATATTTCTCTGCCTCCTCAGGCAAATCCAAATTGATGATATGTGTCACATCTTCTATATCCAGCCCTCTTGCGCCAATGTCTGACGCCACCAATACAGACGTTCTTCCCTGTCTGAAGCCCTCCATGGTATTTTGTCTTTCTCTTTTATCATCCCTGCCATGTATGCCGTCTGCCTTCCAGCCGTGATGGCACAGCTTGTCCACAGTGACAGCAATGTTTTCGGGATTGTTTAAAAATATAATGGCTTTTTTGGGTTTTTGTGCCGCCAGCACCTTTCTTAACACAATAAATTTTTCTCTTTTTTCCGCCAAAATATAATAGTGGGAAATATTTTTGGGCAAAAAGCTTTCTTCCAAAGAGATTGTCACTGCATTTTCTTTCATCATTTCCAATGCTTTTTTTTGTATCTCCTCTTCAATGGTGGCCGAAAGCAGTATCAGCTGACGCTGCTTTAATGTTGTTTTGATGACAGCCTGCACTGTTTGTATGTTTTGTTCATCCAGCAGTCTGTCCCCCTCGTCCAAAACAATGGCTTGTACCGTATGGGCAGAAATTTTTCTTTTTTGTATCAAATCCAGTATGCGTCCGGCAGAGCCTACTACAATTTGAGGCTTTTCCTTTAATTTTTCTATCTGTCTTGCCATGCTGGCGCCACCTATAATCAGAGTGCTTTTAATGGGCAAACCGGACACCCTTGCCAGCAATTCCCCTTGCTTTTGTACCTGGGCCGCCAATTCATGGGTAGGCGTCAGTATTATCACCTGTGTTTTTTTCAATGTCAAATCTATTTTTTGAAACAGTGGAAGCAAATAGGCAAATGTTTTTCCCGAACCTGTTTCAGACCGGCCTATCACGTCTGTACCCTCCAATATGGCCGGGATGACCTCCTGCTGTATTTTTGTAGGCACTGTAATATTCATTTTAGACAATCCTTGTATCAATTCCGGCAAAAGTCCCAGCTTTGTCATATCCTGCATATCATTCGTCCCTTCTTCAAATTTCCCACAAATTATATCCTTTTTTTTGTAAAAAGGCAAGCAAAAAGTCTATTGGAATATTCCAATAGACTTTTTTTTATTTATCTGATTGTAATGACTTTGGTTGAAAATTTCGGAATACCGTTTCCAACGGCCACTCTTACTGTCACAACGCCTTTCTTTTCCGCCCTCAATACATTTTTGGAAAGACTGGAAAGTGTTCCTCCATCGTTTATGATGCTCCAAACAGCATTGTCATATAATATGCCGTCAGGATTTTTTGCCACCAAAACAATGTCGCTGTTTGTCACAGTACTGCCCATAACACTGATTAAAATGTCACTGCTTTGTATCATCACATTTTGCTGTGAGGATGGTCCACTTGTAGAAACCGATGTATCAATGGGTGTTATAGGAATGGTCACTTCTGTATTCAGAATTTCCTCCGGCTGCTGTTGTGGGATAATGGGAGTCATCTCTTCTGGCTCCTGCTCTGGCTTTGTGATAATAGGAGTCATTTCCTCTGGCTCCTGCTCTGGCTTTGTCACAATAGGAGTCATTTCCTCCGGCTCCTGCTCCGGCTCTGTGATAATGGGAGTCATTTCCTCCGGCTCCTGCTCCGGCTCTGTGATAATGGGAGTCATTTCCTCCGGCTCCTGCTCTGGCTTTGTGATAATGGGAGTCATTTCCTCCGGCTCCTGCTCTGGCTCTGTGATAATGGAAGTCATTTCCTCCGGCTCTTGCTCTGTCACAGATGGCTGTGTAAATGTAATCACAAAATCCTGTGTGTATACACTGCCGTCTGCATTGCCATCTACCACAACGGCTGTCATGGTCACCTGTCCCGGTGTATCCATACGCACTGTGTGATTATCAGGCATTTCTGCAAAACCTCTGCCTACAATCCAGTCTATTGTAAAGTCTTTTTCTCCCGAAGCCTCTACATTTGCTTGGCTCAAATCAAAATCTGTGCCTGCCTCTGTCTGCTGTGTGGGCAGTGTAATGTTTGTGACAAATGCTCTGCTTTGTGCTGAAATGTTAGGCAGTAACATGGCATTTGTCATGGCAGGCGCACTCATGATAGAAGACTGAGGAGAGATTGTCGCTACCGAACGATTTGTTATTTGTGTAGTACCACCTGATGATTGTGCTCCAATTTTAATTTCTTTTTCTACTCCTGCTCCTGTCTGGCCATCCACCTTCGCAGTAATAGTGATTGGTTTCTCTGCTGTATCCGCTTTTTTGATGCTGATATCTGCTTTTGTACTATCACTTTGTGCTTTTACTGTTGCATAGTTATCATCTGAAGAAGTCCATACTACTTTTTTACTTCCTAATTCTCCATCGATTGTCGCTGTTGCTGTGATAGTGTCATTCACTGCATAAGAAGCCTTATCTGGGTTTAATGCAATTACTGTTACTTCTGGTGTATCAGATGGTTGCTGTGCT
>CALWSR010000030.1 GCA_944384265.1 uncultured Clostridia bacterium
ATTGGCCTTGCAGTGCTGTATCAAAAGTCCCTTTTCATTGTATTTCCAGCTCTCTTTTGCACCATCCGGATATTCCAACAATATTCTGTTGCCATTTTCATCATAAAGCTCCTTTGTCACATAGCCATTGCCGTCCTTGACAGATATTTTGTTTTCCCATTGGTCATATTCATATGCTTCGCTGCTGCCGTCTTGCTTTACATTTTTTGTCACCAGCAGCCTGTCATTGTAATAAAACTGCTCTGAAGCGTCATCTGCGGCATAATAAAATGTATTTACCCTTTCCTTGTCATTATATGTGATGAAAACCTCCTGGCTCTCACTGAATCTCTGCCAAACCACACGCCCTGCCCTATCAAATCGATTTTCCAGATACAGCTTGCCGTTGGCGTCTGTAATGGAGGAAATATAATCATTTTCCTCATAGGTATAAATGGTAATGCCATTGTTTCTGTCCTTTGTTTTTACCAGCAAATCCCCTTCATAAAAATATTCCATTGTTCTGCCTATATTGTCTGTAATGGAAGCAATTTTGTTGTCATGATACTGAAATTTTAAACACTTCCCTCCTGTTGTTTCAATGGTATCTATCACCTCTGTATTTTCTATATACTGTACAAAAAGTGTGTTTTGATTGTTGTCAGAAATAGAAAGCAGATTGCCATTTTGATTATATACATAGGTCCTTTTATCAAATGCCTCCATTGTAATAAAGCCTGTTGCTTTGTCCTCATATATTTTGTTTCTCAGACTGCCCCCCTTTGTACTTTTCCAGCTATCTTCTTTTTTTTCAAAAAACTCCATGCTGCTGTCGGGCATTTGTATCATCATAAATCTGTCATTGTGCAGCACACGGCTGTCAATGCTGATGCTCCAGCCCTTTCCCACACAGCTTGTTCTATGGTTTTTGGAATTATAGTAGCGTGTGATTTCTATATCAAAGCCCACATCCTTTATAACAATGTCTGTAAACACCTCTGATAACAGCCCTCTGACTGTATCCACCGGCTCTCCTCTGAAGGAGGCCTGGGCTGCATTGGTAATCATGGATTGCTGCAATGTGCGATATACATTTTCCCCATTGATTTTGCTAAAATCCCAATCATTTCGTGCCAATTCCACACCTAATGCCCCTGCGGTATCTCCCGCCACATCCATTGCAAACTGGCCCATTTTTCTGTTAAACTCCATACCCAGCCTGCTGGCAGCTCCTCCTGCCATTTGGGATACGAAAAATGCCTCAAAATCAATTTCTCCTGTGCTGGTCAATTCTGATGTCATATTTACAACCGCGTCCACGCCTTGGCTTCTAATCCATTCCTGCCCCTTTGTCATTTTGCAGGCTTTGTCCAGTCCTAATTTACTTCCCAATTTGCCGGCAATTAAGCCTGAGGAGGTTCCTCCCTCCAATGTTCTAAAAAAATCTGCTATGCCTTCCACAGAAGAAAAGTCAGCAAAGGGTTCCCCCTGCAGCATATTGCCTATGCCCTCTGCGACCACTGCCATGGCGCCGCCATTGATGGTAGAGGATAATATTTTAGGATTGCGTGTTAAATAGGCCAGACCCACCTCACTGACAAAGCCTGAGCCATACATTACAGCATCAAATGCAGCTTGATTTCCGTCCATAAGGCCATCTCTTACAAAATTGAAACCACCGCTGTAATCTCCTTTTTGTATGTTGGCTGTGCTGGAAATACTCTCTCCAATGTTTGCTGCGCCTGTAATTGCATGGACTGTTCCGGAAACCACAATCACCTTTCCCACAAGGGCAGCACCGGCCACAAGGGTTCCGCCGCCGGTAAATGCTGCACCGGCTACGGCCAAACCGCCAACTACAACACAGGTTGCGCCAATGGCCACTGCCTTTAGTCCACTCCAAAACTTTTCTTTTGCCAGCCGTTCTGCTTCCTCCTGCTTTTGTTTTTCTGCTTCTCTGACTTCCTCCCGCAGTGCTTCCAATTCTGCGGCGTCACCTTTTGCCGCTTCTGCAATTTCTGCCGAATAATCCTGTATGGGTGCTTTCTTTTCATACCCCTCCATCTCTATTTTGGTATAGGCATCAATGGTGACATTGATACCATTTAAATCAATGGTATGGGTACCGCCCTCCTCTGTTTCTATCAGAATATCCTTGCCGGCCAAAAAAACAATGTTTTCAGTCATGCCTGCTTCTATGGTGGACCAGCCCACATTGGATTCCAGCTTTTCACAATAGCCAATTTCCAAATCTGTGGCTGCTGTAATGGAAATGGTGTCCCCTGACTGGATTGAAATGACGCCTGAGCCTGTTAAATTCATTTGATTGTTTTGGGTTTTATATTCCATATCATTATGCCCAAGACGCATTTCCTTTCCAAACTCATTTCTCATATGCTTTTCTCTTGTATCTGTCATTCTGTCTTGACCGGCCGTTCCTTTTCTGACAGAAGAACATATGATGGCATCCTTTTCCATGGTGTTTGGAAAATATAGTAAAACAGCACTGCCCACCTTTGGCATATAATAGCCTACTTCATTGTTGATACCTCCGGCATAGGGAATAAACTTGTTGTTTTTTCCTTTATATACAGGGTCAATATCCAAATGGATGCGAATGGTGTTTCGCACAATTTCTTTAATGACGCCGCCGATTCTGGCCCCCTGTATATTTTTATTTTCTATAAAATTTTGACTTGCACCATCTTTTGTTGTAATATAATACCTGTGCAGGACTTCCTCCTGCTTTATGTAAGTTTCAATTTTTGTGATTATCAAGGGCTGATATTTGTATTTTAACACCTCGCAAATGTTAAAATACTGATATGTTTCAATCTGATAGCTAATTTTATCCCAATCTCTGATATTGGAATGAAAGTTAGATATGGTGTCAATATAATCCTCCAGATTTTTGGTACGGACATAGCTGGTTTCTTTTACAGCCTTGATTTGGTCATACTCTGGAATGCCAAAAAACAGTCTTGGATAAAAGGCCTTGTCCTCGCATACAATGCCCTTTCCAAAATGAGAAGCCAATCGCTTCATAAACTCCCAGTCTGTTTCATTATATTGTACAATGATATCTGGTATGGTCTGTCCCTTTGTGATGGTATCAATATATTCAGCTCTTGGATAATCCCCCATAATTTCATTGAGAATATCTTGATAGGTCATGCTTAAATCTTGAAAAGAACGATATTTTTTTACAATGTCAAAATGATAGGTGCAGGCGATTGCCTCCAATTCCACAGTATATACCTGATTGAAGGCTTTTACCGTTGCACTGTCCATATATCCGCAAAATACAATCTCTTCTCCTTGCAGCACCTGTATTTTGTCATGAAAATCCATTTCCATAGCATACCAATGGGTTTCTTCTTCCGGTATGATTGCTTTTATGTACAATTTGCTGTGCCTGCTGATTTCACGCTGTATTTTTAGGTCTATAATCCTATGCAGAGATTTTGTAAATTCTATTTCAAACTCCTTATACTTTACCAGCATCTATCTCACCTCTATCACAATTACTCACTATTTTGTTCCCTGTCTATTTGTCCATCGTCTACAATGATTACTTTTCCTCCTTTGGCACAAATGACATAAGAGGTGTTTAATAATGCCTGCCTTCCCTCTATCAATACATCTTCCTTTGTATCCAGCCATGTTGTGATGGGGTCATATGTACACGACTGTACAGAGCTTGCCGCCTTTTCCCGCTGGGCTGATTTTGCCGACTCTTTTTTTTCCTTGCTTGTAAAAATGCTGTCTATAAAACTAAAAAAGCTTTCACCAAATGTTTTTTTCTCCGTTTTTTTGGCCTCTTGCTCCTCACAGATATCCATGTAGCCTGCCACACAGTTTCCCATACAGTTGACATTGATTGTAGGCATATAATCCCAGCGGTTTAGCTGAGCCTTATTGCGCAGATAGACGCCGTGGCTTATAGGTACAATCAACCTGGCAGAGCGGGTGCCATGCTCACAAATTGTTTGTGCTCCATGCACCACATAACTTTTCAGCTCTGCCGCCTTGGCATTGATGGCGGCCAAGGCCTGCTCTTGCGCCGCTAATGTTACCATTGAGGTCATCATTTCTCCTATATTTTTAGGAGGATTGTTTTTTAAAGCCTCTTTTGTACTGTCTATTTTTCCCTGCAATGCCCCATATTGCTGTGCCAGTTCTTGTCGCTTTGCACCATCCTGTGCCATTTCTCCCATAGAGCAATCACCCTTTCTTGATTTCTATTTTTGTAAGCCGGATACCGGATAAAAACCGCCGCAACAGGCTTTCTGCTATATCTAAATTGATAACCACCGGACATTCTTTTAAATTTGCCACACGAAATATTTTTTTATTTTTGATGACAGCTTCCTTCAGCACCAATTTTTTTAAAGAGCCGTCCTTATCATACTCTGTTTCCGGCGCCATACAATCTATACAATCCATAAGGGGCATCCAATACACCTTTTTGGTATCAGAGGCTTCTCCTGTCAAAATGACGCATTTTATGATGATAGAAAAATCATAGCTTGTAAACACCTCCTTGACCTTTTGAGAAACCAAAAAGGTGGGGATATCTATAACATCCGGATAAAAGCTGAATTTCTTATCCTTTACATATACAATGGATACATCCTTTATCCGCTCTGCATCCTTTTTTTCTGCTATTTGTCTTCTTTCATAGTCGGAATCCGGCTTTAAATTTAATTTTATGGTATTTGGAATGTTCTCTTTTTGGGATAGTATAAAATACTCCATGCCATCTCCTCCCTAGCAAATGATAATTGATGCTGTCTGCTCTTGTGTCAGCTGCAAATTTTCTATGTCCTTTTTATCAAAAAAAGCATTTTTTAAACAGGCTCCCGAAAAATCTGCTCCCTTTAGCTTTGCGCCTCTAAAATCTGCTCCGGAAAAATCCGCTGACGAAAAATCTGCATATTCCAAATTTGCATTTGAAAAATTAACACCGGAAAAGCCCAGTACATATTCTGTTTTTTCATTGGGAACTGTAATTCCGCCGGCAGCATAACAAAATTCTGCCCCTTTCAAATTGGCATTTTCAAAATTGGCATCAAACACCACAGCCCAGCTAAAATGGCAAAATTCCATAGTACAATTTGAAAATATGGCATTAACAAAATAAGAGGCTCTCATATCTGCTTCTGTTAAATCAGAACCGGAAAAATCTGTAAAACAAAAATTCGATTTTTTTAAAACCAGCTTTGACAAATCCATTTCTGTAAAAGGCTGAAAATAAAACTTTCCGTTTTCCACATGATTTATATTTTTTCTTATTTTTTTATGATTCAGCCTTTTATCAGAAATAAAATAGATTTGCTCTATGTAATCCTTATATTCTCCGGCATAAACAGCAAATTGTCCTGCCTTTTTTATGTTTTGAAATGCCTCTGTGTGGATTGCCCTTTGCAGAGCAATTCTTGCAATTTTAACAATATATTTGATATAGATGAGGGCTTCCTTTTGCACCATGATTTCTATGTCGTCAGCATTTACTTTTCCTATAAACTGCTTGGACTGCTCCAGCAGATATTGCTGATACAGCTCTAAAAAGGTGAAAAATTCACCTGCTGTAAAATGGGTTTGCACAGGCTCCTTATCAAAATATCCTTCTGCATCATAGGCACTTAACAAAATGGTATACTCTTTGTGTAATATACCTGTTCTTAGCACCTGCAAATAAATATTGCCAATTTCTTTTTTTTCTTCCCTTTGCTGCTTTTGTACAATTTTTTGAAAATGTCTTTGAAATTGCTCCGAAAATTTATCTGCTAAAATATCCATATTTTTTTTGCAATAAATATCCAGCTTTTGCAGCAAATCTAATTTTTTATCTTTGGCATATTTTTCAAAAAAATTTTCCACAACATTTTCTCTTTCCAACGGCCTCTCTCCTTGCTAGTTTTGATATACTTCATTGCCCAGTATTTTTGTAACACCAGCATTATCCATGCTGATTTCTGCCATGCCGCATTTCATGTTGATATGATTGGAGGCTGATATTTTGATGTTTTCTCCTGCAATAATCATAATATCCTTACTTGCCTTTATCACAATTTGATTTGCCGCATCAATGTTGATATTTCCTGCCTCATCCATAATGACTGTCCCTGCACCGCCGGAGGTTAATATCACCTGCTGGGGCGTCATTGTCATCTCCATGCCCTCCGGGTTTCTGATGTATCTTGTTTTGGGGTCGCCCATTCTGTCCATTTTGGGGTCTGGGTCATCAGAAACATATTTGCTGACAGAGCTTACTGCAAAGGCATCTCCCTCATTTGTATTGGGCAGCTCAATGCGGACAGTATCACCAATTTCCGGCATACAATACCAGCCGCTGCCATCCTCTGAGGCATACATAGCAGAGTAGGAAAACCAATAGGCTGTTTCCAGGCTCTGGCTTTCATCTATTTCATTCATATGTACCTTTACTTTGTCCTGCTGTGTGGCAATGACATTGCCCCCAATGGAAACACCCTGTATTTTTGTATTTTCAAAATATTTTTGTTTTAAGCCATCTCGTGAAACAATTTGATAACGGTTTGTTAAAACACCATCCTTTAAATAGAGAAAGGCCTCTTTTACAAACAATGTCAAATCTCTAAACAACACCTGCTCCCCCAGCTCCAACTGTTTGTAGCTTTCTATTTCAAAAGAGATAAAATCCACATTTGTGACGCCTGCAATATAGTTTGCTGCCATAAATTGATAATCGCTTAAATTTTTTTTGACAGAAAAGGCATGGCCGTCTAAGCTTTCATTTTTGTTTATATTGGGCGTGCCAAAGAAAAATTTTGGATACATATGTTTAAAATCAGGATATAAGCCTTGGTTGTAACGGGAAGCCATTCTTTTGACAAAAGCCCAATCTGTTTCTCTATACTGTAATGTAAAATAGGAAATGGGTGTATCCTGCTCCATAAACAACACACTGCCGCCTTCATATTCAGAGGCAATCTTTTTTATCAATGCAGAATAGGGCATGGTTATCTCCTGAAAGGAACGGCTTTTTAAAGTGGTGTCCATAAAATATGTGGCTGTTTTTGCCCGAATGGTCAGATGGTAGACATCATGGACCTTTTCAATGGAAATGTCGCTTAAAATACCGCAAAAAAGAATATCTGTTTTTTCGTCCTTTTCTTCTACCACCTGTACCACAGTACCAAATTGTGCCATATCAATGTAGCTGTCTTTCATTTCCTGAGGCACCTTTCCTGTCAGATACAATGTGCCGTGTTCATTGATTTTTTTTGTAATCTCCAGCTCCTCCAAAGCCACCAGCGTAAATGGATGTACAAATATATGCTCATATGTCACTTCTGTCATATTCCTTTCCCTCCTATTCCAATGTAACGGTTTGAAGCATATTTTTTATGATTTCTTCCCAAATTTTTACCCATTTAATATCTCCATTTAAATTCCATGTCAAAAATCCATCTCTCACTTCCATAAATATCATATACTGAAAGAAAACATCTTTTTGCGCCTTTGTGATAAACAAGCAATAGGCGGCTTTATTTTGGGCTATTCGCTTCAAACCATCTTCTATCCATATTGTATGTATTTTTCTTTTGGCAAGATTTTCTTTCATTTCTTTTTTCAAATTGGTTACGGTAAGCTGTATGTTTGTTCCCTTTGCAAAGCTGAAAATAGAATGGATGGTATGCCTCATATTGCACTCTACAATATAGCCCCCTTCATTTGTCATTTGCTCAAAATAATTTTTGGGAAATACCATGCTGAAACGATTTTCAAAAAAATCTCTTCTTTCAAATTCCATATCAAATACTGCTATGTTTAATGCTCCCTTTTTGATACCTTGTGCAATGGTTTCTTTTTCTTCCTCTGACAATTCCTCCATTTGGTCATAGGTGTTGTTTGTCATTTCTTCTGCCTTTTGCATTGCCTGCTCTTTTTCTCTTTCCAATCTGGCAAATACTTCATCTATATAAACCATCACTTCACCCTCCCAGCCATATATTTTCTTTTGCTCTGTACTGCATTTTTGGCCATATCCTTTTCAAACACAATGTATTTTTCCCACTCACATTGCAGTATTCTCTTACTTCAATAGAAAATAGAAATCCACATAGCATTATAGCCAAAACCAGTTCTTTGCATTTCTTCTTTGATTTTTAAAGTACTTTCCTTAATTTAAAAGCATTTAAAATATCCCTCATTTCCTTTGCCGTCTTCTTTCAAAAACAACAACACCAATTTCTTTGTGCTGTTTTGAAACAGTATGCCATATCATTTTTCATATTCATGTAACACATCTCATTGCAGTGCTTCTTTTTTTGTTTCAAAATCTGCGCTGACAACACAATCTGTATCATAGCAGGTGTGACTTTTGTCTGTGCCTTTGAAAATTTAAGCAGCTTTTCCATATGCAAAGCCTGCTTTGCAGTGCAATTCCTTTTTTTGTATCCTATACATCCAGTTCTTAACATTGCACCATTGTGTGGCATTGCCATAAAACAGAAAGCCGGAAGCTTTACATCCAAAACCATTTATTTCTCCACTCCAAAGCAATGGGATTTTTCAATGGGCTTCAGCCTTCAAGGGCTTACAAGCACCTTCCATTTTCTTGGCGGCTTTTTTCAAATCAAGCAATAGACGGGCAATATTGCTTACGAAAACAAATGGTGTTTTTCACATTCCTTTTTGCCCGGCAATACTGCAAGCAATGGCAGCATTTTTCAAAAGCCGGCTTGATATGGTATACTTTGTATTTCTTAACTCTTAAAGATATCATTTCAATAGGCTTTCATATTGCCATTGAAAAGCCCTCCATTGATAAGCTGCACAGTATCATTTATGGCTTTATGCAAATACAGCATAAATCCTTTTCTTCCTTTCTGCTTCAAAAGCATTGTCCATACAGCCAATATAGCCATCTTTTTTATTCCTTTTCTATGACACTGCCATCTAATCTATATGTAAATAAGCGATAGCTGTGATTGGGATAGATTATTTTCACAATATTCTGTTTTTTATCATACAAAAATGTTGTTTTTTCTCCTTTTTGTTCTATGCTCACAATTTGGTCCAAGCAGTTATAGCAATAGCAATATAATATTTCATTTGTTTTTTCATTTCGTATTGCTGTGATTCTGCCTTTCAAATCCTTTTCAAACACAAAGCCCTTTTTGGGCATTTTCTCCATGGGCTTCTGTTTAGAAAATACAGCCAGCCCTATTTCATATTTGGGCTGCAAAAACCACTGCTCTGGTTTTTTGATTCTGTTGCCTGCGGCATCGTATTCCAGCACCAGCTCTTTTCCTTGACAAAGCTGTATCCGTGTCATATTTCCATTGTAATCATATTGAAATGCCACTTTTTTTGGCTCCGGCACATCTGTTTCATATACTGCAATACCACAGAGCAGTCCTCTGTGATTGTATGTGTAGTGATACATTCGTTCTCTGCCTTCTTCTATATGTTCTATGGTTCTGTGCAAACGATTTTTTTGTATGTACCGATGCATTTTTTCATTTCCTGTGCCTACAAAATTCCCTCTGGCATCATAGGCATAAACCTTTTTTTGGTATTGCTGAGGCAGCTCTTTCTTTGCCACATATTGCAGTCCTGTTCTTTTTTCTGACAAACGCAGACATTTGTCATATTCATATCCAACATAAATATATTTCACTTCTCCTGTGTCCTCCAAAAAAGCAGGTATCCATTGTGCAGCCACCTTTCCGCTGGCATTTTGCTTTCTCAAAGCTCCATGGTTCTCTTCCTTTTCCATGTCATTTTGTCTGCAAAAAACAATGCCTCCGGGGGCAGTCACCTCTTGCAATATGCCCTTGGCATCGTAGCGATAAGCATATTTCTCCACAGGCTTTTGCAGCCTTTGTCCATCTGCCGCTTCTTGGGGCAGCAATGCTTCTTTGAGCCTTCCACTCAAATCATACAATCGAAAATCAGCACTGCCGTCTGCATACATGGTCTGTATTTTCAAATCCATATAGTTATATTTATATTCCTCTGTTTCATTTCCCTGTATTTTTTGTACCAAGCGATTGACTGCATCATATTCATATTCCACACAAAACCCATTGGCATAAAGCACCTTTTGAGGAAATATACTTTTTTCGTTTTTATATTCATAACAAACACTGCTTTGGTCAGCAAACAGCACCTTCTTTTTTCTGCCCAAGCCATCATAAAAATAGCGGATTGTGGCAGAAATGCCCTTTTGCAAATATTTTTTTTGTTCAGAGAGTGCGCCCTCCTTTGTATAGTATAAAATTTCTTGATAGCCTGTGGAAACGGACCATTTTGTCAGTTGATTTTCCTGGTTGTATTGATACTGCATTGTTTTGCCGTCAAAAAATATTTTCTGTATCACTCTGCCAAAGGCATCATAAACATATTGACTCTTTTGTCCCTTTGTGTTTTTTCTGGATATCATGTTTCCCATTGCATCATATTCATAATGTACATTTCCTATGGCAGTATCCTTTATTTCCTCCACAAGGCCCTGCTTGTTATAGCCATAAATCAGTGTTTTTTCTGTGCCTGTGAAAGCAGTTTTTCTGTTTCTTTGGTCATAGGAGACTGCAAACCATCCATATTTTCTGTCATAAAATTTGGCAGGCTTATAATAACGGTCATACTCTGTTTGAAACAATATCTCTCCATAGGCATTTTCAATACGGCACAGCAATCCGGACTGAGGCTCATAGCCATATCCCCTTTTGCCGCCATTGGGATACTGCACAGCGGTTAAGTATTCTCCTTCATAGTAATATTTTGTTTTTCTGCCAATGGTATCTGTTATTTCTGAAACCTTATTGTCTTGATACTGCAAAAAAAGCTGCTGTCCAAATGTGGATGTGATTCTCTCAATCATAGAAAAGCCATTGATGTACCAAAACAAAATACCGTTTCCATAGCAATCCCCTATTTTTTTCAAACGGCCATCTAAATAAAAGGTATAAAACAGCATATCCTTTTGCCATATGATTTCTCTTTTTTTCTCATCCACCAAAACAATTTTATGCAAAGAGGCCGTATTTTTAGGATAATACTGCCGGCCTTCCTTATAAATCCATTCCTTTTGTCCATTGATATGACAAATGGCAATGCTTTCTTTTTCATATATACAATACATTTCATATGCTATGTGCCAGCGCTTTCCAAAAATGCCTGCTTTTGTGCCGGCACTGCCCATCTCTCCCTCATAAAAACGCTCTATAACAAATACAGAAGGCTTGCAATGCAGACTGATATCTCTTTGCTTTTTATAAATTTTACCGTTTACCACATCAAACAAGCAGCCATATACAGACACACAGCATTGATTTTGTAGTAAAAATTGTTTTTGCTTTTCTTTTTTGGCAATCCCCTTTAGAGGCTGAAACAGATAGGGCTTTCTGCCATTGATGCGGCAGGCTGTTTCATAGGCCTCATAAAAGGCCTTTTCCTCTTTTGTCAGTGTAAAGAGGCTATGCTCCATAAACTGTTCAGGTATGGGAAACTGCTGTAAAATATCTTCTTTTTTCATATCCTCTCTCACCTTCCTTTTCTTTTTGATAAAATGCTGCCCATGCCAAAGGGATATTTTTGTCAGTGGCGGATAATGCATATTACATAAAAAACAGGAAATTTTGCTCCCTTTTTTAATCCAATATAATTTTAGACATGGATGCTTTCTTTTTTCGCACCATTTTATTTTTCTTTTTGATTTCTTCTAAAATTTTAACCAACTGTTTATGTATTTCATAATTAGAAAGCTCCTTTACAGCTTCCTCTGTTTTATAAGCAATGTACTGCTCTATGACAGCTCTTTCTATCCTTTGGCTGTTCAGACACAGTGTGCAAAAGGAAAAATCTATGGCGTCCTCTATGTGGTATGCCAGCACCTCCTTGGCAAAATATTGCAGCACCAGCTTACTCAATGTGGGCTTGTTTTGTCCGGCATACAGCACATGTACAATATTGATGGTGTTATATTCTGTTGTAAAATCATATAAATCCTGATATTCACTGCGCAAATAAGCTCCCTTTTTTAGCCGAAACCGTCCCAGCTCTATTTGATTTGGCAGCAATGTCATATCCTCTTCTATTTTGATGTCAATATACGCAATTTTATAATCTTGATTTTGTGTTTCATCATGAAAGCACAGCTTGAGCATAACATCCTGCTCTGTTTCTCCATATGCCAATGAAATGGGGGAGGACATGGTATAAAATATGCCATGATATTTTACAATGCCCTTTGCAATGGTAATGATTTCTTTATCCACATGAGGCACAAATCCACAGACAATACCATCTGACATATCAGCACAAAAAATATCCAGCACATCCCTTGGAAAATCTCTTAGGTTTTCCAGCATTTCAATTTTTAATATTCTATCCCTTTTGAAAAATGGATATTTAATTTCCTGCACAATCACACCCCCTCATCATTTTGTGCCATCAAAAAATCCACTTTCCCATTCATCGCTTTCAAATGGGAAATATTTCTTCTCTCCAATAAAAAGCCGGCCGTCCCTTCTGGCAATGGGCAGTGTATAAAAGCCCCATTTATCACCATAAGAAAATGTAAACAGCTTCATTTCATCATCCAAAATGTTGTCAATATCGTCCTGCAATATTTTTCCGGCATATTCCGTGCTTGTCTGCTCATAAGTGGTTTCTGTAAAAGCTTCTGCCTTTACAGTCAGCTTATAAATATGCAATATGACGCCCTCTTGATTTTTTAGTATCAAATCAATGGTTTCCGTATCCATATTTTTGGATACAAAGCCATATGCCTTTGTAATCCTTTCAAAGCTGGATATCATCACCACCTCTGTGCCGTTGTATGTAAATGCCGTCAGCTGATAAGGGGTAATGGGTGATTCATCTGTCAAAACAGGCGCAATCAATCCAATTTTTTTGGCATTTTCATAGGCAATGGCCCCTTCCACACAGCTTAGTTTATAATGCTGTGTGCTTTTATTGCTGCGTGCTGTTTCAATCATTTTTCCAGGAACATATTCTTTCAGTGCTTCCCGAAACAAATCAATTTTGCTTGTCTGCCCTGTCAGCTTCAAAAAGTGGTATTCCTGCAAGGCGTCCTCTTCATATAAAGGCTCTATAAATTTTTTGACAATATGGTAGATATCACCCTTTAGCAGCAAATCTATCTCCTCTTTGTTGACTGCAATTTCCGGCAAATCGGTTATCAACTGCAATGTATTGTTTTTGAAGGCTATGTTTAGCTTCCAAGTCTGCTCTGCTATAATTTTTGTATCATTCCAGTTTTTTTTGATACCCTGCTGATGAAACACGGTGCGTGTTATGCCTGTCCTTTGATAAAAATCCAGCTTTATACTTTCTGCCAAGTTCCACAAAAAATAAAAATTACTTCTTACTTTGTTATAGCTTTCTGTATCCCTTTCTCTATAAGCGGCAAACCGGGTAGGAAGCACTGCTTCACAAGCGGCATATCGGCTTTCCAATGCATCATACAAAGCATTTTTTCCAAACTCATCTACAAAGCCGTATACCTGTGCAATATCCGGCTGTATCAAATCAGAAATTTTTGGTATGGTCTCTTTTTTATAATAGGCAGACAACAATATCTTTAAATACTGCATAATACGATATGTCATATTGTTTCCTCCAAAATGGATATCTCCATTGGCATATATGGTTTTTAAATGCAAACGATATGTAATTTGGTTGTCTTCTATGTCATAGGCACAGCTTGTAACATCTGTTGTGCCTCCTCCGCAGTCAATGACCAATGCCTTATAGGTTTCTCCCTCTTGAAAATGCTTTTTTTTGATTTGGTTTAAAATACTGTTGTATAACACAGCCACACCTTCATCCAATGCTGTTGCAGTCAATATATCATAGTCCTCACCCAATATTTCCTCATACATGGCAAGAAACTGCTGCTTTTGACGAACAGGGCTTGTAATGTGCAGTTTTTTATATTTGCATTTATGTCTTTGCTCTGCGGCTTTGATGATATATAAAAAATATTGCCTTATGATTTCTTTTCTTGGCACAAAAGCAATGTTGCCCTTTTCATCATAAACCTCTTCTATTTTTTCATAGCTGTTTATCCATTTTTTGATTTCATAAAATACACTGGCTCTGCCTCCAAAGCTGTCTCTAGAGGCTGTATACACCGCATCATAGCCATAGCGATATGTTATATGCTCTGGGTCTGCACAGCTTTTTACACCAATGACAGTGGGTACTGTTTCCAAAAATATTTTTTCTCCCTTTTCGTTTGTGGTTTCAAATTTCACCTTGTCGATTGCAGCAAGCTCTATGCCTCTTTTTTGCAATTCCCTTTTTGTATGCTCAGCATACTGCCTTTCATCCATATATGCCCCCAGCGCTGTGTTGCTGGTGCCAAAATCTATCACAAGTGTTGTGCTGATTTCTTTTGTACGGCTTATGAGAAGCTCTGCAATTGTTTTTGTATAGCAGGGATACTGTATGGGCTGTAATTTTCCTAAGCCATAATAATATCTATAAAATGCCCTTGAGGCTGCCTCCTCCAAAAAGCCAATGCTGTAATTTTTATACATGGCTTCCTGCAAATCTGCCTGCATCATTCTATGATTGTTTATGATATAGCTTTGATTGTTTTCCTGTACCATGTTCCAAATACCGCAAACATTGTTCTGCTCATCCAAAAGCAGCACATTGCCCCCATATTTTTTGTCTGATACCACAATATACTGGTCGTCTATTGTCATATCATTGTCTAAATATGCAGCAATTCTAACAGGAATTTGAAACTGCTTTTCCGCTTTGATGCAATGCAAATGCTTTTTTAATTTATGAAACACTTCTCTGTTCCAATCCTCAGAATAAAAATCAATGTATTCAAACTGCTCTTGTCCTCTATATTTTAATATGGTGTCAATCATATATTTTCTGTCCAGCTTATAGGCAACACCAATGACAATTTTTTCAATTCTGCAAATATCCCGTAATTGGAGTGTTGTCAGCCGTTCCAATTCCTCCCGGCTGTACAGAGCGTGCATCGGTTTTTCTGCTTTATGTAATTGATAGGTATATTTCATATGCTCTCCTCCAATTTCAATAGTTCATAATACGGTCTATTTTCATCAAATCATCCACACCCATTACGCCAAAAATACGCTCCCAATACACCTCCACAGTGCATTTAAAGGGCAAAAACAAATATTTAATCACTTCTAATTTTTGTTCCTTTTCTTTTGTCTGCTTTGTTCTCAAATAAAATATGATTTCATCCCGTTCCTCTGCATTGGAAAAAATATAGGTGCTTGTAAAAATTCTTCTGACAGTATCCCGCAATAAATAAATGCCTTCTCCTGTTTCATAAAGACGCAATAGGTTGTTGGCAAGGGTTTTCTTTTCTTCCAAAGAAAAGACATGGATTTTTTCTTTGACATAGCTTCCAAAATAGCCCTGCTCTAAATCCTTTACCATAAACTGAATATAATATTCTCTTCGGTTCATTCCCATCAATACATCTATGTCTTTGAGATGATGTATGGCTAAATCATGCACCACCTCTATGATTTCTTGGTTTTCGTCAAGCTCCGGTGCAAACAGCTGCTTAAAAATCTCAAAATATCGGTAATAGGGGTTGATTTCCACCTGCTCCGGAATTTCTGTTTCATTGATACACTCCATACTCAGCTCCATATAGCCGGAAAAAGGCTGTCCTATGGTATAAAAAATGGCATCCTCATCCATTCCTTTTTGTTTTGCGTATATTGCCAGCTCCCAAATATAATTCATGCTACAATCTCCCCTATACAACGATATTCCGGAAAAAGCAGCTGCACCTCAGATACAAGAAAGCTCATTTTATCCAATACCAAATAATCCTCTCTATCCTTGGCTTGAAATTTTATAACCATAATTCTCTTAAAACGGTCTGCACGGATATTTTCATCTATAAAATGATTGCAGTCCATGGTCTGCTGTGGCTTTGCATAGCTTTCCAATATTTCTGTATCTTGAAAAACCAGTTCCCTTCCTGCTTCATAGGCTTCTAAAAGTCTTGCAATTTCTCCCTTTGTGCGAATGACAAGAGATTTTACAGTGGTATATCGTCCTCCAAAGCCCAGCTTTCTTTGATTGGAAAGCACTTCATAATAAAACTGCTCTCTTGTTTTTAAATTTTTGCTGTTTTCTATTTTCACCAATGCCCATTTATCCTGCTTTTCCTGCTGAGAAACAATGATTAGGCTGTTTTGATAGCGTTTGAGATATGTAAATTCCTGGTTGCCAAAATCCGTCATATAACCATTTTCAACTCCCTCTTCCTCTATGGAAACCGTATGCTCATAATTGATTCTGTCCTTTGCTGGCATGGGAAAGGACTTGTCCTGTGCTATGATATGCTTGACATTCCACACCGGAATATGATTGAGTACCTTATATTTTTCATATTCATCCAAATCCACTGTAATTTCTGTAATTTTTTCACCTAAGCCAAGCTTTGTATCTGAATGCAGTATAATATCTACAAACCGGTAGGCATAAGGACAGTTGATTGTGTTCCATTGTATGCCATTTATTTGAAAAATGTGATATAGCTTTTCAATTTCCTCTTGATATCGTGTGCTTTGGTGCAATGTTACAGATATTTCATAAATATCCTTATCGGTTTTGATATAGCCTTTATATTCTCTCTGGCTATGGACAATTTCTTGAAATGTCATGGCATCACAGCTTAAAAACACACTGGTCAATGGTATTTTTTTTCCGCCATTGAGCTGTTCTGCTATTTCAGCCAAATCATAATAGCCTTCTTTGACCTCCTCCTCCAGCATAGGATGAAAAAAATCACTGATGGGGTCAATATCCTTTCTGTCCAAAATGGTTGTATAAATATAAAATTTTTCCAGCGGGTCATCTATTTCGTTGTATATTCTCTGCTCCAACAATTCATACATATTCATGTTATAATCCACAATATGACTGTATACATCCTCCAGCACACCTCTGAGCCTTCTTCTTTCCTCCAAATTTGTCACATGCTTCAGACGCTCTGCCATAAGCTCTTTCATTTTTTCACCCCTCCCAATCTGTTGCTTTCCTATAAAACAAAAGACCATAAAGCATGGCTTTTACAGCCAAAATCAGTTTTCTCTGCATTTCTCCCCTTTTATAGACTGCAAAGGAAAAAGTACTCCATGAAAGTAACAGCAATATGCTTCTATTTTGAAACAGCACCATATGATTTTTCATAAAAATGCCACACATTTCCATTTTTCTGCTGCATTTTTATGGTATTTTCTCATATGGACTTTTTGACTCCTTGTCTTTTTGCATTGGCATATTTCTGCCCATATCATCCCTTATTTTTTTCGCTTTGCTTCTACTTGGCTCTTTTTGGCATATCAAATTTCTACAATAATTGCCGTGGCATTTTTTTGATAAGCATAGCCCTTGTGTCCTATTCTGTTTATCAAATCCATTGCCTTTTCATAAGGATGCTTTTCCTTTGACAATATTTCTTTTAGCTCCAGCTCTGAAACACATTGGAACACGCCTTCTGTACAAAATAAAAGCACATCTCTTTTTTTGCATTGCAATGTGCCATATTCCATTCTATTGTTTGTTTCTCCACGGCCATTGACCAGCCGTATTTCTCCCTTTCTATATAAATAAAAGCCGCAGCTGCCAATGGCTGCCCAATACAATGCTTTTCCTACCAATATACTGCAAAAAACAGCTGCCCCTGTTTTATTTGCTGCACTGCTTTTGTGTATGCCATATTCAATATCTCCAAAGGATTGTTTAAAATAATCCTCCATGCCTTGATACATGGCAATATGATGGTAATGATATTTCATGGCTTCTACTGCCATCACAGAAGCCCGCTTTCCCTCTGGCCGGTCTGTCAATCCATCTGCAATGACTATAAAAAGCTGTTTTTCATTTTCTTCTATGGAAAAATAGTCGTTTTGATGCGCACAATTTCCCAGCAGCTGGGCATTGCCCAGCTGAAACCTCTGATTTCCATAGCCTTTTGGCAGCATATAAGAAATTTTTATTTTTAAAAACAAAAAAACGGGCAGCAAAAGCAGCAGCAGACAAATCCCTATTTTGCTATATTCCATATGACTTATCCTTTCCTATCATCCAGCTCAGACCATTCAAAATTTTCACCCCACAGAGGTATAAATATAAATTTGCTTTTTCCCAGCTCTATTGTGTCATAGACAGAAAGCTCCTGGGGGGTATAGACAGCCTCATCATTGACATATACAAGCCCTTGTGCATCTTTGGGCAATATCAATGTTTTTCTTTTTTTGGTGTCATATACAAACACAGCGTGATTTTTTTTGGCAATGTGATTATCTCCCAATATTTGTATGTCCATGGTTTCTCCCCGGCCCAAAAAATTTTTTTCTGTCATAATCCTTCCCCCTTCAATGCATACCAGCCAGCCCGTCACAGGGTCCATCACCTCCAAATCTCCCAAATAGGGTGTTTTGCTGTCATAGGCTGGGTCGCAATGCTTTTTTGTCAAAGCCACTGTTTTATTCCAATAGGGACAGCTGCTGCCATACCGTCTGGGGCTGAACAGGTGTCCCTCTTGACATCTCATCAAGCTCATATGGAAACCTCCTTTCTTGCTGCATTTTGCTTTTGAAATGAAAATTATGTCCACAGCATAAAAATGGAAATGGCTTTCCTCCCAAAGCATATTTTTCCTTTTTTTCCATACTGCACTGTTTTATGGCTTTATAAACGGAAAATATACATTATATCTGTTACATTCCTGTCTTTTTTATGTTTTATATTGCTTTTTCAAATAAATACCTCCACAATATCATTACTTTTTTCACATTGCCAGAATATGCAGCAAAAATCACTTCTGCTTTTTATTGCCAATAAAACCACTGTTCCATTGCTCTAATTGGAATCATATATAAGCTGCTTATAGCAATACAGCATTTTTTTCTTTTCCATTTCGTTTGTATCACACTTTTTTGTTTTCATAGTACAGCACCATACATTTTTTCATGACAGCATAGCTGCTTTATCCACAAAAAATAAGCAGGCCTTTTCCCAAAGCTGCCTATTGTCAAAGGGATATACCTGCTTTTTTTCTATCTAAAACGCCCTTTTCCAAAAATATGTGCATAGGCTTCATTTGTTTTCATAGGTCTTACCGTATCATCATTTTTATTTATATGAACGCCTGCTCCCTTTGGGTCGAATCCAAAAAAGCTTTCAAAAATACTGCCTGTACTTTTGAAATCGGCCGTGGCCGCAGTACGTTGTGTTCTTTTTCTTCTGTTTGGCCCGTTTGTAAAATCTGTTTGTTGAAAGCCATATTCTCTTGACTGCTCTTTTTGTCCCAATCTTTGATTATCATACTCTGCTTTTTTTGTTTCATCGCTTAATATGCCATAGGCCTCATTCATTTCTTTAAAAACTGCTTCTGCCTTTGGATTGTTTTTGTTCACATCGGGATGAAATTTTTTTGCCAGCTTGCGAAATGATTTTTTAATCTCTTCCTGTGTGGCTGTTGGTTCCACCTGCAAAATTTTATAATAGTCCTTCATGTAAACACCCTCACTGTTGATTTTCTGCTTTTACAAAAGCTATTTTTGCAAAATACCATTTCATAATACTGCTTTACATTTTGTTTCTATTTTTATAGAATAGAAATGTATGCGGAAAATAGATACTTTGGTCAGTGCTTTTTTCCGCATACCTTCTTTGTGTCCCCTCAGTGCTTTTTTTACGCACTGAGGGGCGTTTCTATTCCTTCCTGTTTTGCTTTACAAGCATATATTGATACATTAGAAGGAATAGCCGCCGTCAATGGTGGTCATTTCAAATTTGTCTTTTTTCTGTCTGATGACAAGTGTAAATTCTCCAATGCCCTCTGTATCTCCATAGCGTTCCTGATAGTCCACAACAAATGCATTGGGAAAATGTACCTTTCTGACAATTTGATTTGCAGAAACAATTTCTACGGTTGCTTTTCTGTAACTGTCGGCACTTTCTGCTCTTACAACAGACCATTTTGCAATCTTCATCGTATCGTCTGCCGCATCGCCATCCACCGCTGTCAAAATTCTGCCTGTAAGAATCATTGTGTTTACCACATCTGTGGACCTTGCATTGGAATCATCCGGTGTGTCTGTGATAAATTTACAGGTTTCAATGCTGTGTTCGTCCAAGCTGATGGATTCTGCACCTTCGATGGTTAATCTGATGCCCATATGAAAAACCCCTTTCTGAATAAAAATATAAAATAGTATTTATATAAACACATTGCTGTGCCTATATCTTATCAACCCATTGCCGCATTTTTGTTCAGCACAATTTCCAGATTTTTGGTGTTTCCGTTGAAGCTTAAATTGACATTGCAAATGTTGTATTCTTCTTCAATGTTATAATTCATATCATCTCCTGCCGCCATAATGGAATTGACATAGCCTGTTTTGCCAATCCATCTGCTTTTTTGGCTCAAAGGATTTGCACTAAAGAAGGAGATGACATTGTCATGCTTATAGTCCGCTGTTTCGGCACGCATCATTCTGGTGATGTAGGTTGCTGCCAGTGTTTTGTAAATACATTCATATTCGTTGTTTACCATTTGCATACTTCTGGCCTTGTATACCGTAATCTGTTTGATGTCTTTTCCCTCCAGCTGGTTATTGTCGCTGGAAAATATAAAACCAAAATTTTTGTTGTTTATGTTGTCTTTGATATTGTTTGTATAACCGCTGATTTCTTTTGCCAATGTGGTTGGTACCTTCAAAGCATGGTTAGAGGCTTCAATATCAAAGCGTACACCGGGATAATCCGGATTGACATTTTTAAAACGGCCTCTTAAAAATTCGGGGCATTGATATGCCGCCACAATGCCTGCCGCCACATAGGAAGCAGGAATGTAAACCCCTTCTATCCACAGCTTGAGCAGGTCCTTTTTCTCCTGAGAAATGTATGCCCCCTCATCTGTGGCAATCATATAGGAGTCCAGTATCAGTCCGGATTTGTTTTTGGGTACAATGCTCATGTTGGGCAGTGCAGGAATTGCATATTCGCTGTAATCCTTTCTGGTCAGTACTTGGGTTCTGTCCATGTAGGCTTCAATGCCGTTTGTGGCCACCTTTGTAAATGAGGTATCCTCACAGGTTTCAAAGCTAAAAAAGGTTTGTATTTTATAGTCGCATATGCCATATAACAATGATGTCAAAGACTCCATTGTGTTTACATCCGGCTTGGATACCTTTTTGTTGCCCTTAAAACGCTCTCTGGTCAGCTTCACATTGGATTCTGTTGTAAATTCGATGTCGTTTACAATGCCAAACCATATTGTATTTCTAAAATCATTTTTGTTGTTGACTGTGTTTAAATATACCTGCAATCTGGGCAGATTGCTGCTTTTTACAAGCATATCCAGCTTGTTGTTGCATATGAGCATGGTGGGAACCATACCCTTGTTTTTGGATTGATATTGGTCAAAATAAATAAACACACCCAATATTTTTTCAATCAAGGGCTTTACCACTTTGATAAAATCTCCCTTTGTTTCCTGATAAAATTCCAAATAGGAATTGTATTTTTCCACTTCCTTTGGAATATCAATTTCTGTTGTGTTGGTCACAGGCAGGGGGCAAAATGTTCTGACAACCAAATCCGAAACATAATCTGTTGGGTTGTCTGTCACATTTTCATAATCCTCTTTAAACACCTCTATCAGTGCATTTGTGGTGGAATCCTCCGCAATGGCCACAGCCGTGCTTTGGCTGGTGGGCCGTTCTATGATTTTCAATTCTCCTTCTTCCCCCATGGTCAAAAGACCTGCCACAAATTTTTCAGAGCTTTCTCCATCTCCTGTGCGGCCTGCCAGCAGACGCTGTTTGGAGTCCTCAATGGCCAATGGCAGCATTGCCATAATGTTGTTGTAGCTTTTGCTTGCCTCTTCAAATTTTACATTCAGCTTATCTCCAATGTCTAAACGCAGTGGGTCCTCTTCGTCCAGCTTTTCATATTCTCCATAAAGATAATGGATTTCCTTTCTCACAAAACGGATATCGTCCATTACTTTTTTGGGGCTAATCATATCCAATATTTTGTCAAATTTAAAATCCACATTTTCAATGCCTTGGGAGCGTTTTGTCTGTATCATGGTCAAAAGCATTTTCAAAAAATCGTTGTTTTGGTCTATTATAATTTCCTGAATGCAGTCTTCAGGAATGGCTTCCGGCTTTTTCAATGTATATATTACCTTTTGATTGGCTGCATTAAAAAAGCTGTAAACCGTTGGTGAAAATTTGTCCAAAAATTCATCAAAGCTTTTTACCAAAAGATGGCCGTTGATTTCTTTTACTTTGTCATCGTCTACACTTTCCAATCCTTTTACATCCCCAACCAATGTGAGCAAATCCAGCTTTTCCGGATTGATTTCATCAAACAGTATGGTACGATTGGTTTGTTCAATAATTTCCATAGCTTGCATACTTCCTTTCTTTTTTAAAATTTGATGGTATTGACATCATGCTTTATCATCAATCGGCTCTCTGTCATACACAGAGAAATATAGCTTCATTTGTTATAAAAAATACTATTTTAATGCTATCTCACCATTCCATCATTTTATAGCACACAAAACAATGAAGCTATATCAAACCGATTGTAAACAAATATTTTTATCATGTTTTCTGCCCCTACTATATAGTCTGAAATAACACCATTTTTGTCACGCTTTTTTTGACATTTTTCATCATTTTTTATTATTTTTTGCCAATCATATTTTATTGCTTACTATATAATCTAAAATAGGCTCATTTTTGTCACGCTTTTTTATATTTTTTTTTATTTTTCAACATTTTACAGCACGAATGTGTAAGCTGCTATGGCATGACTGATTTACATATTACAAAAAACACATAAAGCAGCATGGTAACAAACAGCCAAAAGGGTGTGAAATCGGTTGAAATGCAAATGAATGAAAAGGGTTAAAATATATGGCAAAAAAATGGATATAAAACAAAATAAGAAAGGAAACATAAAATAATGTATAATACTTGGTCAATCAATGCTTTAAAAAAAACTTTGTGTATTGCTGAAAATTTGTTTTGTCCATGCAAAACAAAAAAACAATGATTTATAAAACTACTTTTGTCATTGAAATAAGGGATGTATTATAATATAATATAGTCAATATGAATTGCAATCATATTGATGTTCCTTTCCTTCCAAAAAAGGAATCAAAGGGTTTCATACTTTTCCTTTTGCAGTCTATAAAAAAGAAAAAATGCAGAAGGGATGATGAAATCAATATTTCGTAGCCAACAGAATCCAAAGGAGAAATTCTATTATGAAAAAAAGCTGTATTATGTTATTTCTATTATGCTGGTGTATCACTTGTACTTCCTATACAGCATATGCTGCAAAAAGAATCGGGCAGGCTGTCCATACAGATATCATTGCCTATATCAATGATTTGCCTATTCCCTCCTATAATATCAATGGACAAACAGCCATTGTTGCAGAGGATTTAGAACAATATGGTTTTAGAGTACATTATTGGGAGGAAGAACGCCTTCTACAATTAGACTATGTACCAACTGACAATGTTAAAATTACAGCAGATTATACACCTAAAAAAAATACAAAACCCATTGGTTCTTTTGCAGCCAATGTATACCAAACGGATATTACAACACGTCTTAAGGGAGATGAAATCCCTTCCTTCAACATAGGGGGAAAAACATTGATTTTCATAGATGCTCTGGAAAAATATGGTGATGTGGTTTGGTATCCACAAGAAAGAGAAATCCGCTTTACCTATGTGCCAAATTGGAAATTAGAGGTTCCCAATGATGATACAAAAGATAAAACAGCAAGTATTTCTCACTTTGTATTGGAATTGACAAGAGATGAAACAGGAGAATTCGTAGTGAGTGGAGAAAATGAACAATATATTACATATGTTTCCTTTCGGGGTGGCAAATCCCCTGTTGGTTTTCAATTTTCTTTATACCAAAATGTAAATTTGCAAACTTCAGATGTTGCTCATTTACTCAATCAAATGCTCAATGCTGACAGAGGAGAATGGATTGCAGATGATACCACATTTGCTAACAAGCATATGAAAGTTTTTATCAATGAAGAACCTGTTTCTATTTTGAATGTGACTGGCGGGGGCGGAAATGGTCATACGGATTATTTCTTTTCACTGGATAAAAATATACGAAAACTAGAGGAAATACAATCCATTGAAGTACAGCTGATACCATAACATATGCTGACTGTAAAAAATAGTATGCGCAATCAAAAAGGGGGGATTTTATTATGAAAAAACGCTTTATTCTGTTATTTGTATTTTGCTGTTGTATCATATGTATTTCTGATACAGCATATGCTGCAAAAAGAATCGGGCAGGCTACCTACACAGACATTGTTACTTATGTCAATCACTTTCCCATTTCAACCTATGACATCAACGGCCAGACAGCCATTGTTGCAGAAGACTTGCAATACTATGGTTTTGATATACAGTATCAAAATGAATATCGCCTTTTGGATATAAAATACAGTTCTGGCTGGGGTTCAGCAAATCATATCCCTAAACAAGATATAAAGCCCAGCGGTTCCTTTGCAGCCAATATATACCAGACAGACATTACAACACGGTTTGAGGGAAAAGAAATTACCAGCTACAATATAGGCGGAAAAACAATGATTCCAATGGATGCTCTGGAAAAATACGGCAAGACAATATGGTATCCTGAAGGAAAAAAATTATACTTTACATATACACCAAGCTCTGAATATACATCAGGCTGGACATTAGGGCCTCCAAAAGATTTTGACAGTGATATATCAAAAAATATTTCCGATTTTACATTGGAGATGACAAGAGATGAAGCAGGAAGGTTTATACTGGAAGGAGAAAATTATCAATACTTTCACACTTTACATTTCGATGGGGATGAAGAAAGTACTCGTTTTGAAATTTCTATTACTCAATTCGGTCTGTCTAAAGCCGCAGAAGTATCTGGCTTGCTCCATAGAATGACTAACACTGAAAGAGGAGAATGGATTACAGATGACACTACATTTGCCAATGAACACATGAAAATATCTATCAATGGGGAGCCTGTTTCTATTTTGTATGTTACAGGCTTAAGCGGCAATAATCATGTAGATTTTTACTTTTCACTAGATAAACAGTTCAAAACATTAGAGGAAATACAGTCCATTCGAGTGCAGTTGATACCATAGGCAGTGTTGATTTTAAAAAAATTTGTTATTTCTATTTCGCTTTTGTTCATACCTAATCCTATATACACAACATACATATAACATTGATATCAGCCATTGAAAAAGAAGCTATCACATAGGATAGTTTCTTTTTGTTTTTTGACTTGAATTCCATTGCCCAAAGCAGATGTACACCATTGGACATATGGTTTTTGATATGATTTTGCATACCTTCAACCTCTTCTATTCTTTTTATATTATATGTCGTTTCATTTCCTTGTATTTCCTCTGAAAATGTAACATTCATTTTTTCATCCATCATAAGCTTCATATACTCATTAACATATCTATCCTTGATGACAAAGCATCCATAATCCTTCTTCCAACAGTTGTTCATCCCCAGAGCTTCCATTTAGATGATAGCTGCATCATTTTTTATACAAGCTTTCTCTCTATCCCTTCTAAATTTTTTGCATCTCCTTGAAAATCCAAATCATAATATGTTGTTCCATTTTCTCTGAAAATAAAACATTCATTTCCCTCCCCCATGGAGTGTGTCCGGACTGACAACGGACAGGAATTTAGCAAACCCTTTGGAGCTTATGGCGGCTCTCATAAGCCAATGCTTTTTCAGGTACGGAGCATGGTATTGAACATAGGCTGATGCTTCCTCCTTTTGCTCCCAGAGATAATGGCAATATTGAAAAAAGCCACCGTAAGGATAACCAACGCTTTTATGCCAACAGCTTATTCCTTTGAAGACTACCGCAGTACAACCGAATTATACCACTTTCCCTATGGGGCCAAATACCCACACAGGTATGGAAGGAATAGGGATTACCCTGCCTTTTCCAATCCCTTCCACACCCTTGAAAAATATAAAATCTAATTTTTTTACCGTCTGAAGAGATGGTATCCCTTTTTGTTTGTATAAATCATCCATAAAAAAACGGAGGTGGGTATTTTAAAATATTTTTCTCATAAAAAATAATGGGGCTGTAATGATGCTGTATTGCTTTTTCACATTTTTTATGCTGCTTTCTTCCTCTTTCCAGCATTGCAATCAGTACATTTGTATTGATATACATAATATGATTTTTTAGAAAAGTTTTTATTATTGTTCCAGGCTTTTGATTGGTTCTGAAAATGGGGATGGCTTTTTTCTCTTCTCATCCTTCATTGCTTGCAATCAGCATATTTGTATTGATATACTATGATGCTTTTTATTGGCTCTATAACATAATATTCTTTATATTTTCAGCCCATTTATACATGAAAATAAGAAGCAATAGAAGCATTTGCAAAGCAATTTTATTACATTTCCTTCGCTGTCAATATACCTTCTCCCACAGCATATTCCCCTTTTTCTTCTGAAGGCAGTACATTTTTTTCCATTTCAGAAAACATTTCCTCCAGCACTTGGGCTATGGTCTGTACTGGCTTCACTTCAATACCCATTTCCGAAAATCTTTGCTGCCAATTTTCAGCAGGTATCAACACTTTTTTGGCTCCCGCCTCTTTTGCTCCTTCAATTTTTGCCCCAACACCTCCCACAGGCAATACTGCTCCGTATATACTGATTTCTCCTGTCATGGCTATTTTATTGTCACATTTTTTTTGAAACAATGCAGAATAAACTGCACAAAATATGGCAATACCCGCCGAAGGACCGTCCACAGGCATACCGCCGGGAAAATTGATGTGTATGTCATAACAGCCTATGGAAATGCCTGTCAGCTGTTGCAGCACCGTCAACACATTTTCCACAGAGGCCTTTGCATTGCTTTTTCTTTTGCTCTGTCCCTGTCTGCTTTTTAGCTCTTCTTCCTCCACAATGCCAGTGATGGTCAAACGGCCTTTGTTTTGTTCTGCTTTGCTGACATAGGCCTCCAAGGGCAAAAGCATTCCCCTTTCTCCCTGTCCACATACAGCCAAACCATTTACAACACCAATTTTTTGTTTTTTAGGTATTGTTTTGATAGGCAGGGGCTGATATCTGCCTGCCTCCAGCACCCATTCCAAATCCTTTTGGGTCACATAATGTCTGCCCTCCAAAAATGCGGCAGAAAGTGCTGTTTGTACAATATTGACGGTTTCTCTGCCATTGGAGGCATATTTTGCAATTTTTTTGCAAATGGAGGGAGCCTTTGCAAAGCCTGCATTGGCAATGGTGTTTTGAGCAATTTTTATGACAGAGTCCTCTTTTAATCCATCAAAATAAATCTCCATACAGCGGGAGCGCAATGCCGGAGGAATCTCCTCAGGGCTTCTTGTGGTGGCTCCCACCAAACGAAAATCGGCGGGAATACCGTTGCGAAAAATATCATGAATATAGGGAGGAATATTTTTATTGTTTTCGCTGTAATAAGCACTTTGAAATTTTACCACTCTGTCTTCCAGCACCTTCAAAAGCTTGTTCATTTGCATTGTGTGCAATTCTCCAATTTCGTCAATAAACAATATGCCTCCGTGGGCCTCGGAAACAGCTCCCGGCTTTGGCTGAGGAATGCCTGCTGTGCCAAATGCACCTGCCCCCTGATAAATGGGGTCATGAACAGAACCCATAAGGGGGTCGGCAATGCTTCTTTCATCAAAACGAAGTGTTGTGGCATCCACTTCTATAAATTTTGATTTTTCTCCAAAGGGGGAAATGGGATTTTTTTTGGCTTCTTCCAATATCAAACGGGCGGCGGCCGTTTTGCCCACACCGGGAGGGCCATAAATCAAAACGTGCTGGGGATTGGGACTGCAAAGGGCTGTGCGCAGTGCTTTGACACCCTGCTCCTGTCCCACCACATCAGAAAGTGTTTTGGGGCGCAGCTGTTCTGACAAAGGCGTTGTCAAATGAATGGCTCTCATTTTTTTTAGCTGCTCCTGTTCTTTGCGAAATTCCAAATGATTTTGGTTTTTGATAGGGCCTTTTCCTCTTAATGTCCTGTAAAAATAAATGGCGGCAATGAGAGAAAAAACAATCTGTACAATGGTTAATGTGAATAAAAGATGGTTCATTTGCTTTCCACTCCTTCATGATTTTATGATACTCTTGTATTTTTTACCATTGCAGTCATTTTATACAGCATTTGCTATATTTTTTATATAACACACAGTATACAAATATGGTATTGTTTTTTCTCCATGTATGATAAGCCCAATGATTTCATGGCGTCACAGTATATTTTTATGGGCAGCTTTGCTTCGCTTCTATATTGACTAAAAAATACAATGTTTCATGACGCATCAATCACAATAGCCATAAAAAAATGGATAAAAAAATGAATCGTATTATCAAAACAAAAAATAACGCCTCTGTTTTGGCAGAGGAATATACTGTAATATGGAAAAAATCCATCTATTATACTATTTTCATATTTCAAACAGCAATTTTCAACGAAAAGGCGTACAATGCCTTTGCAGCAGCAAAGTACAAACTTCCTTTTGCTCTCACCAAAAGTATTTCATTCCAACCAAAAAAACACTATACTCATATATTTACACCAGGCTTGCCTATTGCAGGCAGTGAAGCTGCATCTAAAAAGCAAGCTGCTGTTACTGCCATCCATCCTGACTTTACCGGCTGCACGGTACTCCAAAACGGTGAAAAATCATTGCTTTTGACTACAACAGACGTTTCTGTGCCTGCATTGATATGCCGCAAAAAAGCAATGCTATTTTTGCAGGGTATTCAACAATCAGCAATGGTGATGCATATGCACATACATCCAAGACGATACCCACACAAGAGAAGCAGAAATGCAGACCAAAAAGTGTGGGTCTACAAAGCTGCTTGCTTTATGCAAGAAATACAATAAAATATTGATAAAATGAAACAGACAAAGCAAATTCACCAATTATTATAAAATGAAAATAAAAAATATTATTAAAAAAAAAATAATGATAAACAAATAATTGACTTTTAATGGAAAAAATGATATAGTAAATCTAACAACAGAAAGAAACAGGATTGTTACTGTACGGCAGGCAAAACCAGATTTTATAAGGATAGTTCTATGCTTATGAAATTTGGTTTTTTTTATACCACAGGAAATGACTTCATATTGCTTTATACTTTCCCATCACACTGTGCTATAAAAAAGCCCTCCGCCCAGATGGCATACACTGAAAAGGTTTATTTAAGAGATGAAAAATATGGTGATTGATAAAATTATTAACAATAACATCATTTCCGCTTATGACGAGCAGGGAAAAGAGGTTGTCATCATGGGCAGGGGAATCGGTTTTGGACAGAGACCGGGCAAGCCTGTGGACACTTCCAAAATCGAAAAAGTATATCAAATAAAAAACCAGACTGTTGCAGAACAGTTTAAAGAGCTGTTAAGTAATATGCCTTTGGAGCATATCCAGATTTCCAATGACATTATTGCTTATGCCAAAAAGCATTTACAGCTAAAACTGAACCAGAACATTTATGTAACGCTGACAGACCACATAAATTTTGCCATCGAGCGTTACAGTCAGGGAATCAAGCCGGAAAATGCTCTGCTGTGGGAAATCCAACGGTTTTACACCCAGGAATATGAACTGGGAAAATATGCGGTGGAGCTGTTAAAGGAACGTCTTCATATCCAGTTTCCGGCAGATGAGGCAGGCTTTATCGCCCTACATTTTGTAAATGCAGAATATGGAACCGATTTGAGTGCCGCTTTGAAATTTCCCAACCTATTGAAGGATATTCTGAAAATCGTAATGGAAGAGCTGCAAATTGAACTGGACGAACAATCGCTTCACTACGAACGGTTTGTGACTCATGTAAAGTTTCTGCTTCAGAGAGTTTATAAAAAAGAACTGCTCCTGGAGGAAGAAAAAGAACTGGAAGAGCTTCTCAGCAATAAATATAAACGGGAATATGATTGCAGCAAAAAGGTGGCAGCATATATTGAAAAAGCCACAGAAACTCGAATTTCCGGTGTGGAGGTTATGTATTTGGCCATTCATATCAGGCGTGTGACAATGATTGAGGAATAGGAGGATAAAGGATGTTTGGATTTTTGAAAAAAAAGAAACAGCAAATTATTATTGGCTCTCCGGTCAAAGGGTATGCAGTTGGCTTAAAAGAGGTGCCAGACCCTACCTTTCGGGATGAAATGATTGGTAAGGGGGCCGCAGTGATTCCTTCAGAAGGAAAGATTTATGCTCCCGCAGACGGAACCATCAGCATGGTATTTGATACCCTTCATGCTATCAGTATGCTCTCTGATAATGGGGCAGAGATTTTAATCCATGTGGGGTTGGATACGGTGGCATTAAAAGGCGATGGATTTCAAGGATATGTAAAAGCAGGGGATGTGGTAAAGAAAGGCGATTTACTTTTGACGGCGGATTTGGAAAAAATAAAACAGGCAGGGTACAGCCCCATTACGCCTGTATTGATATGCAATCCGGACGCCTATGAAATCAGCACCATTACAGAAAAAGAGGTGCTGCCCGGAGAAGCTTTGATTGAGGCAAATGAAATATAAACAGGTATTTTAGCCGGCAGGTTGTGGGCTTAAAATAGAAAAAGGGATTATAAATTTAAGAAAAAGGAGGAATACGAACCATGATGAGATATTTACAAAAATTGGGGAAATCCCTGATGCTTCCGGTAGCTTGTCTTCCGGCAGCCGGTATTTTGATGGGAATTGGTTATATGCTGGCTCCTGCAGCCATGGCCGGAGAGGTTGCCGGATTCACAACCGGCGGCGCCGCATATACCATCGGTTTCTTTCTCATTAAAGCCGGAGGCGCATTGATTGATAATATGTCCTGGCTGTTTGCAGTCGGTGTTGCCGTGGGCATGGCAGAGGAAAGCGACGGTACTGCCGGTCTGGCCGGTCTGGTATCCTGGCTGATGATTACAAAGCTCTTAAGCTCAGCCGTTGTTACTGGTCTGACAGGGGCAGAGGCAGACCCGGCCTTTGCAAAAATTGAGAACCAGTTTATCGGTATTCTGGCCGGTATTATCGGTTCCACCTGCTATAACAAATTCAAAAACACAAAGCTGCCGGATGCGCTGTCATTCTTTAGCGGAAAACGGGCAGTTGCCATTGTAACAGCAGTTTTTTCCATTATTGCAGCGGCAGTTTTATTCTTTGTATGGCCAATCATTTACGGAGCGCTGGTAAAATTAGGCGAGGCCTTCTTAAGTCTGAATGCTGTGGGTGTAGGACTTTATGTATTCTTTAATCGACTGTTAATTCCATTTGGTCTGCACCATGCATTAAACTCTGTATTCTGGTTTGATATTGCAGGAATCAATGACCTGTCCAACTTCTGGGCAGGAACCGGAACACTTGGAGAAACCGGTATGTATATGACCGGATTCTTCCCATTTATGATGTTTGGTCTTCCAATGGCCTGCCTGGCTATGTATCATACAGCAAAACCGGAAAAGAAAAAAGCTGTATTCGGACTTCTGGCCTCTGCGGCATTTTGTGCATTCTTTACAGGTGTTACCGAGCCAATCGAATTTTCCTTCATGTTCCTGGCTCCTGTACTGTATGTCGTACACGCAGCCATCGCAGGTATCACAGCAGCCATAACGGTTGCCCTTCCGATAAGAGCGGGATTTTCCTTCTCCGGAGGTGCAGTTGACCTGTTCTTAAGCTCTTTTACCCCACTGGCCCAAAATCCATGGCTGATTATTCCTATCGGAATTGCAGTGGGCATTATCTATTACATCATTTTCCGTTTGGTTATCAAGCTTTTCCATCTGAAAACACCGGGACGTGAAGAGGATGATGGCGATGAAACGAAGGTTCAGCTTGCCAATGACGATTTTACAGAAATTGCCAAAATTGTATTGGAAGGTGTCGGCGGCAAGGATAACGTAACAACCATTGACAACTGTATCACAAGGCTTCGTCTGGAAGTAAAGGATTATACATTAGTAGATGAAAAGAAAATCAAATCTGCCGGTGTAGCGGGTGTCATTCGCCCCAGTAAGACGGCAGTTCAGGTTATCGTAGGCACGAAGGTTCAGTTTGTAGCCGACGAATTTAAAAAGCTCTGTAAATAAATAAAGTCAGATAATCCCTTTTGTAAAGTCAGGGGGCAGCCAAAAAAAATGAGGCGGCCCCTTTTTTTTTGGAGGCAATGAAAAATTCGAAAAGGGAAACCACATTTTTAACGGCCAACAGTACAGCTGTTGGCAACCAAAAATTCCTTCTTACCATATTTGAAGCCTCAGCCCCCACCAATACTTCCAAAAAAGTGAGGTTTCAATGGGCAATTCCGAAAGCCCACCAAAAGAGGTATCCGCCTGAGATGAGGGATATGGCCAGTGGGTTTTCACACAGCAGACAAAAACAGTGGATTGCAATCAGCAATGCAACCCACTGTTTTTATTTTTGAAAACCAATTCTATTTATTTTTTTAAAACCTTCCCTGTTTTTCAAATCATAGGTCTGTTGGAAGGCCTTTGAAAATACCTTTTTTCCATAAAAAAATATATTTACCAAATCTGTATTTTTTGAGAAAATCTGGTTTTGCCGCTTACATGAATATGCAATGCACTTGGTACAAAGCTTTTTTGTTTATATTCCGGTGTGCAGACATAACGCAGAGAAGGCTCCTTTTGCAGCATTTTTTCTGCCACAGCGTCACATCTGTTTTTCCATTGCACAGTCTGTGCAGGCACATACAATATATTGTTGCAGCTATCCTCTCCGCCAAAGGCCAAAGGTATCATATAAAGAGGCACAAGTACATTTTGCTCACAAAGTGCCTTTGCCTCCTCCTGGGTTTTGATATGAGAAAAATCCAAACCGCTTTTTTCCTTTTTTTGCATAAAACGTGTAAAAAACCCCATTTTTACCCCCTATGTATCTATACTGTATTTTCAGCAAAGCAAATTTATTATAGCATAGCACCTTTCTTTTTCAAAGGTGTTTATATGGATTTTCCAGAAAATGAAAAAATAACAAAACAGGGAATATGACTGTACAAAAATTTCATGAAAAAGGATTTGTTTGGAAAAATAGATAAAAAAGGAATCAAAATGGCAGATTCGGTTATGAAAAAAATACCAATGAGAAATTAAAATACGGAAAAATTGTCAAAAAGTATACTTTTTGGGAAAAATTATCTTTTCTAAAAAAAAGACATTTTCTATGAACTTTAATAACCACACTATAACATAATTTATTTAATTTGTCCAAGATTTTTTGCATTTTTTTGCAAAACCATCGAAAAAAATTTTTTCTCAAAAGGTATACCTTTTGAGAAAAATGCTTTCTGTGAATACAGCAATATTGGAAAGGAGGACTTTTTTTACAAAAGAGAGGGAATCCCTTAAAAAACGATGTTTTTACCCTTTTTCACATTTTTGTGTGAAAGTCATATGTATTTTTGATATGGCACTTTTATTTGACAGCAGGGCTTTTACTGCCCAATGGAAAGGGCAAAATATTTTTTGGCATAAACATATAAAAATTTTTTACATATTTATGTGATTTGCCCACTGCTTTTCAAATGTGCTGACAAATATCAAAAACATTTCTCAACATTGTAATTTTTTTCATGCTTAAGGAGGAACATAAAAAAATGAAAAAGTATCAAGCAATTGCATTTTTACTGTCCACAGCAATGACAGTAAGCACGGCTGTGCCTGCACTGGCTGCGGCCAACGACATCAGCGGACACTGGGCAGAAGCAACCATTACACAATGGCAAAATGCGGGCAGAATCGGCGGTTATGAAGACGGCACATTCAGACCAGACCAATCCATTACCAGAGCAGAATTTGTACGTCTTTTAAACAGTGCTGTGTCCACACAAGGCTCTGCTCCCATCAGCTTCAGCGACGTCAGCCCAAGCGATTGGTATTATAATGATGTGGCAAAGGCAGTTGGCAACAACATTGCCAGCGGATTTGAAGACGGCACATTCAGACCGGGTGAAACTGTAACCAGAATGCAGGCGGCTGTATTTATCAGCAATGCATTGCATTTGACAAGCAATGAAGCAGGTGCAAACGGCTTTACAGATGCGGCACAGCTTCCCTCATGGGCAAAGGGTGCAGTGGGCGCAGTGGTGGCAGGCGGCTATATGTCCGGCTATCCTGACGGCAGCTTTGGCGGCAGCAAGGGCATGACAAGAGCAGAGGCCGTTTCCACATTAGACAGAGTGTTAAAATCCTCCGGTGTACAGGAGGTGCCAAGCGACACCACAGAGCCAACCACACCAGCAGAAACAACTGAGGATACTTCCAAAACAGGCAATATGGTATGGGAAAGCGGCGGAAAAGGCTCCAGCAGCTCCAGCTCAGGCTCCGGCTCTTCTGACAAAGACACCACTGTTGCCGTAACAGGCGTTTCATTAGACCAAACCACATTGTCATTAAAAGAAGGAGAAACAGCAGTGCTGACTGCCACTGTGACACCAACAAATGCCACAGACAAAACAGTGACATTCTCCTCCAGCGATGAAACCATTGCAGCCGTTTCCTCCACAGGAACTGTTATTGCAATGAAAGAAGGCAGTGCTACCATCACTGTAACCACAAAGGACGGAGGCAAAACAGCAACCTGCGCCGTAACCGTTACAGCCGTAGAAACAGAAGAACCAACACCAACACCTCCTCCATCTACACCAAATGAGCTGCCAACAGAGCTTAAGGGTGCAGAAAATGTGCAGGCAGCCGATGACGGCACCACTAAATTTGACAGATACAGCGGTGTAACATTGTCCACAGCCATCCCTGAAAATGGCGGAAAAGAAGTAACGGTCAATTTAGGCGGCACTGCTCCGGCAGGCAAATTTGTCAGCGATGATGCTGTGTTTGCTGAACAAATCAATGGAGATTATGGCTTCGTTTTAAATGGTCAAATTACAACAGATAACAGCTCCTACACAGACAATACAACAGACAACCCTGGATTTGTAGACGGCAAGCCAAATTATATGGTTTGGGTGGTAGACATTCCTGTGCCTGAAAACTTCAATGAAGATGCAGCAAAAGTCAGCATTACACAAACAAATCCTGCGCTGACAGCATTCTATTTTGATGCAACACAAAGAGCATATACACCAAGTGATTCTCCTGCACCTTCTGACAGTGATTTAACAAGCAAAATCCCCGGCTGCTCCGACATCAAGCTGGTGCCTACTGCTGACGGTACAGCATATGTGGGGCAAAAGGCAGGCAGTGCCACAGGTTCTTCCGTAGCAGACCGTTCTGAAACACGTCCGGACGGTACAAAAGTCATCCGTTACAGTATGCTGGTACTGCCCGGAGAAAACATTACATTGGATACCAAATGGACATCAGCAGACGGCAGTACAACACAAACTGTAACATACACCGTCAACAACACACTGACTGTATCCGACCAAACTGCACAAAACCACGGCTTTGCACAAAGCTTGACTGCTGAAGGTGTATCTGCTGATGTATCCTATGCTGCGGACACAAATACTTATGATGTCACACTCTCCTCTGCAAATGAGATTACACCAGGCTTGCTTGTTGCAGGCAGTGAAGCTACACCGGAAGAGCAAGCGGCTATTGCTGCCATCAACAATGACTTCACCGGCTCCACAGTGCTTCAAAACGGTGAAAAATCATTGTTCTTGACTACAATAGACGTTCCTGTGCCTGCAAATGCAAAAGGCGTTTATATGGAACAGAAAAACGATGCTATTTTTGCAGCATATCCAACAAGCGGCAGTGGTGATGAATATGACACCGGTGCAAACGGTACTTTTAGATTGACAGCAGATAGTGACGGTTTTGGCTATGCAAAGAAAAAATTCTATGCACTTCAGCCTAACGATACTGTATTCAGAATGGCTGTCATTGCAAACCCAGCTGATACAAAGGGCATCAAAATGACATTTGCATTCAGCACCAGTAATAAAGCAGATACAACAATGAGTGCAACAAACACTGTGGCGGATGCCGTAAGTGAAGCAAATCTCATTGGCAGTGCTGTAACATACCATATTGATGCAACAGGTGTACAGGTGGCACAGCAGCCAGTTGTAACTCCCGGAACATCTACCAGTGGCACAACAGCAAATGAAGTTGTAGGCCCAGACAAAACAACCATTACTGTTTCTGCCGATTCTGAGGTTACAGGCGGTGTTTCCCATGCAGGCAATGTACAAAGCATTGTAGACACTGTATATTCCGCTGATGATGTAAATAAAAAATTGGCAAACAGCATTGAAGGAAAATCCTCTGTTGTGCAAACATTGAACATTCCTGTGGGCGGTACTGCAACAGCGGCAGCATTTGCTGACCAATACAGCGAAGTAAAGGCTTCCCCTCGGGCTGATGCAATAGATGTTACCATTTCCGGAAGCTCTGCATTAAAAGCGGCTACGGGAGAGGAAAGCACCACCCTATCTGTAACACCTGAAAACGGCTTTGTAAAAGTGCCTGTATTTGTGGCAGAAGGTGACACAGTGACTGTAACAGCAGAAAACAATACTTATGAGGTTGTACTGGACAGCCATGTTACAATCAAACCGGTAGTGGTTACAACAGCAGACAGAAATATCAGCACAGTAGAAGCCACTGCAACAAAAACAGGAGAAGGCACATATGACATATTGGTAAGCGGTGAAGCAACAGGAGGAGAATTGACAGAAGACAATTCCGGACTGTCCCAAGCCATCGCAGAAGACTTGAATGAAACATTCAGAGGCACATCCGACAGTGACCCTAACTGGGAATTGTTCCAGCAAGCTAGAGCAAAAGGCTCTATCATACTGACACTGGATTTGCCTGTTGATTATCCAGAAGCAACAAAATTAGTTATAAAACAAACAAATGAAGTATTGAAGGATTATGCAGCAGGCAGTGACATGATTGACAACACAAATGGTATCAAAACCAATGACAAAGTGACTGTGCCAGCAGACGATATGATTTTTGGCGGTACAGACGGTATGTCATTGCTGTTTAACCCTAACTATGATGTTACATTAGAATTTACTTATACAGTAGATTCTGAATACAAAACGGTTACATATACCATCAAATCTGATGGATTAAATGTGACAGAGCCAACTGTTACAAAGGCATTGGCAGAGCTGCCATACAATGAAATCACAGAAGAAAACACTGTTTTAGAAAATGATGAGTCCATTGAAGCAGATACAGAGGAAAGCACTGACACAGCGGAAGCTCCTTCCAAAACAGACACACAAGAAAGTGCAGACGCAACAGAGGGTCCCTCTGAAACAGACACACAAGAAAGTGCTGATGCAACAGAAGGTCCCTCCAAAACAGACACACAAGAAAGTGATGATGTAACAGAAGGTCCCTCTGAAACAGACACACAAGAAAGTGCTGACGCAACAGAAGGTCCCTCTGAAACAGACACACAAGAAAGTGCTGATACAACAGAAGGTCCCTCTGAAACAGACACACAAGAAAGTGATGATGTAACAGAAGGTCCCTCTGAAACAGACACACAAGAAAGTGCTGATGTAGCAGAGGCTTAATCATAAAAAGCATATGACGTCCCTGTCATATTGCAATACAAAAAAATGGTTATGGGAGAGTTTCAAATGTGCCGCCTCCCCCATAGCATAAAAAGGTATCTTTATTTTTCCCTTAAACAAATTTTATCATAAAAAAATAGGTCTTGGTGTATTATGTGCCGTAATATACCAAGACCTTTTTTATGGCTTATACTGTTTTATAAAACACCACAGCCAATTTTGGATACGCCCATTTTTTGCGCTGTTTTTATTCCTTTTATCTGCTGTGCTGCAAATGTTATGCTGCAAAACAACATTTCCTTTCAAGCATTGAGATAGAAAAGAAGCTTCTTTTTGCCTTTCAAATGTTTTATATTTCTTTCTCTGCATTATAAACCTTCCGGTGCAAATTTATACATTTTTATGCCAAATCACCATAAGTCCATTGTCATTTATTTGTTTTGTTATTTTATTTTCATTGTGATTACTTTAATATATGGTATTTGCAAAATATTCTGCCTTTACTTTTCATTTTTATATTATATTTGTCATACTTTTGTTTTTGCAATGCTCTTTCCCTTCTTTATATTGCTCTTATTTTCCATTTCTATGAAAATTTTATTGCTTTCATATAAAATATCATTTTGATACTATTTTTGGTTATATATAGCAAATACGGGTTGCTTTTGCTATTTCACCATTCCTGCAAAGCTTTTTTTGCCTCTCAATGCTTTTCAAATTTCATTTTGCCCTCTTCTTTGATTAAAATGGCTGTTTTTCCTTTTTTCAGCTTCGTCCTTATCACATCTCAATTTCTTGCTTTCTCTTCTATCCCATTCTCATAGCACTTTCTTATATCTCTATTTTCCGTTTCATAAATCAGCCATATTACTTATTTTGAGAATGTTATTAAAGTGATGAAATAAGGACATACTAATAACAAAGGAGATGTTATTTAGTATGAAATGTAAAAAATATGGAGCAACAGAACAAAGCAAAAATGGATTGATAAAAGGACATCAAAGATATAAATGTAAAAATTGTGGTTATCAATTTGTATCGACTTTACAGAAGGGATTGTATGAGCAGACAAAATGAATTGTATATTTATGATACATTAATGGGTTATCTTTTAGAACAATTGCTGGTTTATTGAATACTTCTGCAGCCAGCATATTACGCTGGGTAAGAAAATTTGCATTACAGCATTATGAAAAACCACAGCCTACTTCAGAAGCTGTGGTAATACAATTAGATGAAATGTGGCACTTTCTACATTTAAAAAAACAAACTAAAGCATATTGTACTGATACAGTACAACGCATCCAATGTGGCAATAGTGATACCGTTACCCTTAAAAAATGACTCCAAAGATTAAAAAAGTGGAATGTCAAAATTTATATGACTGACAACTTGAAGTCTTATGCAGAAGTTATCCCAGAAGAACTATTAGTACAAAGTAAAAAATACACTTCTCCTATTGAAAGGAACAATTCTTGTCAGAGGCATTGGTTTCTTCAGAAGAAAAACATATGTTGTATCCCGTTCTTTAGGAATGATAGATTTCACCATGTTTCTTTTTGCCAAGTTTCATTGTAATGCCTCTTTTGCATTCCATTCATTATTTGCTTAACATCCTCAATTTATGATATACTAGTTATCCTTTTATATAATGCCACTGCAAATCTTCATTATGAAATGATAATTAAGTTGTTTTATATACGAAAGTATTTTACTTATCCCCAGTAGAACCAGCGATTTTTCTAGCTAAAACAGACAAAAATAACCTTGATATTGAGATATAACGCAATATCAAGGCTATTTCGAGAGGCGCTGATCGGATTTGAACCGATGCATAGAGGTGTTGCAGACCTTTGCCTTACCACTTGGCTACAGCGCCATATAAAATTTCAAAAAATGACCCGACCGGGAATCGAACCCGGGTTACAGCCGTGAAAGGGCCGTGTCTTAACCTCTTGACCACCGGGCCTT
>CALWSR010000031.1 GCA_944384265.1 uncultured Clostridia bacterium
ATGAAAACCCTTTTAAGGGTAGCAGATAATCATACCGTCAGGGCTTGAACGAAGTGAAAGCCAGCGTCATTTAGGCGTGGTTGTATATGACTGCAAGAGTAGGGAAAAAGGCTGTGGCAAAATGAAATTGCAGCAGCTTGCACAAAGAAGGTTCACAAATAATAAAAAACGGCTGTTTTTTTAAGTGGAATTCTCTCAAAAACACAACTGGTTTTGAAAAGGGCTATTTTGCAACAGCCCCTTTCATACACAGTCATAATCCATTTCCGGCGAGGAAAACAGTGGATTTCAAGGCATTTTTGCCCATGGAGTAATATACTTCTGTTCGCTGGTCAAAAGCTTGGATGAAATGAGCTTTTGACCAAGAAGGGAATTTGTTGACACGCCTGTTAGGGTGGCCTTAGTTGGGAATAGGATATTTACAGCAATTATAAAAGAGCAGTTTTTAAACAGATTGATAAAGCTTTCTTTGTGAAGCCAAAATGAAAAAAGGGGATATCCATGTGTGTTATAAAACCGTCAAACCATAAATAAGCTTTTTGTATCAAAATCAAGATATTGTTTGCAAAAATAAATGCTGTTTTGGCAAATCCCAGAAAAAAAGTGCTTATGCTCATATAAATCAAGCAGCAATCTTTTTTCATCACAAATTTATCAGTAAAGAGATGCTTTGAATATAGTACAGACTGTAAATAAATTTCTTTTTGCAATTTTAAAAACACAATCGGCAGTGAAAATCTGTTTCCTTCCATGAAAATAATATGTTTTTGGTATAGAAAGGCCTGTATAAAACCAAAGTCCTGCCCATTTTCCATACAATAGCATATGTATTTAAAATACATAAAACAGTGTAAAAAACAAAGGTATACTGTCATATAGATGGTCAAACATAAAAAAATGTGCAATGGTGATATATTTTAAAAATATGCTGCACTTTTTGAAACAATTTGAAAACAAACCGTAACATAAAAAAGCTACCATTCCAGAATGTTCTATGGTAAACTGTTGTTATAGATTTATTAGAAAAAGAAACCAAAAGGGAGGGACATGATAATGAAAAGAAAAGCGGCGGTTTTGCTTACAATTTCTATGGCAGCTACTGGTTTTTCCACAGTAAGCTATGGTGCAAGTTTTTCTGACATTAACAATGTGCCATGGGATGGTGCGGTAACATATATCAATCGGGTAGCTGATTTAGAATTAATGGTAGGGGATATTGATGCAAAAACCGGCCAAAGTATGTTTCGTGCAAAAGACCATGTGACATACTGTGAAACCACACAGCTGGCCTATGCATTATTGAAAAAGACAGGAAAATTGAAAACAACAAGCTCTGATGTTGTAACAAGATGGACACAGGTAATGCAGGGGTATAATATACCGGCATGGGCATATGAGTGTGTATCCTATGCATTGGAAAACAATATTATTTCTTTGACGGACGCTTCTCGTTTTGTCACCAAAAAAAATGGGGTTATTACAAACAATTATGCCAGCAGAGAAAGTGTTGCTGTGATATTTGGTAAATTTTTGAGCCATCTTTATGAAATCAATCAAAGTCCTTCTTTGTCATTCCATGACAAGGACAGCATTGCACAAACCTCTGTGCCTTATGTAGATTTGCTGGCCAGATTGAACATTATGGTAGGGGACACAGATTCTAATTTTACGCCAAAGGCGGCCATTAACAGAGCAGAAATGGCTGTGCTGGTGTCCAAAACATATGATGAGCTGAACAAAAGTACACAAACGCCTCCTGCAACGAATGTGAATACGGAAAACCCTATTTCCGGAACAGTCACCTCTTTGGAGCAAAACGGCAGCAATAAATTGCTGGCCATTACCACAGCAAAGGGGGACAAGCAGGGCTTTATTGTAGATGGCACAACACTTGTTTATGAAGGAAACACCACAAATACCATTGGCATTTCTACACTGGAAATTGGGGATGGTGTGTCCATAGAATACACAGGCTCCAAAGCCGATGTTGTCCGTTTGACAAATGACATTTCACCTTCTACCACAGAGGTAAAGGGAAGTATTGAAGATATGTCAGCAAGTAAAGTGGTGTTGATAAAAAATGATGATAAAACAGAAAATTTTTATTTTTCATCGGATTTTGACATTACACTGGACAAAAAAGAGGTTTCGCAAAAGGAGCTTTTGGAAGCATTTGATACCTATGCCATGGATGCGGTGCTTACACTAGACAATAATGGAAATATTATAGGCGTAGAGGCTACCAAGGGAGAGGAAAGCGGCCACACAGGCATTTTGGTCAGCATTTCTGAGGATGAGCTGAGTGTAAAGGCAACCAAAAACAGCAGCACAAAGGATTATGAATGGGTAAGCAATCCAGATGTTTATTTGGAGGGCAATGACAGTACCATAAGCAAAATCAGAAGAGAATCAAATGATACTACACTATATGTCAAATATTATTTAGACAGCAGTGACAGAGTGAAAAGGCTTTTGGTATCAGAAGATGAATTTGGAGAAGCAGACACAAAATCCAGTGTGACAGGCACCATTTATACCATTGATGATACAGAAGTGGAAATACGCAAAAAAAGTAACAATAAAAGGGAAACATTTGAATATGCCTCTAAAACAGCATTTTATTTGGATGGGGACAGCTGTGAATACAGAGATATTGAAAAAGCCTTCAACAGAGAAGAAGAAAAGGATGACCCCGGTGATTTTTATATCAAGGTGCTTTTAAATGACGATGGAGAGGTAAAGGAGCTGTATGCCTCTTTAAGCAGCAGCAATTTAGAAGGAGAAGAGGAATATACCATCATTGACGGAAAAGTACTGCGCATCAATGAAGATGAAATTCGTGTGGAGGAATATGACAAGGACCCGGATAATTATGACATGGCCAGAGATGTGGAGTATTATTTGGAGGACGATAACGGCACACTGAAAAGCAGTACCTATTCTAAAGTGGAAAATGCCTATGAAACAGCTTATGATGACAATGATGATTTCTTTGTCACACTGTATTTAGATGATGATGACGAAGTGGTGAAGGTGGAGGCCTTTCCAAAGAGAAGCTCCTATGGCAGAGAGGTGACAGGCACCATTACAAAATTAAGTGAAAGCTCCATTACATTAAAGGACAAAGACAAATATGACATCAATGCAGATGATGTAAAGATATATCTCAATGACAGCAGAGTAAAGGACATTAGAGATTTGGAGGATTTGGTAAATGACAGAGATGTGATACTCAAAGCAACCATTACCATAAAAAGTGCTGATGTGACAGAAATTGAGGCCTATTATTATGAAGTGGGAGGAGAGCTGATTTCTGTGGACGGCAAAGTGATGGAAATTGAAACAAGAGATGACAATGTGATAGATGATATTGAAGTAAAAAGAACATCCATTGATGTGACAGGAGATTATACCTCCTTCCGTGATATGCAGTATGGCCTGAGAACAGAAAACATTACAGTGACACTGGAATGCAGTGAGGAGGAGGATGACAGAGGCAAGGTCATTAAAATTACAGCAAAAAATGATTGATTTTATGATAAAAATCAGATATGATAAAAAAGCTCTGCTTTGTGCAGGGCTTTTTTGAAACAAAAATCATTTTAGCATTGATAAAACACAAGCAATGGCGGTATAATAAAACAATCAATCTATTTTTTTGGAAGGGAAAGGATGAAAAAAATATGAGATATGAAGGAACGGTATATCGTCCGCCCAGTGAGGCAAGCAGTTTGATTATACAGCTGACAATAGGCTGTGCCAGAAATACCTGTACATTTTGTGCCATGTACAAAGACAAAAGCTTCCGTATAAGAAATTTAGAGGAAGTTGTGGAAGACTTGGAAATGGCAAGACAATATTACAAAAGAATCAAAGTAAAAAGAATTTTTTTGGCTGATGGGGATGCACTGATTGTCAAAACAGCTGATTTGCTTTATATTATTGGAAAATGCAAAGAATATTTTCCGGAGGTGGAAAGAATTTCTGTGTATGGTGCACCAAAGGATATCATCAACAAAACGCCGCAGGAATTGAAACAGCTCAAAGAGGCCGGCTTAGACATGGTATATATGGGGCTGGAATCCGGTGATGACCAAGTGTTAAAAGAGGTCAAAAAAGGTGTGACAGCCGCAGAAATGATTGAAGCAGGCAAAAAGATACGCTCTGCCGGCATGATACTTTCTATGACAGTGATTTCCGGATTGGGAGGCAGAAAGCTGATGAGAGAACACGCTCTGAACAGTGCAAGAGTGATTTCTGCCATTAAGCCTGAATTTGTAGGATTTTTGACACTGCTTTTGGAACCGGGAACACCTATGTATGACCAATATCATGCAGGGGAGCTGGATTTATTAAATCCTGTGGAGGTTTTGGAGGAAACACAGCTTTTTATTGAAAATGTAGATGCAGAGGGTACTGTCTTTAGAGCAAACCATGCCTCTAACTATATTCCTTTGGCAGGCACATTAAATGCAGATAAGCCAAAAATATTGGCTCAAATAGAGCAGTCTAAAAAACAAAGCAATTACAGACCGGAAAGCTTTCGGGCATTGTAAAAAAATGTGGGGTTCTTACCCCACATTTTATATCATGGGGAGCATGGTATGTATGCTGTAAAAAAGCTTTTGTAAAATATAAATTTTGTTTTCCCATTATTGTAATGCTTTATTTTTTCATTTCAAAAATGAAGCACAACGGTATGTTGTTTTCAAAAGCACTTTGCAGCATACAAAATTATCATTGCATTGCCGGGTATTTGAATTCATAATAAAAAAGCAGATAAACAATACAAAATGCTTTTTGGCCGCAATGCTGTGGGAAAAAAGGGGTATGATAAAAGCAAATGGGTTTTAAAAAATGTATGATATTTTGCAGTAAAATGGATGAAAACAAAAAATTTTAGTATCCATACAAAAGAGTTCTGGTATAAAAGGAGTAGAAAGCATGGCATGGCTGGGGTTATTTACGCTTATGATTTTTTATTGGTGCCTTTTTACAGCGGTGGTGACAGGCAGAAGAAGCTGGGCATGGCTTTGCATATTATGTCTGCCTGTGCTGATTATGGCCGGCGGCTATGAAAAGGGTATGCAAATCAATGGTTTGATTGTATTGCTGTGTGGGTTTATGTTCGTTGTCTGCCAAAGCAGTCTAAAGGACATATTGCTTTGGAATCAAAAAAAGAGAAGATATCATTGGGTATTGCTGGGATTTTTGTGGTTTATCTGTTTTTTATTTTTATTTTACTGTGTGGTGGAGCTGCAAATATCCGGCTATTTATGGGATTTTCAGGGCTGGAATATGCAAAGAAGAAATTCCTTTCGCATTACCATTACAACACTGCCCTTTGTATGGCTTTCCTATTATTATGCAGAGATGTTTTATAACAGCATTGACAGACTGTGGAGAAAAAAAAGCGAATTGATATTGATTGCCTGCAATTTTTTTATATCCAATGCCAGAGGAACAGATAAAGGCATTGATACAGGCTATTTTTTGGATGGAGTCAACAATGGCGTCAATTATCATTTTCGTATGACAAAAGGCACCTATTTGATGCTGCAAAAGGAAAAAGCATTGCGCTTGCAGGTACAAAAGGGACTGCTTGGCGGACTGTATGTGCTGGAAAATCCTTGCCCTGAGAATATGAAAAAAACATTGAAAAGGGATAGAAGAGTAGCCAAAATAGGCATTGTATTGTTTTTTGTACTGTTTATAATGGGTGTGCTGTTTTTTTTCTTTCCTCAGATATTGTTTTTTTGGTAAGCAAAGGATAGCATGATTATATGGGAAATGGAGATGCTATTTTTGAGGTGAGTAGGATGCTAAAATGCTTTCAAAATTTTGATACATTGCCGGAACAAATGAAAAAGCAGATTATGGATAACAGCAGAGATATGAATCATTTTTATACACTGCCGCTGGAACAAAGACAGGCTGTGCTGGACCGCATTGCCCAGCTGAATACAGAAGAGGAAATACGGCAGTATTTAAAAAAATAATAGTATGCTGTACCATTTTTAACTGCATGATATTGCTGTTATTTTTAAAAGCTTATGAAAGAGAGTCTTATGGCTCTCTTTTTTTATAACAGTGCTGTGCCCAATAAAAAAATTGTTTTATGGCGGGAAAAGGCCGTCTTGCATAGCAAAGTGGTTTACTATATAATAGACAACAGAAAAAAATAGTATGAAACAAAAGAAAGGAAGAAAAAAATGAAACTGGGAATTGTGGGACTTCCAAATGTTGGAAAAAGTACATTGTTTAATTCTATGACAGTAGGCAAGGCAGAAGCAGCAAATTATCCCTTTTGCACCATTGACCCCAATGTGGGTGTTGTGGCAGTGCCTGATGAAAGACTGACAAAATTGACGCAAATGTATCACTCTGAAAAAACGACTCCTGCTGTCATAGAATTTGTGGATATTGCAGGCCTTGTCAAAGGGGCAAGCAAGGGTGAAGGCTTGGGAAATCAATTTTTATCTCATATCAGAGAGGTAGATGCCATTGTACATGTGGTACGTTGTTTTGAAGATACCAATGTGGTACACGTAGATGGCAGCGTTGACCCCATTCGTGACATTGAAACCATTGATGTGGAGCTGATATTTTCCGATTTAGAAATATTGGAAAGGCGCATTGCAAAAACAACCAAAGCGGCAAAGGCTGATAAAGCACTGCAAAAGGAGCTGGAAATACTGCAAAAGCTGAAAAACGGCTTGGAAGAGGGAAAATGTGCCAGAGCCATAGAGTTTGATACACCGGAGGAAAAGGCTTTTGTGGAAAGCCTCACACTTTTGACACAAAAGCCTGTGCTTTATGCTGCCAATGTGGCAGAGGAGGATTTGGCCGACAACGGAGCAGGAAACGAATTTGTAAACAGAGTGCGTATTTTTGCAGACAGTGAAGGCTCTGAAGTGTTTGTGCTTTGTGCAAAAATCGAAGAGGAAATTTCTGATTTGGATGAGGCAGACAAAAAGGAATTTTTGATGGACATGGGTGTGGAAAAAAGCGGTTTGGATAGGCTGATTTCCGCCAGCTACAAGCTTTTGGGGCTCATAAGCTATTTGACGGCAGGGCCGGCAGAAAGCCGTGCATGGACAATCAAAAATGGTACAAAGGCTCCCGGCGCCGCAGGAAAAATACACAGTGATTTTGAAAGAGGATTTATACGCGCAGAGGTAGTCAGCTATGAGGATTTGATGGAGGCAGGCTCTTATACTGGGGCAAAAGAACAGGGATTGGTACGCTCAGAGGGAAAGGAATATGTGGTAAAAGACGGAGATGTGATATTATTCCGATTTAACGTCTGATACAATTTCCTGTCGGTAAAATGTTGTAAACTCTGGGAGTTACCGCTTGCGTGCGGTAGCTCCTTTTGTCGTTTAACCCCTACCTTACCCCTACCCGATATTTTTGCTCAATAATTTATTGCGTTATCCAGTTTCAGTATTTCATTCTGTTTCAAGTCGTCCAATACGTGCGTATAGGTATCGGCTGTTTCCTTTATGGTCGCATGACCTAAGAACTTCTGCATTACCCGTACATCTACATTGTTTTCTGCCCCTCTGGTGGTGAAGGTATGACGCAAACAATGAGGGTGAAAGTTGCTGACACCGATTTTCGCACAAATAGAATAGCAGGTGCGCCGCATATTGGTCGGGTCAAGCGGTCTGCCTAATTGTGTACAGAAAACAAGGTCGTTGTCCTCGTAGGCGGTACTGGCTTTTTCCTTGTTTTTCTCCTGTTGCTCCCAGACATCTGCAAGCACTTTAACCGCTGTCTCATTAAGAGGGATTGTCCTTTGGCTTGACGGCGTTTTGGGTGTGCCAAATTCTAAGTGCCAATGTTCCTCTGGATTGTCGGGGTCTTTCACCTTGCGAAGTATTCTTTTGATGTGTAACTGGTTCTGCTCAAAGTCTATATCCTGCCATTTCAGCCCTAACAACTCCCCAAGCCGCATACCTGTGCAGAGGTCGAAAATATAGACAACTCCCATATAGGTCACTTTTGCCTGTTCCACAAAGGCGTTCTGTTCTTCCTGTGTTAAGACGGTGATTTGCGGCTTTGCTGTCTTTGGCAGTTTTACCCTGTTCGCAACATTTCGGACTATCAATCCATCATCTACCGCCGTTTCTAAGGCGTTGCCTAACAGCTTAAAAACGTCTATCACTGTAGAGGGTGCTAATCCCTTATCGGATAAGCTGTTGACAAATTTCTGAATGATGTCCTGTCGTAATGCCTTTAGCTTATAGTGTCCGATAGCTGGCTTGATGTGATTTTTTACCTTTACCGTATAATTGATGTAGGTGGTAGGCTTTACATACCGCTTTTTGTATTCGAGCATATAATAGTCAAGCCATTCGGCAAGGGTCATTTCTGTAGGATTGGTGATAATGCCCTTTTGCAGATTATTCAGCAAGTCGGTCATTTTGGCGTTTACTTCCTGTCTGGTCTTTCCGTACAGGGATTTCCGCTGTTGCTTTCCGTCTGCTGAAATGCCAATCGTTACACGGGCTTCCCATGTGCCGTCTTTTCGCTTGCGGATAGAGCCTTCATTTTGTCCTCGTTTTGCCATATGAATCAATCCTCCTTATCAAGCATTTCTTTAAACTGTTCCTCAAATTCTGTCATCTTTAATGATTTTTTAGAGCCTGTACGTTGTCCTGCCCTGATACGCAAGGCTTTTTTAGCATTTACAGAAAAGGTAAGAACAGATGAAATACCAGCCCGTCTAATGTCATCTATTATACTGTATATATCATCAAAGCCGCTGATGTGCGCCAGTTTCACAGCTATATCATCTGCGGTTAAACCATTTGTGCTCACTTTTTCAGATAAATACTTTCCATATGACGTTGACATTTCAATATATTCTGCAAATGAATAGAACAACTGTCCCATGCACTCAATAAGATTTCGCCGTTGGGGATTTCCGTTGTTAAGAGACAATGAATTTATGGTATTTGCTATGGAATCAGCTAAAAAGTCTCCTTCATCTTCTGCAACCATATCCAAAGAATGAAGTAAGCGATTTACGCTATCTCGCTTGGAATAGTCCGTAGATGATGGATTCATTTTTTCTGTCAGTCCGTAAAGGTAATCAGCGGTGCATCCGTAATATTTTGCAAGGTCAATGAGGATAGTCTGGTCGGGAAGATGCCTGCCGCTTTCGTAACTGCTTAAAGCCTGTTTGGTAATACCGATTTCGTCAGCAACATCTTTTTGCCCTAAATCTGTTTTTGCCTTGCGGAGTTCTTTTAACCGTTGTCCTACTATGCTTGCTAAATCTTCTTTAGAAGTTTTTCCCATGTTATTTGTATCTCCTTTCCGATGATATTGCTATTATACTCCTTTTTATTCAAAAAGTAAATAGTCTAAATATTATTTCCTGATTAAGAAAAAATAAAAAGTTCATTGACAGGTAGCGGCTCATGTGTTATACTGTCAACAGAAACACGATTCAGACAAGAATAGGAAATAATAAAGAGAGGAGAACGATGTGATGAACTACTGTTCCGAAGAAGATTTACCAATCATTATGCAGGCAAAGCACGTTCAGTCGGTTTTGGGGATTTCTAAAGGGAAAACATATGAACTTATGAATTCCAGTGATTTCCCTACGATTTATCTCAACAAACGTATGGTTGTGCCAAAAGACAAGTTTTTTGAGTGGCTGAATCAAGACAAACGAAAAATCAAAAGGAGGGCAATTTATGTGTCAAGAAAAGGTTGAAAATAAGATTAAGTTTAGCGGCTCATGTATGGATGTAAACACGGGTGCGGAAGTGATTTTTGAAGGATACCGTGAAGGGGGCAACTTATTGCTGGAAGCTAAATGTATATCGGATATCTTAAAGAAACAAGCGGCTCAGGGGCAGAAGGCGCAACAATTTCTGGGTGCAGTCAGGTCTACACTCAAAAAATGTAAATATCTATCTCTGCTTTCAAGCCCTGAACAGAATGTAAGCTTGTTCTGTGAAATCAGAAGAAAATGTGACGGCGTTAGAATTGGTTATGTAGAGGATACGGATTATTTACTGGACTGTGAATATTTTTACATGCAGATTTTTAAACCTCCCGTAGAATCTCTTCCTCCTGTTGGAACTTTCTTATTCCCACCAAGTGAGCTTGCATATTATTCAGAATTGTTCCAGTTGGGAGTGCTGAAACCTTATATGAATGATTCATCAAAGGAGTTCTACATGATTGAAGACTTTGACAAGCGGTATATTCGTGTTTCCAATGCTCTTGTAAATTTTGATATTGCCAAATCAGAAATTCTGTAAATAAAGCATAGCCCTAGAAGCCATTACAGTTTCTAGGGCTATTATATTATCTCTTTTTCAAAATCCCCTCGTCAATCAAACTGGATACCCGTGCAAACTCTTCTTTGGGGTCATGTACATAATATCCACAGGGAGCAGGGGGCGGTACTATATCCTCCCACATACATTCTACGCCCATTCCCTGTAAAGAGCCGAAAAGATAAGGGCAGTCATTACAACCTTTATATTCTGGAGCTACTTTCCGCACTTTATCCTGTCGCTTACAGAAAATCCGTCCGTTTCCGTCCATATAATTAAAATGATTGACCGATTCCAGATGAATAGCCATTTTCATTCCCCCTCTCCGTCAGTACCTATATCGGGCAGTTGAATGTAAGTGCCGTCATATCTCCAAGATTCTGTAGAAGTGATGATTAGTTCATTATCTTGAATAATGGCAGATGTATATACTCTGTCCTCAAATTCCCAGTTGATAAACTCCCAGCCTGTGTCTGCTCCGTTTCTGTCAAGGACAAAGGTTTCTGCTTCTGGCTCAAAGTACAGTACCAGTGAACCATTCTGCGTTTCTACATTTACAAATGTGTCTGTTTCAAAACATTGGTATCTGCCATAGGTGGTATATTCACCGTCCCTATAGAAATCATCAGCCTGTTCCTCTATAGCTGTTTCATTAGGCAATTCTGGCTCTTGTGTAGGTTTTGGTTGTTCTTCCTGTGTTTCAACATCACTGATATAAGTACCGTCCCAATTGATTTGAGTTTTATAAATTACAGGTCTGCCTGTTAAATCCTCAAATAAATACATACTTGATTCATAAGTCCAACCCAACATAATGTTTTCTGTAGTAGCGACACACTCTACATATCTTGTCTCATTATTCTTAGGTGAAGCAGGCAAGGCACAATATGCGTCCACATAAAAACTGATACGATACTCGTTTTTATATAGCTTTTCCACGGTTGGCTCCAAATAAGTAAATTCTATACCCTTACCGCCGTAAACGGTTTCATAATAGGATACAGCTAAAGATGTAGCTGTGTCTGGGTCTACCTTATTTATAGAACTGGAAACATTTTCCTCTATGGGTGTCGTTACCTCTGTTGTCTGAGTATTCCCACAACCTGAGAGAAGCGTTGTAATAAATAAGGCTACAGCAATAAATCTATGTTTCATTCTCTTATCTCCTGTGTTGTTTTGCAATTTCCCTGTTATGCTGAATGGTTCTAATAACTTCTTTGACAAACCGCTCCGTTCTCTGTTTCCCATAATACCGATAAGGGTCTACGGCTTTCTCCGTCTTTTCGTCCATCCACGGATTGACGATACAATAACCTTTGTAATCAAATCTCACCATGCTAATCGTAGCCGTTCCAGAATTGTCATGCCACATAGCGTCCAACTGTTGCCACGCAAATTCTTTTACCTGTTCAATCGTTATTTCCATAGCTATCCCCCGATTTAATCATCTTCCTCATAATACGCTAAATCGTCAAAATACCCACCCTCGGCATCATCTTCAAGCAATTCTTCCTCGGTCATTTCCGTTACATATTCCAGAGCCTTATTCATTTCAAGGGCTAATTCTTTAGCCGATTTCTGGGTGAAAGGCAATCTTTCTTTTGGTTCAACGAATCTCTCCATGTCATTATCCCTCATTTCTTTGTCAATAAATGCTTTTTAGAATGAATCCGTACATAGTGTTCATGTCTAACGGTTCTGTATCAATCTGTCCACCCAGTCACATAAATTCCGTTCTTGTTTGGGAGTAGAAGCGGTTACAACAAATTCCTGTCCTCTGCAAGCAGAATTTAATTCTGCATAACCGTCCTTTAGTATAGGGCGGTTATCGCCTTGCCATGAAATGGATATACCGTCCTCACCAAAGAACGCAGGCAAAGCCCATAGCCGCCGATTGTCCTGCCCTCTCTTTGTAAGTATCAGTGAATCGTCATACTGGAATGTGCTGTATGTATCGGGCAAATATAAGCGGTTATTCGGACGGTTACAATTTATACTGTGAGGGTGCCAGAAATAGCGGCTTTTTATTTCCTGTTTCTCCCTCAATACTTCTCCAACTTTCATATAGCCGTAGATGATATGGACAATAGGAGCGTTACGGTCAAAACACAGTGTTTTATTAGGTTGAACCATTGTTTTTTGAAACATTCCGTAGAATAAAAATATATCGCCCACGCCTACGCCCAATTTATCCAGATGTACGGCAGATACGCCATGTTGTCCGAATGCTGGTTTCCATTCATCTGTTGCCGTTCTGCCCTCTATATCCTCATATATGTCGGGGTCAAGATGACAGGTCTGGCTTTTGCCAAAATCAAATTTAGGGCATAGCTGACTGATGATTTCCTCTAAACTCTGCCCTTTGTAACATAAATCCTTGTATGCCGTTCCTACCGTGTTATCTGGGATTGGGAGAGATAACAGCGTACCATCTGGCAAAATAGGGCTTGCCATACCTCCCGATGTACTGTCCATGCCTTTTCTGCTCAGTATCACTTTCATAATGCCATGCCTCCTACTAAGCACCATCTTAGCATATAGCACAACAAAAAGCAACTGACAGCATATACAAATAACGCAACGTGCGGATTATCTAAGACATAAGCAATTAGTATCATTTACATATACTATTTGCATTGGAGGGAAAACGCATGGAGCAACAGGCATTAGGAAAGCGTATTCGTGAGGAACGGCTAAAGCTGAATCTGACACAGGAAAGACTGGCAGAAGATGTAAACCTTTCAACCGCCTATATCGGGCAGATTGAGCGTGGGGAACGCAGCTTAACATTAGAAAATCTGGCAGCAGTTGCTAACTGTCTGGGCGTTACCATAGATTATCTGTTGTCTGATTCGGTCGTTTCGGACAGTGACGGACAGTATCGGCTATGGTGTCAACTGATGGACGGCAGAACAGAGGAACAAAAAACCTTAGCTGTCAGTATGGTAAAACTTATGTTTCGCTATCTGGACGAAAATTCTTAGATGATGCAGTGATGGGGAAGATACCTCTGGACGAGATTCTTCCCCATTTTAAATGACCAGAAATCACCGCTGACGCATTTTTAACCGCTTGACTGAGAATAACTCCATTTGCCGCTGAATGAGTCTTAGAACGCAATTTTAGAACTTTCTTATCCATAAGAAGCAGCTTTAGCCACTTACAAGCCTTGTAAAAATCTTATTTCCGTACTGCAAAAGGCTGATAGAAAATCCATACGGTAAAAATGTCACTCCCCAATCGCTTACAAGGCAGATTCCTTACAGCGGCTCATATATCATTCTATTCCGTATTCCGCTTACAAACCGCCTAAAAGTCTTAGCTACTGGATTACCGTAGTTATAAGCATTTCAGCATAAACCGTATTCCCTCGCCAAATCCCTTACAAAACAACTCTTTTTCCAGCTCACTATAGCAAAGGTTCAATTCCTCTTCAATCTGTAGGTATTCCTCACCAGATATAAGAGTGGAGAGCCTTGTATAAAGCTGTTTTTCCCTCAACTCAATTTCTGCCGCCTTTTCCGTAACCGTATGAGTGTAAATCGTATCTGTGATATATCGTTCCATTACACAGCCCCCTTGTCTGTAAAATTATTTTAAACGTGGTTCCTATCCATCTGTCTGAGCGAAAACAGTGTTTCCAGTCTACTTTAAAATAAGTTTAAAACCATTTTCGCCCATAAATCTCATTTAAAATAAAACTTCAAGTTTAAAATAAATTTTATTTTCGGTGCTTTGTTTTCAGCACGATATACCTTTCATCGCCAGTCAGGCGGCTTAACGGCTCATAGGAGCAGACGGGCTTTTCCTTACAGACAAGATAGCTTTCCAATGTCTGGTACTCCTGTTCGGTATAGGCTTCTGTATTCAGTTCCTTTACATTATAGAATACGCCATAGCCCTGTATCTGGCGGATATGGGAGAGGGCATAATAAAGGGTTTTGAAGTGTTCATAACTCATGAGGCGGTTGTCCTCAGAGTACATCTTTGTCATATACCCGAACAGCTTTTGATAGTCCTCTGGCTGAAATTTATCCACGATACAGCTATACCGCCCAAGAGAATTGCCCTCACCTAAGATATTATCAGAGGTAAGCCGTCTCTGATTGACTAAGAGCCACCATATTCTCTGGATAATGGCTTCAAAATCAGAAAACAGGCGGTTTCCAGTACCCGAAAACTGGTTGACAATATGCTTCTCCCCAATGTCGCCGTTCCCCAAAACGGCGGCTACATGAAAGTGAGGGTGATAGACATCATTGCTGTATGTGATTTCTAAGGAACGGACACAACCTTGAAAGCCATACTGCAACAGGTCTGCTCCCTTCACTTTTTTGTTGCCGTTTAGATACGTTACCAGAGTTTTAAAGCAATAAGCCATATGCTGTATGGTTTCCCTCAATTCCTCACCGCTACAGTCTGGAACGGTCAGTACCATATGATACAGAGAATCCTTATACTGTTCCATATAGGGCAGGAAACGGTTTTGCAGTAACAGCTTTTTGACCTGATTACAGTTACTACAGAATTTGTCTTTACATAAGAAAGTTTTCAGTAACACTCTTACATGACTAGCTTCATAGGTTTCCATAGACCAGAATCTGTTACAATTCTCTAAGCGTTTCTTTCGTTCCCTTATTATATGGGCTTCATCAGGTGACAGGCGTTTCTTTACAATGCCGTTTGCAAGCAATTTCAGATAGTTTAGTACCATTTCTTCATTTCGGTTTACGTTTCCATAGACCTTTCCCATATGGCGTTGTGTTACTTCCTTTACAACAGGCGTATGTTCCATGTTCTCCATGTTTACAATCCCTCCGTTCCCTTTTTTCTATATCCTTTTTGTTTTAGTACGCTTAACTCTAATAGAGAATAGATAATTATTATAGGGGTTCGCCGCCTGTTATTTTCAAGGCTTTCCAGGCAGGCTTTGAACCCCTACCATCACCCCTAACCCCTTGACGCAATCTGGATTTTGTGGTATATAATGAACTGGTGAAGTGGGTAAGATACAACATAATGTGAAAGGACGGAATTGTATAGACATGGTGAAATTTCGGTTTATAGTATTCCGCTTTAATGTATAATTCCATTTGATATTGGAGCATTTGCAGAAAAATAATATATTATGGCGGCACACAGGCAATTTGTATTATTTTTATTACACAGCTGCAAGGTGTTTTTCCACCAAGTTATCCCCAGGGAAAAGGAAGAAAATATAGTTTATACACAGAGTTATACACATTATCCACAGAAAAAGAGAAAAAATACTGTGGATAAGTTTTGATAAAATAAAATGAGAGAAAATAAAAAAGTGTTGATTTTTCCCTGTTTTTCCAGAAAAAAAGACTATTGTGCAAACAAAAGGAGCAAAAAACAAACAAAAAAGGCTGTGGAAAAAAGGAAGAAACAAAAGAAGAGGAAAATTTTTTGTAAAATGATAAAAAAGAGTGAAAAAAAGAAGGATTTTTCATTTTGAGAGAGAATATATAACACAAAGGAAGAAAGTAATAGTAAACTAAAATCGTTTGCCTTTTGTTTTTTGGCACAAAAGACTTCATCTTCCGAGTTGCAGAAGGGAGTTGTTTTTATGCGTTACAATTTTGTAGGAAAAAATATAGAAATCGGAGATAGAACAAGAGAAAAGGTAGAAGCAAAGCTGGCCAGAGTGGAAAAGTTTTTCCCGGAGGAAACTGTGGCCACTGTGACACTGAGCAGTGAAAAATTGGACAAAAATATTGAAGTGACAATTCCTTATCATAAAAGGATGATTCGTGCAGAGGTAAGCGACCCGGATATGATGGCGGCAGTAGACGGCGCTGTGGATATTTTGGAAAACCAAGTGATTCGTTATAAAAAACGCTTGCGTACAAGGGTGCGTCAAAGTGCAGAGGTTTATCGTGCAGAATATGAATCTCTCCACATCAAAGAAGAGGAATTGAATGAGGAACCATTGTATAAAATTGAGCGAATCAAGCATTTTGAAGTAAAACCAATGGATGCAGAGGAAGCTGTTATGGAAATGGAATTGATTGGACACAGCTTTTTTGTATTCCGAGATGCACAAACAGAAAATATCAATGTGGTATATAAAAGAAAAAATGGCTCCTATGGATTGATTGACCCTGAATGACAGAGGCATAGCAATGAAAAGGGAATGCAAAATAAAAGCATGGCTTTATAAGCCATGCTTTTTTATCATCCCATGCAAGGCTATGCCTCAGTAAGCTAAGGCCTTCTATGTTAATAATGATATTACCTCCACCAAGGCCCAATAAGGCATAGGAGATTTTTATGTAAAGCCTTTGGCACATATCATTTGGGGTGTAAATAGCATATTGTATTTATAAATAAAGTATAGAATACAAATGATATATGAAAAGCAGAAAGGGAGGATAGCAAAAATATGCAAAGGGTTATAGGGAAGAAGAGGAATTGAAATGCTTGTAACAAAATGCCGTCCAAATCCCACACATATGCTGCTTGACATCATACAGCAGAATAGCTGAAAGGCAGCATTTATTTCATTATCCTTGACAGAAATACAGCAAATACCGGCGCAGACATTTTGTTGATACAGTTAAAAATAGTATAAAAAAGTACATAAAAATCAGCGGAAAGGCTATGACAGGCTCAAAAGCCTATATTGCTCCATTTTTGGGTAAGAGAAAAAATAAAACAGCCACTTTTGGCAGCGGATTATGGATATTATGCCATATCCAATTTTTCAATAAGAAAGTACCCTTGTTGTGCAAAATACTGCTTTATAAGGGGCTTTGATTTGATAAAACGAAAAAAATGCTGCCCCAAATAAAATGATTTTATAGTATGGGAAAAGGAAAGCTTGCAAACAGCAAAAAACAATTTTTTATACCATACCATTGCAGCCCATTGCATATGCTGGGGATATGGGAAGAGGCTGCATTTATAAATATCCATTGAAAATAGTGGGTATTTATACAAAACAAAAATATGGCAAAGGGAATGTAGTAAAAAGGGTATAGCACAAAACAGATAAAATAAAAATACATATGCCATGGAAATGCAATGGCCCATGGCAATAAAAGAAATGGCTGTTGGTATGGATAAAAAGCAATTTCATAAATGAGAGATATATTATGTTGTAACAGATTGCAGCTTGTCTATTTTTATTTTTAACGAAAAAAATTTTATGGTGTGGATAAAAATGGGGAAGCATATTTTCCGTTTGAAGGCAATGTGGTGGAATGAACAAGGTCTTTATTAAAAAAATATGATTTGTTCAGCAGTACGGCTTTTATATGATTCTTTTTATCAAACCATTTATTTTCAGTGGTTTATGGGGTTACACAATGATTTTTACATTGCTTATTACTTTGGAGCAGACTGCCAATTTGATTTTGCTTTGCATATTTGTTATATAAAAAAACAGACAGATATGATTTTAGAGAAGCATTACAGCATCATGCTTTCATAAAATTTTGATAAAAACAACCAAAATAGACAAATATATATTTTCATAGCAAAAAATAACCATAATTTTGTAAAAAAATGACGATTTTAAACAAATGCTATAAAAAGAGAGGAATATATTTTTATTTTTTTAAAAAGAAATGAAATTTTTTATGCATTTTAAACATTGGTATTGTCAGAAATACATAAATAAAATGGCTGAAAATACATAAAGTATGTACTGGAAAAAAAATGTGGCATAAGGTATAATAAATACAAATGAAAAAGCCCTAAAAAGCCGTTGTTTTTGTCATAAAAGCAGGGGATGTAAGGGGCAGTCTATTTTTATTTAAAAAGTGCTGAAAGGGGTGAGGCTGCAAAAGCAGCGGCAAATATGATAACAACAACAAACTTAAATGAATTATTTCAAATTGTTAATGTGGAACACGGTGAACCCCACCATATTTTAGGCATGCATGAGGTAGAGCACGACAATCAAAAATTTGTGGCAGTAAGAGCTTTTATTCCCCAAGCAAAAGAAATCATTGTCATAGATGACAATGACAATAAAAAAACCTATACCATGATGAAAATACATGAGGACGGGTTTTTTGAAGGCATTATAGAAGACAGACAAAAATGGTTTCCCTATCAGCTTTCCATTACAGACTATGAAGGGAATCACTGGATAACCTATGACCCTTATTCTTTTGCACCTACCATATCAGAATATGACAGATATCTTTTTGGTGCAGGAAATCACTATGAAATTTTTAAAAAATTGGGCGCACACATCACAACAGTAAATGGTGTGGAGGGTGTTTCATTTGGTGTTTGGGCACCAAATGCCAAAGCAGTGAGCATCATTGGCAACTTTAATAATTGGGACAGCAGAAGAAATCAAATGAGAATACTGGGAGAATCGGGCATATGGGAATTGTTTATACCCGGATTAAAGCAGTATGACCAATATAAGTTTCAAATAAAGGATAAAAGCAATCATGTTTGTGATAAAGCAGACCCCTATGCTTCTTTTGCACAATTACGTCCGGAGACCGCTTCTGTAATATATGACAGCAGTGATTATGTATGGAGTGACAAAGCATGGCTGAAGGAGAGAACCAGTGAGCATATTTATCAAGGGCCGGTGAATATTTATGAGGTACATTTTGGCAGCTGGATGAGAGTACCGGAGGAGGGCAACCGTTCCATGACTTATTTGGAAGGGGCGGAAAAGCTGGTTGCCTATGTAAAAAAAATGGGATATACCCATATTGAGCTTTTGCCCATTGAGGAGCATCCCTTTGACGGCAGCTGGGGCTATCAGGTAACAGGCTATTATGCACCTACCAGCCGTTTTGGCACCCCAAAGGATTTTAAAGCATTTGTGGATGCCTGCCACAGAAATGGCATTGGCGTGATATTAGACTGGGTGCCTGCCCATTTTCCAAAGGACAGCTTTGGATTGGTACGCTTTGACGGAACAGCACTGTATGAGCATCAGGACCCAAAGCAGGGAGAGCATCCTGAATGGGGCACACTCATATTTAACTATGGCAGAAATGAAGTCAGAAACTTTTTGATTGCAAATGCCATTTATTGGATTGAGGAGTTCCATTTGGACGGATTGAGAGTGGATGCTGTGGCTTCCATGCTGTATTTGGATTATGGCAAAAACGACGGACAATGGGTGCCAAACCAACATGGCGGAAGAGAAAATTTGCAGGCAGAGGAATTTTTAAAGCATATGAATTCTGTCATCACAGGCAGATATCCCGGTGTGATGATGATTGCGGAGGAGTCTACATCCTGGGCAGGCGTGACAAGAAGTGCAAATTATGGCGGTCTTGGATTTAGCCTGAAATGGAATATGGGATGGATGAACGATTATTTGGTATATTTGAAAAAGGACCCTATTTACAGAAAATATCACCACAATAATTTAACATTCAGCATGGTGTATGCTTATACAGAAAATTTTATACTGGTATTGTCCCATGATGAGGTTGTACACGGAAAATGCTCTATGATGGAAAAAATGCCGGGAGATTTGTGGCAGAAATTTGCAAACCTTCGTGTGGCTTATGGCTTTATGTATGGACATCCTGGTAAAAAGCTGCTGTTTATGGGCAGTGAGTTTGGACAGTTTGTAGAGTGGAGCGAAACAAGAAGCCTAGACTGGCATTTGCTGGAATATGACACCCACAAAAAGCTGCAGCAGTATATGTGTGATTTGAACCATTTATATCTACAAGAAGGCGCATTGTGGGAAATGGATTTTGACCCCAAGGGCTTTGAATGGATTGAATGCAATGACAGAGACAACAGCATTGTTTCATTTGTCAGAAGAGGAAAGGACCACAGCCAAGAGCTGATATTTATATGCAATTTTACACCGGAGACTCATTTTGCATTTCGTGTAGGGGTGCCTGTGGCCGGCATATATGAAGAAATTTTTAACAGCGATGATGAAAAATACGGCGGCAGTGGCGTGATAAACAGAAATCCGCTCATCAGCCAAAGAACACCATGGAACAACAGACAAAGCAGTATTGAGCTGAAAGTGCCTCCTTTGGGCGTGACAATACTGAAAAGAACCATGCAAAACGATGCACATTAAAAAATTAGAAAAGCATATTTTTATATGTGACTAATATAAATTTTTTCACAAGTTTTTAAACGCAAAAAGACGGTTTTTTATTGACGTGAATTGTTTTTTTGTGTATAATTCAATAATGTGCTGTACCGTAAAAAATGCAGTTTTTGGGACAGCATTTGCAACAAAAAGGAATCTCACACCTGGGAGGGAGGGAAATTCATGTCAGAGGTAAAGGTAAAAGAAAATGAATCTTTAGACAGCGCTCTTCGCCGTTTTAAAAGAAGCTGTGCAAAAGACGGTATTATGGGCGAGGTACGTAAAAGAGAGCATTATGACAAGCCCAGCGTAAAACGTAAAAAGAAATCTGAAGCGGCTAGAAAACGTAAGTTTAAATGATATTTGTTTTCTAAAGGGATGATTGTATGACACTAAAAGAGCAGCTTTTTGAAGACTTGAAAAGTGCTATGAAAGAAAAAGATACAATACGCAAAGACACAGTACAGTTGATTCGTTCAGGGATTTTACAAATTGAAAAGGACCAAAAAATAGAATTAGACGACCAAGGGGTGATAGAGGTCATTGCAAAGCAGCTGAAAAGCCGCAGAGATTCTATGCCCGACTATGTGAAAAGCGGCCGTCAGGATTTGGTAGAAAAACTGAACAGAGAAATCGAGATATTGTTGAATTACCTTCCAGAGCAGTTGAGTGAAAGTGAAATTCAAAAGGTGATAGAACAAACCATCGCTGAGATTGGCGCAACATCTATAAAGGATTTAGGCAATGTGATGAAGGCTGTGAACCCCAAAATAAAAGGGCGTGCAGACGGAAAGGTTGTCAGTAGTCTGGTAAAAGAGATGTTACAAAAATAAAATCTAAAAGACAAGGAATTTTGATTCCTTGTCTTTTTTTGTCCCCTTTTGCTAGAGAAAGGGGCTATGGCAAAATAACATTGGGGCAGCAGCTTGCACAAAGAAAGCTTGTAAATCATATGGCCGTTTTGTGAGTGGAATTTAACCGGTTTTTGTATACGGATTATTTTAAAGAGTTATTTTGCCACAGCCCCTGTTCAAACCACTTATTTATGAGTGGCTTTGATTGCATAATGGCATGGGAAAAGCAAACAAAAACGGGAATATATAAAAAAACGGTGAAAAGAAATCCGGCCAGAAAGCTGCTTTATACATAAGCAAGGAATAGAGGGCTATAAAACTGCCTTCCATGACAGCGGCTGTTTTTTTATGCATTGAGAGCATATTTTTATTTCAAAAGGTTATGCAGGAAACAGTATAGCAAAGCAAACAACTGCATAGGTATATAGAAACAGTATTTTTTGGAGGGATCAATTTGCTTGGCGGAGGATTGAAAAGAGGCTTTGTAAATGCATTGGAATTGCCAAAAGAAGTGATATTGAATCTTCCTTTGATTTCCTTGACAGGAAAAGAAGAGCTTGTGATTGAAAATTATAAAGGGATTGTAGAATATAGCGAGGAAGTCATCAGAATCAGCACAGCAGTGGGAGTATTGCGTGTGCAGGGAAAAGGCCTGCTTTTAAAACAGCTTACATCAGAATGTATTGTGATAACAGGCAGTGTGGAAAATATGGCATTTTTGACATAAATAATGAATAAAAAATGCAGATGAGGTGAAGGAATGTTTTTAGCATTATGGTATTATTTGCATGGATATGTTATGATAGAGGTGTCTGGCTTTTCTGTGGAGCGATTTATCAATATGGCCACATTTCGAGGAATTTATTTATGGAATATACAACCCAAAAAAAGTGCTGTACAGATGAATGTTTCTGCAAAGGGCTACAAGCTTTTGGCAGAATGTGCAGAAAAAACAGGCTGCCATTATGAAATGGTCTGCCTATGCGGTTTGCCGGCGTTGTTTAAAAAATATAAAAAAAGAAAAGTGCTGTCTTTGGGCATTCTCTTTTTTGTCGGCATACTATACACACTTTCTTCCTTTGTATGGGTGGTGGAAGTGGAGGGCAATGAGAGAATAGAAAAACAACAGCTTTTAAAGGCCTGTGCGGAAGCAGGCATGGCACCCGGAAAATTAAAATGGAATATTCATACAGATGGTATTACACAATATTTGCTGGAAACATTTGAAGACATTTCATGGGTAAGCGTTTCCATTGACGGTACAGAAGCATTGGTACGGATTGTAGAAACCATACCAAAGCCGGAAATCATAGATAAACAAACCCCCAGTGATTTGGTGGCAAGCAAAGACAGTGTAGTTCAAAGTGTTACCACAGAAGCAGGAACACCTGTTGTAAAACCGGGAGATGTTGTAAAAAAAGGAGAAGTATTGATTAGCAGTGAAGTGGTCATTGCAGTAGGAGAGGAAGCGGAAACAGGCAGAGAGTATGTTGCGGCAAGGGGAACAGTGCTGGCAAAGGTATGGTATACTTTACAGGAGCAGCTGCCTTTAAAATATACAGAAAAAACATATACCGGTATCGAAAAAAAAGATAAAAGCGTTTTGATTGGAGATACTCTTATTAATATCATACAGCCCAATATGGAGGATGGTTTGTATGAAAAAAACAATACCAAGCAAAATCAACTGGCAATAGGAGATTTTAAGCTGCCTGTGTCCTGGAAGGAAGAAACCTACCGGCAATATGAAACAGTAGAAAAAACCCGCACAGAAGAGGAGGCCAAAAAACAGCTGGAAGCACAGCTAAAGCAAAGGGCTCAGCAAATGGTGCAAGGAGAAATAGAAAGCATTGAAATACAATATCAACAGCAGGGAGATGCTTTGGTGGCAAAAGCCACATTGACAGCCATTGAAAACATTGCACAGCAACAGCCAATACAAAATACAGCAGAGCAAAATCAGGAGGCATTATGACACAAACAGAAAGAAAGGTTCAAATAGAAAATCAGTATATCATAGCAGTTTTTGGGCAGTTTGACAGCAATATGAAAAAAATAGAGCAGGCCTGCGGTGTGCAGATTGTCAACCGAGGAGATGATGTCAAAATCATAGGAGAACAAAGACAGGCAATGCGTGCCGAAAGGGTATTGCGCTCTTTGGAGGCACTGGCAAAAAAGGGAGAGCAAATTACAGAACAAAATGTAAATTATTTGCTTCAAACGGCTGAGGAAATGGATTTGCAGGAGGTAGAAAGGGTATATGATGATTTTATATGCATGACAGTCAACGGAAGGCCTGTTAGACCCAAAACATTGGGGCAAAAAAAATATATTGATTTGATTAAAAAAAATACTGTGGTGTTTGGCATTGGCCCTGCCGGCACAGGCAAGACCTATTTGGCCATGGCCATGGCCATTACAGCATTTAAAAATGAAGAGGTAAGCAGAATTATACTGACCAGACCTGCCATTGAAGCAGGGGAAAAGCTGGGGTTTTTGCCAGGAGATTTGCAGCAAAAGGTGGACCCCTATTTGAGGCCGTTATATGACGCCCTTCATGAAATTATGGGGGCAGACACATTTATGAAAAATATGGAAAAGGGATTGATTGAGGTGGCTCCTTTGGCTTATATGAGAGGACGCACATTAGACAATGCATTTATTGTGCTGGATGAAGCCCAAAACACCACACCGGAGCAGATGAAAATGTTTTTGACAAGAATCGGCTATGGTGCAAAGGCAGTCATCACAGGAGATTTGACACAGATTGACCTGGCTGAGACAAAGCGCTCTGGACTGCTGGAGGCAACCAGAATACTTTCTGATATAGAAGGCATTGGCATGATTACACTAACAAACAAGGATGTGGTAAGACATCCCCTTGTACAAAGAATTATACAGGCATATGAAAAGTTTGAAAATAGAAAACGGAAGTGAAAATCATGGAAAATGAAAAAAAGGGATTTACCCAATGGAAGTATTTTTCTTGTGTATTGTTGGGCATCAGCTTTTTGGTGACGGTGCTTTGCATTGCCACAGGCTCTTATGTGCAGACTATGGAAAATGTGCAGATAGGCTCTGTGGCAACCAAAAGATATGTGGCACTGAAGGATGAAGTGGATGTGGTGGCAACAAACAAAAAAAAGCAGGAGGCTGCAAATACAGTAGGGCCTTTATACAAGCATGATTTGGAGGTGGAAAAAAAATCAGCAGAAGAAATACAGGCCTTTTTTAGAAAGCTGGATGAAATGCACAATACCCTCCAAGAAGGAGAAAGCCTCTCAGATGCCATTAAAAACACATCCTTGAAGCTGCCTGTGGTGCTTTCTGTCAGCCAGTATGGGGCTTATCAGGCATTAAGCCCGGAGGACAGGCTGGCATTTCAAAGAGATTGTATTAACATTATGAATGATTTGTATGAGCAGGGAATCACCGGTGAGGCCATTGAAAAAAGCATAGACCAGGCACAAGGTATTTTGCAGGGGACAAGCTGGAGCAATCAATTAAAGGAAATGGGCTTTGCTGTGTTAAGCAGTGCATTGCAGGCCAATTTGGTGCTGGATGTGGACGCCATGAATTTGGCAAGACAAAAAAAGGAAGATGAAGTAGAGGACGTTATCATCAAAAAAAATCAAAAAATTATAGATGAAGGCGAAATTATTACTGCTGAAATTTACAGCAAGCTGGAAAATATGAATTTGATTAACACAGAGGATGCCACAGAAAATATTGTACCTGTGCTGGGCAGCATTGTTGTGGTGCTGTTGATATTTGGCAGTGTGTTTTTGTTTTTTTATTCCAGCAATAAAAAATGGTACAGCCTGAAAAAAAATGAAATGGTAATGCTTTTTTCCGTTTATATGATGATGGTGCTTTTACTGCGGATTATGAGCGAGGTACCTTATTTTACCCTCATACCCCTTGTGATATTTCCTATGCTGCTTTCACTGCTTATCACCAAAAGAGTGGCACTGCTTTTAAATTGCTTTATCAGCATTATAGGCTGTTTTATATTCAATGGAGATGTGGAATTTTTATTATATTTTTTGATAACGGGAGAATTTGCAGCCCTTATTATGGGCTATACAGAAAAAAGAAGATATGTACTGCCTGTGGCAATGGCAATGGCAGGTGTGAATTTTATATCCATGTTTGCCATTGGCTTGTTTTTTGAAAAGGGATATTCTCAAGGGTTATTATATTCCAGTATTTATGCCGGAGGCGCAGGATTGATTTCTGTCATATTGGTCATAGGCAGCCTACCCTTTTGGGAAGCCATATTTGAAGCCAATACACCGTTGCGGCTTTTGGAGCTGACAAACCCTAACAATGAGCTTTTAAGAAGGCTGATGCTGGAAGCACCCGGCACATATCACCACAGCTTGATTGTGGCAAATTTGGCAGAAACAGCTGCCTATGAAATTGACGCCAATGCTTCTTTGGCAAGGGTGGGAGCCTATTATCATGATATTGGAAAGCTGAAATATCCTTTGTATTTTGGAGAAAATCAAGCAGGAGAAAATCCCCATGACCAAATGGAGCCTTACAGCAGTGCTCAAATTATCATTGCTCACACAAAAGCCGGTGCCAAAATGGGAGAAGAAAAGGGCCTGCCTAAGGCGATTATCAGCATTATACAGGAACACCACGGCAATTCTCTTGTAAAATATTTTTATTATAAGGCAGTGAAGCAATATGGTGCTGAAACGGTCAAGGAAGAGGATTACCGCTATCAGGGGCCTATCCCCCAAAGCAGAGAGTCTGCCATTGTGATGATGGCAGATACTGTGGAGGCGGCTGTAAGAAGTATGCTGGGACAGGGAAAAACATTGCAGGAGGCAGAAAGCTTTATCAAAGGCCTGATTAAAGAAAAGCTGGACGACGGACAGCTGGATAAAAGCGGATTATCCATTTCTGATTTAGAAAGCATCAGAAAATCATTTATAGAAGTATTTCGGGGAATGTATCATAACAGAGTCGTTTACCCCAAAAAAGAGGAAATTGATGCAGCAAAAAAACAAGCCCAACAGCAACATCAAGAAGAGGAGAAGCCATCATGACCATATATATAGACAATAGAAGTACATTTTTGTGGGACGAGTATTGGGAGGAGGTTGTAAAAAAAGCAGTGCAGACAAGCCTTTTGTATGAAAATTTTGAACAGAAGTGTGAAATTAGCGTTTCTATTGTAACAAATGAAGAGATACAAAAAATAAACAAAGCATTTCGCAATGTGGACAGCATAACAGATGTATTATCCTTTCCTCAGCTGACATTTGAAGAAGGGGAAAAAGCAGATGTCAATGAAAAGGGGGAAATCATACTGGGTGACATTATCATTTGTATGGAAAGAGCCAAAAAACAGGCAGAGGAGTATGGACATTGTCTGGAGAGAGAAATTGCTTTTTTAACAGTGCATAGTATGCTGCATTTGCTGGGGTACGACCATATGGATATACAACAGGAGAAGGAAATGTTTTTCAGACAGGAGCAGATATTACAGCAGGCCGGATTTTTGAGAGAAAAGGAGGAAGGGCAGTGAAGGAAGAGGAGCTGATAAAAAGGGCAAAGGAGGCCATGAAAGGAGCCTATGCCCCTTACTCCCATTTTTTGGTGGGAGCGGCGGTTTTGACAAAGCGGGGCAATGTGTTTACAGGCTGCAACATTGAAAATGCCAGTTATGGCGCTAGCTGCTGTGCAGAAAGAGTGGCCGTGTTTAAAGCAATATCAGAAGGAGAAAAGGAGCTTGAAAAAATTGCGGTGGTATCGCAAAAAGGAACGTTGACACCGCCCTGTGGCATTTGCAGACAGGTGCTTTTGGAATTTATGCCTCAGGGAAGTGTGATTTTGGAGCAAGAGGGAGGAGAAATCAAAACATATGGTGTAAAGGAATTGCTGCCAGTAGGATTTGTATTGTCATAAGAGGTGATTTGATTGAAAATAAATTGGATAAAGGAATTGTTGGTGGGGGAAACAGAAAAAGCCCAGCTGTATGTAGTCATTTCTGCCCAAGAGGCCATTGAAAAGCTGTACAGATGGACACAGCAGACAGGCGCTATTATAGACGTTTGCAGTGTAGAGGTGGAAAATCAAATGCAGGTTATGACAGCGGTCATTGCAAAAGACAATATGACACTGCTGGTGGTGGCAGAGGAGCAAAAAAAGGGGGCCAAAATATATCTGTCTGCCAACGGCAAAAGGGGTGTGCCATTGCTCCACTCTGTTTTTAGAGTACAAAGGGTAAGAGAGTATTTGAATTGTGCCATTGATATGCTTTTGTCAGTGACAGAAAAGATTATATAAATACATACAAAAAATGTGAGGCTTAGAAAAGAGGTGGCAGATGTGGGAGAAAAAAGCTGGGAAACACTGGAGGGCGCCTGCTATGGCTGTAAAAAATGCAGACTTTGGGAAACGAGGCATAATGTGGTCATTGGCAAGGGCAATAAAAATGCAGACATCATGTTTATAGGAGAGGGGCCGGGACAGCAGGAGGATTTGCAGGGGCTGCCCTTTGTGGGGCCGGCAGGACAGCTTTTGGATAAAATGCTTTCGGCCATTGATTTAAGCATAGATGATGTGTATATTGCAAATATTGTAAAATGCAGACCGCCGGGCAACAGGGACCCCCATGAGGACGAGCAGGAGGCTTGTTTAAACTATTTACGATATCAGCTGCTGCTGGTAAAGCCTAGAATAATTGTATGCTTGGGCAGAATTGCGGCTATGGCCATTATATCCCCTACCTTTCGCATTACAAAGCAAAGAGGGGAATGGGTGGAGAGAAAGGGATATTGGATAACAGCCACATTTCATCCTTCTGCATTGCTAAGAGATGAAAGCAAAAAACGCCCTGCCTGGGAGGATTTTAAAAGTATTCAAAAAAAATTGCTGGAATTAAAACAAAATGAATTGTAAAACATATATTTACCGAAGGGGATGAAAGAGCTTGCAAAAAAAATTTCAGTCCGGTTTTGTATCGTTGGTAGGCAGACCCAATGTGGGAAAGTCTACACTGATGAATCATTTGATAGGAGAAAAAATTGCCATTATATCCAACAAACCTCAAACCACAAGAAATAAAATCACAAGTATATTGACAAAGGAGCATTTTCAATGTATTTTCATTGACACACCGGGGATTCATAAGCCAAAGCATAAGCTGGGGGAATATATGGTCAAATCGGCAGAAAATGCATTAAATGAAGTGGATGTGGTGCTGATGCTCATTGAGCCTACGGAAAAGGTGCTGCAAATGGACAGGTATGTTATAGAAAGGCTGAAAAATGTAAAAACACCTGTTGTCCTTGTCATTAACAAAATTGATACCATAGAAAAACAAAGACTGCTGCAAGTGATTGACCAATACAGACAGGAATATGACTTTGCAGAGGTGGTGCCTATTTCTGCCATAAAAGGGGAAAACACAGAAAGCCTTTTGGGTGTGATTGAAAAATATTTGCCGGAAGGTCCCCAATATTTTCCAGAGGACATGGTGACAGACCAGCCGGAAAGACAGATTGCAGCTGAAATCATCAGAGAAAAGGCACTTCATTTGCTGGAGGATGAAATTCCCCATGGTATTGCAGTGGAAATCATGTCCATGAAAAAAAGAAACAGCAAAAACTTGGTGGATGTGGAAGCCACCATATATTGCGAAAAAGAGTCCCATAAGGGTATCATCATTGGAAAGCAGGGCAGTATGCTCAAAAAAATCGGTTCCCGTTCCAGACGGGACATAGAAAGACTGTTAGGCTCTCCCATTTATTTACAGCTTTGGGTGAAGGTGAAAAAGGATTGGAGAGACAGCGACTTTTTGCTGAAAAATTTTGGATATGATTCTAAAAGGATATAAAAAGCTGTCGTTTTTTGCCAGTATAGACAACCATAATTCAGAAAAAAATAGTATAGTGACAAATATGGTACAGAAAAGAGGTTTGTACAGCTATGGAACAAAACTTCTATTGGAACAGATTTGCAAAAAGCGGCAGTGTGCTGGATTATTTATATTACAAAGAAACACAAAAAAAACGAAAACAAAATCAGAAAGAAAACAAAAAACAACAGATAGAAGAAATGTAGGTGCAATTTTGGCAATAGATACAATCAGAGGCATTGTTTTAAAAGAAATGCCTAAGGGAGAAACCAGCAAACAGGTGATTGTTTTGGCAAAGGGACTGGGAAAAATATGGATGACGGCAAAGGGGGCCAGAAAACAAAAAAGCAAATTGCTGGCAGGCACACAAATGTTTTGCTACTGCGATTTTCAGGCCTATGAAAGCAGGGGATTTTACACCATTTCCCAAGCAGACGTCATAGAAAGCTTTTTTGATTTGCGTTTGGATATGGACAGACTGGCCAGCGCCATATATGCTGCGGATTTTGCTGAGCGCATTGCCCTAAGAGGTATGGAGCAGGACAGTATGCTGCTGCTGTTATTGAAAACATTTCAAATGCTGTCAAAGAAGGGTTATTCTCCTCTGTTGGCAAGCCGTATCTTTGAATTGAAGCTGATTCAAATTGCAGGCATTATGCCCAATATGACAGAAAAATGCAGTGTTTGCGGCAAAAGGGCTTCTGCATATTTTAGCGGGGCCGCAGGGGGCATGGTGTGTATGGAGCATAGAAGCGGCAGCAAAAAAATAGCCGATGGTACAAAAAATGCCATGAGATTTGTATTTTCTCAACCTCTTTCCAATGCCTTTCAATTTTCTGTTTCTTCAGAGGTTTTAAAGGAATTGGATGAGATTTTGGAGCAATACATACAAATCCATATGAATTTGAAGCTGGGTACAAGAGATTTTGAAAAGAAATATAAACAGCTGTTATAAAAAAACAATGATGACAGTTGTTTGGCCACAGGCCATATGAGGGGTATGAAAAACAAAGTACGCCTTGTATTTGTTTTGTGAGAAAAAGGAATAAAGCTTTTTCAATAAAAGGGCAGTAAAAAAACTGAATATGACGGCGGTTTGAAAGGTCATAAATGTACTGCAAAGGAAGCAAAAAAGCAACAAAATTTGTATAAGCCAAAAAAAGACTGGCAAATGGGAATTGAAAAGGAAGCTGTCGGCTGTTGCAGGCATAACAGGACAAGCACTTGCAATAGATTATGCTGCTGAAATATATATTATTTTGTAGAATAGAAAATAAGCTGTTTTATGAGAAATGATTCAAAATACATTGCAGCATAAAGTGTAATTATGGTGGGGAAGGTTTACAGCCCATAGTATTAAGAAATAGCAGCAATGTGTGTGAAATGAATATGAAAAATGATATGGCAGTGTGAGTATGCAATTTCATAAATATGGCAAAGAAATGGATGTTGAAAGTGACCAAAGAAGCAAGGGCGTTCTGTCTGCCCCAAAGGCCCTGAGGATTGAAAAAATTATAGTTTTTTTCAAAGCATCCCATTGCACAGTCTGGGGAAAAATAAAAAATATAGGTGCAAATCCATGTTTTAGGAATTTCTGTTTTATAGGAAAACAACTATATTATTTAATATGAAGCTGGATTTTAAACAAATAGTATAATTTTAGCAATAAAGTCACTGCTATATTTATATTTTTGGCAAAAAATGACTTTTCTAAACCCCTATCCATCTCCAAAATAAAAAATGGCCATATCATATCCATGATTGTAACAATTCCATCATGAGAAAGGAAGAGAAAAGTGTGACATAATATTGTGTTATGATACTGCCGGTTGTGGGAGCAGAATGTCAACAGCAATTCTATTTACAATCATAAATTTGTTTTGAAGCCATGTATTGAAAAATAAAAAATCAGCAGTAAATTGTATTGCAGGAGTTCTGTAAAAAATATTTTTGGAGAGAAGTACATTTGTGAATAATACTATGCTGCTATTTGAAAATGTTTTATTTTGTGTGGTTTATAAGCTCCATTTTTTGTTGTCTGAAAAAATGAAACAATAATTTTGTGACAGTATGTTTTCTGATTTTTATGATTGATTTGTGACGTGGTTTCAAAGTGATTTTTTATGGCAATGCTGCGGCTTGAGCAGTGAAGGGATGGGGGTATTTTTTCATATCAAAATAATATTGTATTATAAAAATATTTTATAGCTTTTATATTCTTTAAAAAAACAGAGATTTACAGAAGATATATAAATGGCTGTAACAACATTGCTGGCTGCGGCCATTTTTGATGAAAATGAAAATACAAAAACAGATGGTATAAAAAAAGACTATTGACTTTCTCAAAAAGACATGATAAAGTGGTGTCATTGAAAAAGAATATACTGTGATGAAAAAGAGGAGTATCTGTTGAAAGTTTTCAGAGAGCACTGGCAAGGGTGAAAGCAGGGCAATGGAAAACAGAGAAGGGCACTTTGGAGCAGATTTTATTTAAGAGAGGACAAATGCAGTGTGCTTTTGTCAAAAAGGGTGGAACCGCGGAAGAAATATGCTTTCGTCCCTTACATTTGTGTAAGGGAGGGAAGCTTTTTTATTTGAAAAAATACCATAAAGGAGGAAAACAGCATTTGAAAAATATTGTACAGAATTTGTTATATGGCTGGAAACAAGTCCCCATGCAAAGAAATAGAGAGTGAAGGTACGTTCTCATCATGAGGAGTATATTGTGTTACACTACAATGAGGAGGATTTTATTGCATATCTCAATGAATGGATATTTCCGAAGGAACAGGCCTTCCTTGCGGAAAATTTAGGCTGGATAGACTTTGGGGAGAAGAGTATCAATATTGTGCTGAATATAATTTTTAAAGGGGATAATAAAGTGGAGGCTTTTGGTTTTCAGCCCCAAAATGGTATTTTTCATATTTGTGTTTTTACTGGGTGCTCAGAAAAAAACACCCATAACCATTCAAAATATCTACCAGGGATAGAAATGATATTGGATAACAGAAAAAACAGAAGGGAGTTTTTGAATATGGCAGAAGTAACAATGGAAAAAATTGTAGCATTGGCAAAAAACAGGGGATTTGTGTATCCCGGTTCTGAAATTTACGGCGGATTGGCAAACACATGGGATTATGGCCCCATTGGTGTGGAATTGAAAAACAATGTGAAAAAAGCATGGTGGAAAAAATTTATACAGCAAAGCCCTTATAATGTGGGAGTGGACTGCGCCATACTGATGAATCCCCAGACATGGGTGGCCTCCGGCCATGTGGGAGGCTTTAGCGACCCGCTTATGGACTGCAAGAAATGCAAAGAAAGATTCAGAGCAGATAAAATCATTGAAGAATACAGAAAAGAAAAGGGTATGCCGGAAATCAGCATTGATGCTTGGTCCAATGAAGAAATGAAAAAATTTGTGGACGAGGAACAAATTCCCTGCCCCAGCTGCGGCAGTCATAATTTTACAGACATTCGTCAGTTTAATTTGATGTTTAAAACATTCCAAGGGGTGACAGAGGACGCCAAAAACACCGTGTATTTAAGACCGGAAACGGCACAGGGCATATTTGTAAATTTTAAAAATGTGCAAAGAACCACAAGAAAGAAGCTGCCCTTTGGCATTGGCCAAGTGGGAAAATCATTTAGAAACGAAATTACACCTGGTAATTTTACATTTAGAACAAGAGAATTTGAACAAATGGAGCTGGAATTTTTCTGCAAGCCCGGTACAGATTTAGAGTGGTTTGAATATTGGAGAAACTATTGCAGAGATTGGCTGCTGCATTTGCATATCAAAGAAGAAAATATCCGTTTGCGTGACCATGAAAAAGAGGAGCTTTCCCATTACAGCAATGCCACAACAGACATTGAATTTTTGTTCCCATTTGGCTGGGGAGAGCTTTGGGGCATTGCAGACAGAACAGATTTTGACTTGACCTGTCATCAAAATACATCCGGACAGGATATGACCTATTTTGACCAAGAAACAAATGAAAAATATATTCCATATTGCATTGAACCGTCGTTGGGCGCAGACAGAATGACACTGGCATTTTTATGCAATGCCTATGAGGAGGAAACATTGGAGGACGGAGATGTGAGAACTGTGCTGCGTTTTCATCCTGCCATTGCCCCTATCAAGGCGGCAGTACTGCCATTGTCCAAAAAGCTTTCTTCTCAGGCGGGAGAGGTTTATGATATGCTTTTGAAGGAATTTCAATGTGATTATGACGATGCAGGAAGCATTGGAAAACGATATAGAAGACAGGATGAAATTGGTACTCCTTATTGTGTGACATTTGATTTTGATTCCTTAGAAGACAAAGCAGTGACAGTCAGAGATAGAGATACCATGAAGCAAGAAAGAATCGCCATTGACCAGTTGGTAGCATATTTGAAAGAAAAAATGGAATTTTGATTGCCAAAAAACAACTGTGATAAAATAGGACAGTAATGTCAGCCAGAAAGCCCGTTGCTGAAAAACGGATTTTTGCAGGCCATTTTGCATGAAACAGAAATGAAAACAGAGAGCTTTGGCAGTATAAATGCCTTGCAGCGCTCTGTTTTTATTATGAAAAAATAAATTTATGAATAAATTTTTATTGCAAATTGCAGTTAAAAAATGTTTGTATGACAGATTTTGAAAATGGTGTAAAAGTGAATGGATATGCAGTCTGATTTTGTTATAAAATATCAGTTTTTTCTGTTGACTAAAATGACATCATGGTGTGTGGTTTTCAAAAACTGTTTGTCATAATACAGCCAAAAAAATATATTATCATAAAACAATATATATTGGAGGCTTGGAGCGTTGCATGAAATGAAAGGATATTTTAAAAAATAAAGAAAGGGTGTATAAACAACACAAATTTGTAATGAACATGAAAAATACCAAATGGCAATTTGCAGCAAAGGAGGTTTCTGCTGTATGAATGATGAGGCTGCTGCATTGATCAATTTATTGGTGGGGAAAAGGCTGGTTCATATTTGCTGTGAGGCTGAAATACTGGATTTTGATTTTGCACCATTTGCACTTCATGCCATGGGCTGCACAAGAGTGATAAAAAACAATGATATTTTGGTAACGACATTAGACTATCATTCTTGGGATTTGCAAGAAAGCACCCATAATGATGAATGGGAGAATGTAAAGAGATTTTATGCTGAAATGGTGGATGGCATGGTCATATCTGCTGCAATCAGTCCCTGGTACGATTTGCGCATTGTATTGGACAACCATGTTATCATTGAATGTTTGATAGCAAATGCTTATGCCCATTATGGACAGGAGCAGGAGCAATGGGTGCTGTTTGAAACAAAAGAAAATGAAAAGGGAAAAAGAGCTTTTTTGACAGCTTACAACAAGGGCATGACATTTCATGTAATCTGACATGGAGCATGGCGGCAGAAGGAAAGGGGGGAATGACTGAAATGGGTCATGTGCATATATAGCTCTGTACCGTATTAACCGTATTGTGCAGGTATGAAAAAAGAAAAAGCAATGGCCCTATGTATTACAAAAAATATCATATGGTATTTCAGAGGCAATCCATGCTTTATTTATGGGTATAAAGCAGTCTGATTTCTTTTTATGGGATTCATCAATTTATTTGAAATACAAAAAAATGCAGCGTCAGAGAGAAAATAATTTTTTAGGGCAAAAAAATTTTCATTTATAACTCATTTTTTTGTTTTGTGGAAATAAAATGCTTTGCCATGGATAAAAAAGGGGTTTGTATAAAATATATAAATTACAAAACAAATGATTTATGCAGAAAATAAAATGCTCATTTTAGAATTGAAATTTACAAGCATTTTTTATAAAGATAGTGCAAATTGCTATTTTTAAAAAACAAAGTGATGGTTTCAATATTGCAATATAGTGGATATATCATAAAAATATGTTCATAATTTTAGATATAAAAACCAGTGTAGAAATATGTTGATGAATGGGATATAAAAAATAAAATAATATACAAAAATTCATTGTACTTTTTGCTAAAAAGTGGTATATTAGTTTAGAAAAAGATATGTAAATAAGTGACAGACAATAAAAACAGTATTTTTTTGTTATTTATCATACATATCAAAATCTATTTCACTTAGGACAAGGTTGTTAGGAGGTATTTAGTATGGGCAAAAAATATGTATATATGTTCAGCGAAGGAAACGCTTCTATGAGAAACCTTTTGGGCGGAAAAGGCGCAAACTTGGCAGAAATGACCGTAATGGGACTGCCGATTCCCCAAGGGTTTACCATTACAACAGAGGCGTGTACAGAATATAACGAGGGCGGAAAAGAATTTACTCCGGAAATGATAGAGCAAATTGAAGCGGCCCTTGCAAAGCTGGAAGAAATTGCCGGAAAAAAATTGGGAGACCCGGAAAATCCTCTGCTTGTTTCTGTACGTTCCGGTGCAAGAGCATCTATGCCCGGTATGATGGATACTGTTTTGAATTTGGGGTTAAATGACGTTTCTGTGGAAGGTCTTGCAAAGAAAACAGGCAATCCAAGATTTGCATATGATTCTTACAGAAGATTTATTATGATGTTTGCAGATGTTGTAATCGGTGTTTCAAAATCAAAATTTGAAAGACTTCTGGACGAATATAAAGAAAAGGTTGGCGCAAAATTTGATACAGATTTGTCCGCAGAGGATTTGAAAAAAATTGCAGAGCAGTTTAAAGCACTTTACAAAGAGGACCAAGGAAAGGATTTCCCTCAAAATCCTAAGGAGCAAATGTTTGAGGCGGCAAAAGCAGTATTCCGTTCCTGGGACAACCCAAGAGCTTTTGTATATAGAAGAATGAACGACATCCCTTATAGCTGGGGTACAGCAGTCAATGTACAGATGATGGTATTTGGAAACATGGGCGACACCTCCGGCACCGGTGTGGCATTTACAAGAAATGCTGCAACAGGTGAAAAGGCAATGCTGGGTGAATACCTTGTAAATGCACAGGGAGAAGACGTTGTTGCAGGTGTGCGTACACCAAAGCCCATTGCAAAGCTGGCTGAGGATATGCCTGATGTATACAAACAATTTATGGAAATTGCAAATAAATTGGAGGCTCATTATAAAGATATGCAGGATATGGAGTTTACAGTGGAAGAGGGCAAGCTGTATTTCCTGCAAACAAGAAACGGCAAAAGAACTGCAAATGCAGCATTGAAAATTGCTGTTGATATGGTAAATGAAGGTGTTTTGACAACAGATGAAGCACTGATGAGAGTGGACCCAAAACAGCTTGACCAAATTTTGCACCCTGCCTTTGACCAAAAGGCATTGAAAGCAGCAAAATCAATTGGAAAGGGTCTGCCTGCATCTCCCGGTGCAGCAGCCGGAAAGGTTTATTTTACAGCGGAGGATGCAAAGGTACACGCCGAAGCGGGAGAAAGAGTTATATTAGTTCGTTTGGAAACCTCTCCAGAAGATATTGAAGGCATGGTTGCGGCAGAAGGTATACTGACAGTGCGTGGTGGTATGACATCTCATGCGGCTGTGGTTGCCCGTGGTATGGGTACCTGCTGTGTATCCGGCTGTGAAGAAATCCGCATGAATGAAGCAGAAAAAACATTTTCACTGGGCGGTATGACCATTAAAGAAGGAGATTATATTTCATTGGACGGTTCCACAGGAAATATTTATGGAGAAGATATTCCAACAGTAGAGCCTGAAATCTCCGGCGACTTTGCTACATTTATGAAATGGGCAGATGACAAGAGAGTGCTGAAGGTGAGAACAAATGCAGATACACCAAAGGATTCTAAAATTGCCATTGATTTTGGTGCAGAAGGTATTGGCCTGACTAGAACAGAGCATATGTTCTTTGAAGGAGAAAGAATTATGAAATTTAGAAAAATGATTCTTTCTGAAACTGTAGAGGAAAGAGTGGAAGCACTTTCTGGTATCGAACCATTCCAAAAAGAGGATTTTAAAGGAATTTATGAAGCAATGGAAGACAGACCCGTTACAATCCGTCTTTTGGACCCTCCTTTGCATGAATTTATGCCAAATACAGAAGAAGAATTTGAAGTGTTGGCAAAAGAAACAGGAAAAACTGTGGAAGAATTGAAAATAAAAGCAAGAGGTCTGCATGAGCTGAACCCTATGATGGGACACCGTGGCTGCCGTCTGGCTGTAAGCTATCCTGAGATTGCACAAATGCAGACAAGAGCTATTATTGAAGCAGCCATTGAGGTTTCTTCAGAAAAGAACATTGAAATTGTGCCTGAAATTATGATTCCTTTGATTGGTGAAATCAAAGAATTGAAATATGTAAAAGAAATTGTTGTAAAAACAGCAAACAAGGTGATGGAGGAAAAAGGAAAAACATTGAAGTATCTCGTTGGTACAATGATTGAGATTCCTCGTGCTGCTCTGACAGCTGACCAGATTGCTACGGAAGCAGAATTCTTCTCATTTGGTACAAATGACTTGACACAGATGACATATGGCTTATCCCGTGATGATGCTGGTAAGATTTTAACAGATTATATTGATAAAAATATTTATGAATGTGACCCCACAGCAAGATTGGATAGAACAGGCGTTGGTTTGTTGATGCAAATGGCAGTGGAAAAAGCAAAACCGGTACGTCCTGACATTCATTTGGGTATTTGTGGAGAACATGGCGGAGATCCATCCTCTGTTGAGTTCTGCCATATTATTGGCCTGGACTATGTTTCCTGCTCACCATTCCGTGTGCCTATTGCACGATTGGCAGCAGCACAGGCGCAAATTAATTTCCCAAGAAAGTGATACTATCTGGTGGAAAATAGGCAAAAGGCGGAGCATTTTAAATGTTCCGCTTTGCTTTTAAAAAAATAAATGTTTTATTTTGATGTGCTTTTTTATATATTTTAATGAAGAAAAATAGAAATATAAAAAAATTTGAAAAAAAATGAAAAAAAAGCTTGCAAAATGAAAAAAGCTGTGATATGATATACAACGTTCCTGTCAGACAGGAGGCAGCAAAGCTGTTTTCCGGCTGCATGTGAAGTGGATGAAAAATAAAAAAAGTATAAAAAAACACTTGACAAAAAGGAAAAAGAGAGTATAATAGTAAACCGTGACTGCAAACAG
>CALWSR010000032.1 GCA_944384265.1 uncultured Clostridia bacterium
TTGTTATCCAGCCCTCCGGCTGTATCGGTTGAGCAAAAGTCAGCGTGGGAATGGTGTGGTATCTTTATCTAAGTGAATCCCCCCTTTCCAAGCCCATCACATTGGAAATGGAAAGAGGGGATAAAATTGCGCTGACAGGGGCCAATGGCATTGGCAAAACCACATTGCTCAAAAGTATTATGGGGCTGATTCCTCCCCTTTCCGGCACAATAGAATTGGGAGATTATATTTCCATAGGCTATTTTGAGCAGGAAAAGCAATATGAAAATACCGTCACCTGTATAGATGAAATCTGGCAGGAATTTCCTTCCTTCACACAGTATGAGGTGCGCTCTGCCCTTGCAAAATGCGGCTTAACTACAAAACACATTGAAAGCATGGTAAAGGTGTTAAGCGGAGGAGAGCAGGCAAAGGTACGCCTTTGCAAGCTTGTCAACAGGCCAAGCAATGTATTGCTTTTAGATGAGCCTACCAATCACTTGGATGTAGATGCCAAAGAAGCATTGAAAACAGCCTTGCAGGCCTACAAAGGCAGTATACTGCTTATTTGCCATGAGCCTGAATTTTATACTCATATCGCCACAAAGGTATTTGATTGTGAGCAATGGACCACAAAACAATTATAATGCTAAAGGAGTGAAGAAAATTTGTTATGTTTAAGCTGTATACAAATTTGCTTTTACACCTTTTTTAAACAGTTGCTAAAATACAATCCATAATTATATTAGAAATATATTTCAATACAAATTTTTTCGTTTCTTTCTTATTTTCTTTGCCTGTCAAAAGCTTTTATAAAATAAGACTTTGACAGGCACAGTTTTTTTCTCATACTCAAACTGTATACAAATTTACTTTTACACCACTTCTAAAATCACAACCATGCTAAATGACGTGGTTTGCACCAGTCCTATAAGGGCATATCAATTAGCCAGCGCCTAAATGACGCTGGCTTTCACTTCCTTCAAGCCTTGGTGGTATGGCCCTTAAAAAGGGTCTTCATACTCTTTTGTAGTTAGCTTATCTTCTATTTGATATTGCCTTTTCTGCTCTCTTGTACATTTTGTATTGTTGCTGTATTCAACCCCACTGTGCTGACATAATACACCTGTTGCCCAGAAATTCCTATTTCTGAATTTATACCTCAAATTTGATGCTGATGAAATATCATCATTGCACTTTTTCCTTTTCAGTATCCCATAAATTGCCATACACTCATTTTTGGTGGAATCTCTATCAGAATATGGATATGATATGGCATTATATGCCCTTCAATCATTTCTACACCTTTCCATTTCCATAAATTTTTAATTATTATTTGCTCTCAACTCATAATAAATTATTTTTCTTCTATACTTTGGTGTAAATACGATATCATACTTGCATACCCATTTTGTGTGTACTAAACTGTTTGCCATAAAAGCATCGTCCTTTCTTTTGTAAAATATTTAGGCTTGAACACCTTTATTTTACAACAAGGACGATGCTTTTTGCTTCAGCTTTCCTCCCACCTCCAGAGCGGGCGGTTGTGAAAGACTGCTTCCCAGTCTTTGTACGAAAGTAATCATACAAACCATCAGCCCAAGCCCATGGTTCTGCTTTTTAGTTATATTGCTTTCTTTTTCCTGTCACACGATATACAATCCATTCACAAATATTGGTGGTATGGTCTGCCATTCTTTCTAAGTATTTTATAATATATAAAAAATAAATGCCTTCCTGTATAAATCCACTATCCTGTTTCATTTTTTGCTGCAGCTGATTTGTGATGTCATAAAAGTACTTATCTACAATATCATCGGATTTTGCAATTTCAACAGCCATTTTATCATCCAATTTTACATAGGCGTCGATGGTTTGAGAAATCATTTTTTTCGCCTGTTCTGCCATTGTCACAATAGGCTCTATTACAAATGTATACCTTTCATGATGCTGTAAAATTTTCATAAGATATTCTGCAATATCTGTACAATGGTCTGCAATTCTTTCAATATCTGTAATCATTTTTAAAACAGATGTCACATTTCTCAAATCCGATGCCACAGGCTGCTGCTGCAATATGAGTGTAATACACTCTTTTTCGATTTCTGCCTCCAGTCGGTCAATGATATCATCTCTTTGAACAACCTGTTTTAAAAGCTCTGCATTTTTTTGAATCAGTCCTTCCAAAAGACAATCTATTGTTTTTTCCAGTGCTGTACCCATTTTCAAAACGTCTTTGTGTAATATAGATAACTCATGTTCAAATGTCATTCTGGTCATATTTTTTCTCCTTTCCCATCCTTATCCAAATCGCCCTGTGATATAGTCTTCTGTTCTTTTATCAGATGGCATAGAGAATATTTTTTCTGTTTTATCACATTCTACCATTTCGCCTACTAAAAAAAATGCGGTATCATCTGCAATTCTGGCCGCCTGCTGCATATTGTGGGTTACAATGACAACCGTATATTTTTCTTTCAGGCTATCCATCAAATCTTCTATTTTTAATGTGGAAATGGGGTCAAGTGCAGAGGTAGGCTCATCCATAAGCAAAACCTCCGGCTCCACAGCCAATGCCCTTGCAATGCAAAGTCTTTGCTGCTGTCCTCCAGAAAGCCCCAAAGCAGACTTTTTCAATCTGTCGCTTACCTCATCATACAATGCGGCACCTTTTAAGCTATTTTCCACAATTTCATCCAGCTTGCTTTTGGATTTGATGCCATGTATTCTGGGACCATATGCTATGTTGTCATAAATACTCATGGGAAAGGGATTGGGCTGCTGAAATACCATGCCTATTTTTTTTCGCAGCAGAGTGGTGTCTACCTTGGGGGAATAAATGTCCTCCTCATCCAGCAGCACCTTTCCTTGTATGGTCACATTTTCCACCAAATCATTCATTCGGTTGAGTGTTTTTAAAAATGTAGATTTGCCACAGCCGGACGGCCCTATAAATGCTGTAATATGATGCTCTTTTATTGCAATGTTAATATCCTTTAAGGCATGGTTTGTGCCATAAAACAAATTCAGATTTTCTGCCTGAATCTTTGTATTCATTCCACCTCATACTCCCTTTTCAATGATTTGTATCCAATTTTTTTGTAATATATTTTGTCAGCAAATTGATGCCAAGCACCACTGCCAACAATACCAAAGCAATGCCAAATGCACTGGCATAATCGGCCTTTGTCATGCTCAAATACATTTGTATTGTCAGTGTGCCTCCCGATTTTAATGCGTGTTCAAAAATGCCTGTTCCTGCCAGCTTTGGCAGCATATTCACGCTGCCTGCCGTAAAAAGCAGTGCCGCCGATTCTCCTACAATACGGCCAATACCCAATATGACCCCTGTAACAATGCCCGGCATGGCACTTGGCAATATGATGGTACGAATCATATACCATTTTGTAGCCCCCATGCCCAATGCACCGGTTCGATAGCTTTCCGGCACTGTTTTGAGGGCCTCTTGTGTGGTTCTTGTGATAATGGGCAATATCATAATGGCCAGTGTCAATGCTCCGGTGAGTATGGAAAAGCCTAAACCGCAAACCACCCCAAAAAACACCATGCCAAACAATCCATATATAATAGAAGGAATACCGGAAAGGGTCTCTGTGGTAAATTCAATCATGCGCACCAGCTTTCCTCCCTTGGCATATTCTGTCAAATAAATGGCTGAGCCAATGCCAATGGGCGTTACAATCAATAATGTCAGCACAATGATGTAAATGGTATTAAAAATATTTGCCAAAATACCAAATGTGCCTTTTAAGGCACTGGGTACAGTGCTTAAAAATTCCCATGTGACAGCAGGCAGTCCTCTATAAATCACATAACCCATAATACCTGCCAGCAGACAGACAGAAACAGCCGCACAAAAATAGATAACCCCAAGCAGTACATTATCGCCCATTCTTACTTTTTTTTGATAAATGCTGTTTCCCGAAACAAATTGATAGGGCGGCTCTTTTGACAAAACACCATCTCCTGTCCGTGTTGCAAATTGATTCATGACTGTTTTGCTCCCTTCTTTAATATGATGTTTAAAATAATGTTAATGACCATGATAAACAAAAACAATACCAAACCAATGGTAAAAAGCACTTCTCTGTGTATGCCGCTGGCATAAGACATTTCAGAAACAATGCCCGTTGTCAAAAAACGAACAGAATGAAAAAACTCCGGTGGATTTACAGCATTGCCCGCCACCAAAAGAATTGCCATTGCCTCGCCTATGGCACGGCCTGTGCCCAGCACAATGGCTGTCAAAATACCTGACTTTGCTGCCGGCAGCACCACTTTAAAAATGGTTTGTATTTTTGTTGCGCCCAATGCCAGTGAAGATGCTCTGTAATGCTGTGGCACTGCCCTCAGCGCTGTTTCACTGATATTGATAACAGTAGGCAGTATCATAATGGCCAGCACCAATATGGCAGAAAACAGATTTGCTCCCCCTGTAAACTGATGTGTTTGAGAATCGGCAAAAATAAACTGCTCCAATCGGTACATCAAAGGACAAATGAGCAATATGCCCAATAAGCCATATACCACAGAAGGAATCCCTGCCAAAAGCTCCACAGCAGGCTTTACTATTTTGGTCACCCGTTTGCTTCCTATTTCAGACAAAAACACCGCTGTCAGCACTGCAATGGGTACACCAATGCAAATTGCCAAAAATGTTCCTACAATGGAAGTGAGTATCATCCATAATATGCCATACTGAGGGTCTGAAGCACTTGGTGCCCAAACCGAGGAAAACAATATCTCTTTTATGCCCACCTTTGTAAACGCTGGCGCACCGGAAATTATCATATAAATTGTAATTGCTCCAACTGCTATCAGTGCCGCCAATGCACAGAGTGTAAATATGGCCTGTGCTGTCATTTCCACAATGGATTTTGTTTTATGACTGCCCATAATAGAAATTGTTTTCTCTTTCATGGGTATTCCTCCTTTTCTATCTCCAGATTTTGTTGCTTTAACATAAAACAGAATATGATAAGCATTGCTTTTACCGCCAGAACCCATACATTTTTACTTTGCAAAGCCAAAGCAGTGGTGTGAAAGCTGCAATGCTTTTTTAATACTAGGAGGGTTTTGGCCACGGTTTTTATGATTTTTTCAAATAAAGCAGCATCCATCCCATTGTTCTATTTTAAAGCTTCCTAAATTACAATACCATGTTCTTTTTCAGCAACACATCTATTTTTAAAAAAATTCCCCCAACATATGATTGGAGGAATGTGTCCAAATCAAATTTGGATTATTTTGCAGAGGTCAAGCCTACTTGTTCGATGACAGCCTGCCCTGCCTCAGAATAGATAAAATCAAAATATGCCTGTACTGCCAAGGACTGCTGTGCAATTTCTCCCTTTGTTGCCATCACAAAAGGTCTTGTCAATGTATAGCTTCCATCCTGTATGGTTTGTGTGGTTGGCACAACACCATTGATAGATAATGTATTGACTGTATCATCAATCACATCCAATGAAACATAGCCTATTGCTCCGGGAGTGGAGGCAACCTTTGCCATAACAGCCCCTGTGCTGTCAATTTCCTGTGCATACTGGCACTGTCCTTCCACTGCCACAATCTCTTCAAATGCACCCCTTGTGCCGGAGCCGGCTTCTCTGCCGATTACCACAATGGCTTGGTCCGGTCCTCCCAGCTCACTCCAGTTTTCGACTTCTCCTTTATAAATTTTTGAAATGTCCTCAGTGGTCAAATTTGTCACTGTGTTTTGTTTATCTGTTATAATACCTATACCGTCAATGGCAACAATGTTTTCCACAACTCCATTTTGTTTTTCTTCCTCCTTTAATGCTCTGGAGGAATTGCCAATATCTACTGTGCCTGCCGCCACTGCCTCAATGCCTGCGCCGCTTCCTGTATACTGTGCCTCTGCCGTTACATCAGGGTATGCCATCATAAATGCTTCATTCATAGCACTGGCATATTTTTCCATAGAAGTGGAGCCAGTCATTGTAATAGAGCCTGAAATGCTTTGTGTATCCTCTGCTGCTGTTTGCTCTGTATCCGTTTGCGCACCAGTATTGGAGCTGCACCCTGCCATCCATATTCCCAGCGCCGCCACGCATATAAAACGGATGATTCTCTTTTTCATTTATCAATCCCTCCTAAAAGAATGCTTTGTTTTCGTTTCAATTTCTTTTCGGCATTTATCATAGCATTGTATTGTTAAAGCAGTATTTTCCATTTGTTAATTTCATGTAAAATCAATATTGCTTTTATTATCATATCCTTTCTGTTTTGTTTTATACTGTTTTAAAAAGAAGGGACTGCTTTGCCATACTAAATTTATGAGGGTATACTGTTTGCTATCCATAAGATAAGGAAGGAGAAAGCTGTCAAAAAGCAGATATGCTTTTGTAAGGCAGCATCAAATACATACAAACCATTTCAAAACCATTGCCGTTGTATTACTTTTTCTATATTGTTATTTCACATTTATATATTTGGCATATGGAAGGCTTTTGTTTCTGTCCGCAAATTTTATTGCCGGTACAGCTTTTTTGCTCTAAAGCAAATGCCATATACATTTTTTATGCAATATTTTTTCCACAAAAAAAGGCTGTCGATATGTTCGACAGCCCAAAGCAGTACATTTTCCATTTCTTTTAGCAGCCACAGTTGTTGCTCAGCTGGTTATTTCCGTTGCCACAGCAGCAGCAAAGCAGTAAAATAATCCAAATCCAAGAACCATCTCCACCGCCAAAGAAACCATTGTTATTGCCACAGCAGCAAAGCAGCAATATAATCCAAATCCAGCTTTCTCCACCGTTGCATCCGCATCCAAATCCATTCATACTATAATACCTCCTTAAAGTTAGAAATGATTTCTTGTTACATCTCTATCCTATGAGGTCTTTTGTAAAATATTGCCTGTCTATGCAAAATTTTTTTCAAAATAAATATCATAGCTCTGTTCTGGTGTGAAACTGCTTTAAATTTCCTTCTTTCAATTCTCTTTTTTTCAATTCTTCAAAAACATCATCCCATGTAATTTCTTTTTCTGCCAAAAGCACAGAAATGTGGTAGAGCAAATCGGACAATTCATATATAATCTGCTCTTTTTGCTCATTTTTGGAGGCAATGATGGTTTCTGCCGTTTCCTCTCCCACTTTTTTTAATATTTTGTCCAATCCGCTTTCCAAAAGATAATTGGTATAAGAGCCTTCCTTGGGATTTTTCTTTCTATCCAATATCACACCATAAAGGGCGTACAAAACATCTTTATTTTCCATTATATGATTTCCTCTCCTTTGCTATTGCGATAAAAACAAGAGCGTTTTCCTGTATGACAGGCGGCGCCTTTTTGGTCAATTTTGATAAGCACCGCATCTCCATCACAGTCATACAATATTTCTTTGACATACTGATAATGTCCGGAGGTTTCCCCTTTGTGCCAAAGCTCTTTGCGGCTTCTGCTGTAATAGTGGACAGTGCCTTTTTTTAGAGTCAGCTCCATAGCCTCCTGATTGGCATAGGCAAGCATAAGCACCTGCCCCGTTTGATAATCCTGGGCAATGACAGGAATCAGTCCTTTTTCATCAAATTTCAGTTGTTCTATAAAACAAAAATCCGCCATAAAATCCTCCTATAATCTGACAGGAACTTCTTTTTGCCGCAAATATGCCTTTAAATCCCTGATTTCCAATTCTTTGAAATGGAACAAAGACGCCGCCAGCGCCGCATCTGCCTGCCCTTGTGTCAGCACATCATAAAAATGCTCTTTTTTTCCAGCTCCCCCTGAGGCAATGACAGGGATTTTCACTTTTGAGGCAATTTCTTTTGTCAGTGCAATGTCGTATCCCTTTTTCACACCGTCGCAGTCCATGCTGGTCAGCAGTATCTCCCCTGCCCCCAGCTCCTCCGCTTCCAATGCCCATTCCAGCGCATCTCTGCCTGTGTTGACTCTGCCGCCGTTTAAATATACATCAAAACCGCCGTCTTTTCTTGCCTTGGCATCAATGGCCACCACAACGCACTGACTGCCGAATTTTTCTGCCGCTTCTTTTATCAATTCCGGTCTTTTTAATGCTGCACTGTTGACAGAAATTTTATCTGCTCCTGCGCTGAGTATTTTTCTAAAATCCTCTATACTGCGAATTCCTCCCCCTACTGTGAGAGGAATGAAAACCTGTTCCGCTGTTCTTTTGACCACATCCAGCATAATCTCTCTGGCGTCAGAGGAGGCTGTAATGTCCAAAAAAACAATTTCATCCGCCATAGATTTGTTATAAAAGGCTGCAATTTCCACCGGGTCGCCTGCGTCTTTTAAATTGAGAAAATGTACGCCCTTTACAACACGTCCGTTTTTCACATCAAGACAGGGAATGATTCTTTTGGTATGCACAATGGTTTCCCCCTTATTTTTCAAATTTTTGAAGCACTTCTTTCAAATCTAATGTTTTTTGATACAAGGCTTTTCCCACAATGACCCCTTGGGCATGAATTTTTTCCACATTTTCCAAGTCCGTCATGTTGGAAATGCCTCCTGAGGCAATGATATTCATGCCGGTTTTTTCTATCAATTCTTTTGTTGCTTCCAAATTGACACCGGACATCATGCCGTCTTTTGCAATATCTGTATAAATAATGGTTTTGACACCGTATTCTTTCATTTTCAGGCACAAATCCAATGCAGACACGTCACTGACCTCTTCCCAGCCTGCCACAGCCACATAGCCCTGTTTTGCATCAATGCCCACCACAATTTTTTCACTGCCAAAGGCTTCCACTGCTTTTTTCACCAGCTTTGGCTCCCGCACTGCCACAGTGCCTAATATGACTCTGGAAACCCCCATATTGAGCTTTCTGGCAATATCCTCAAAACAACGAACGCCGCCGCCTGTCTGCACAGGCACATTGCTTCGCTTTACAATTTGTGCTATGATTTTTTCGTTTTCGGAAACACCTTCCTTTGCGCCGTCCAAATCCACAATATGTAAATAGGTGGCTCCTTTGTCAATCCAGTTTTGTGCGGCTTTGACAGGGTCCTGCTCATATATTGTCACATCATCAAAATTGCCTTGCTTTAACCGCACACATTTTCCATTTTTAATATCAACTGCCGGATATATCTGCATTATGAAATCCTCCCAAAATTTTGTAATATTTTTAGTCCCACATCGCCGCTTTTTTCCGGATGAAACTGCAATGCAAACACATTGTCCTTTTGTGCCGCCACCTGTATTTGTCTGCCATAATACGTTGTGGCACTGACAATGGGTGCTTCTGTCTGTAAATGATAGGAGTGTACAAAATAAACATAAGGCTCTTCCTCCAAGCCTTCAAAAAGAGGGCTTCTCATTTGTATGGAAAGGGAATTCCAGCCCATATGAGGGATTTTTACTGTGTCAGGCAGTTTTTTGATTTCTCCTTTTAATATGGCCAGTCCTTCATGGGCACCATATTCATAGCTTTTTTCAAAAAACATTTGCATACCCAAACAAATACCCAGCAGTGGTTTTTTTTGCTCCACCACGTCATAAACGGCTTTGTCTATCCCCTTTTGTCTGATGGTGGCCATGGCGTCTGCAAATGCGCCCACACCGGGCAGCACCACTTTATCTGCATTTGCAATGACAGAGGCATCTTCTGTAATGACAGCCTTCATGCCCAAAAATTCAAATGCTTTTTGCACACTTCTCAGATTGCCCATGCCATAATCAATAATTGCAATCATATTTTATCCCTCCAACATTCCCTTTGTAGAAAGTACGCCTTCTATTCTTTCATCATAGGCAACAGCCATATCCAATGCTTTTCCAAATGCTTTGAACATTGCCTCTGCAATATGATGGTCATTGGTGCCTGAAAGCACTTTTATGTGAAGATTCAGCCCTCCATGCAGACACAATGCCCTAAAAAATTCTTCCACCATTTGGGTATCCATTGTACCCAGCCTTTCTGTGGAAAAGGAGGCGTCAAACCCCAAATAGGGTCTGCCGGAAATATCCAATGCACAAATGACAAGTGCCTCCTCCATAGGCAGTATAAAACTGCCATAGCGTTTGATGCCCTTTTTTTCTCCCAATGCCTGCGCAATGGCTTTTCCCAGCACAATGCCCACATCTTCTATGGTGTGGTGGCAATCCACCTGCAAATCCCCCTCTGCTTTTAAATCCAAATCCAAAAAGCCGTGCTTTGCAACATGGGTCAGCATATGGTCAAAAAAGCCTATACCTGTAACAATATTGCTTTTTCCTTTTCCGTCTAAATTGATATTGATGTGAATTTTTGTTTCATAGGTATCTCTTTGTAGCTGTGCTGTTCTCACCGGTTTTCCCCCTTATCCTTTTTTATAAAATAAATCCATTGGCCCTTTTTTGTTTTTTCATTCATTTGAAAGCATCAAAATTCGCTTTTTTGCCAATCTCCTCTCAGCAGTGATAAAAGCTGCTTTTTACAGCATAACTCGTTTTTTAAAAAGCAATATAAAACATTTTGCAGCAGTATTTCCGTCAAACAATATTTTGCTGTTTTAAAAGCCCAAAGGATTTTATATGGCATTTTCTTTTCTCACTGCAACGGCATTGGCATGGGCCGTCAAGCCTTCTGCCTGTGCAAATGTGACAATATCTTCTGACAATTCCAAAAGTGCCTCTTTGCTAAATGAAAGTATACTGGATTTTTTGATAAAATCATCTATGGACAAAGGAGAAAAAAATCTGGCTGTGCCTCCTGTGGGCAAAACATGGTTTGGTCCTGCCATATAATCCCCCAAAGGCTCCGGCGTATATTCTCCCAAAAATATGGCTCCTGCATTTTTGATTTTGGGAAGGAGTGAAAAAGGTGCTTTTGTACAGATTTCCAAATGCTCCGGTGCAATCAGGTTGCTCAATGTACAGGCCTGTTCCATGTCCTCTGCTATGACAATCAGTCCATAATCACCCAATGACTTTTCAATGATTTCTTTTCTGGACAAAAGTGCTGTCTGTCTTTTTAATTCCTTTTGCACTGCCTCTGCCAGTGTTTCGCTGTCTGTCACAAGCATGGCAGAAGCCATTTCATCATGCTCTGCCTGCGAGAGCATATCCGCCGCCACATACACAGGGTTTGCCCTATCATCGGCTATGACCAGTATTTCACTGGGGCCTGCCACAGAATCAATATTTACCTGACCATATACGCTTTTTTTTGCCAATGCCACATAAATATTGCCGGGGCCGCAGATTTTGTCCACCTTTGGAATGCAAGTGGTGCCATAAGCCAGTGCGGCAATGGCTTGTGCCCCTCCCGCTTTATAAATCTGTGTCACACCTGCCTCTTTTGCCGCCACCAGTGTTGTAGGTGTGACACGGCCATCCTTTTGCGCCGGCGTCACCATAATGATTTCCGAAACGCCTGCCACAGAAGCAGGAATTGCATTCATCAAAACACTGGAGGGGTAAGATGCCTTTCCTCCTGGTACATAAATGCCCACTTTTTCCAAAGGACGTATCAGCTGTCCCATCATTTCTCCATTTTCAGAAGGCTCCAGCCAACTGTTTAATTTTTGTTTTTGGTGGAAGTGCTGTATTCTTTTTGCCGCTTTTTTTATCACATGGATAAGCCTTTGCTCCACTTGGGTATAAGCATATTCTATTTCTGCCTCTGTCACCTGTATGGTTTTTTCTGTCAATTCCACTTTGTCAAATTTTTTGATATATGCAAACAAAGCTTCATTTCCCTTTTTTTTCACATCATATAATATTTCATCTACCATTTGCTGTGCATCGTTTTTTTCTGTTTGATTGCGCTTGAGTATTTCCTGCAATTTCTGCTGACTGTTTTCACTGCTTTTTAAAACAGTTATCATAGTACCTTCCTCCTATATGACCGTTCTCATTTTGTCAATGATTTCCATAATTCTTTTGTGTTCCATTTTCATGCTGCCCCTGTTGACAATGACTCTGGCGGAAAGAGAGCAAAATTTCTCCAGCACCTCCAAGCCATTGGCTTTTAATGTGGAGCCGGTTTCTACAATATCTACAATGACATCAGACAGTCCCACAATGGGCGCCAGCTCCACAGAGCCATTCAATTTGATGATTTCCACCGTTGTCTGCTGTTTGTCAAAATAATTTTTGGCAATGCGGGGATATTTGGACGCCACACGGATATTGTTCATTGTTTTCAGCTTTTCTTTCATCTCCGGCTTTCCTGCCACTGCCATGTCACATTTTCCTATTTTCAAATCCAGCATTTCATAGAGGTTTCTTTCCTCCTCCAATATGGTATCCTTTCCCACAATACCCACATCTGCCGCACCATATTCCACATAGGTAGGCACATCGCTTGCTTTGGAGAGAAAAAACTTCAGTTTCAAATCCTCATTGACAAATATCAGCTTTCTTGTTTTTTCTTTCATTTGCTCACAAGGCATATGGATTTTTTCAAACAATTCCATGGTTTGCTCTGCCAGTCTGCCCTTTGCCAATGCAAATGTCAAATATCTCATTGTTTTTCCTCCTCTTTTGGCAATATCAATTCTTCCACAGCAATATCCACTGTAAATCCGCCCATTTCATCTGCCAAGCTAATGACCTTCATATCTGTGCTGTTTATAAAATATAACACATGGGTCATATTTTTTGTGCGGGCATATTCCATATTTTTTTCTATATCCTCTCCCAAAAGGCTCATTTCAATATACATACCGCTTCGACGATATGTGTTGGCAATTTCAATGGCTTTTGCCCTGCCGGCGGCTGCAAATGCAATCAGTGTCTGGGCTTTCTTTTCCTGTATGACAACGCCCTGCTTTTGCACCGCAGAAAGAATTTCATTCAGTTTCAGCCCCATGCCCACCGCCGGCATATCCGTGCCGTATTGGGCCGTCAAATTGTCATACCGCCCTCCGCTGACAATGCTGTAACCGCTGCCGTCGGCATAGCCACGAAATATAATGCCTGTATAATAATTCAACTGCCCCACCATACCTAAATCAAATGTGACATATTCTGCAATGTTATGCTGGCGGAGTATATGATATAAATCCTGCAAACGGGAAATGGCTCTTTTTGCTTTTTTGTTTTGTGTCAGTTTTTTTACATAGGCAAGCACCTCCAATGTACCCACCAATTTTGGCAGCTCTATAAAAAGCTTTCTGATGTTTTCAGGCATATTGTGTTCTGTAACAATTTTTTCAGCAGAAACATAATCTCTGTTTCCAATATCATATTGCAGCTGTTGGCAAATTTCATCAGGCAGTCCTGTTTCTTCCAGTATGCCCTTAAAAAATGCCACATCCCCCACAATGATTTGAAAATGAAAAAGCCCCGCCGCCAGCAAGCTGTTGACTGCCACAGCAAGCACCTCTCCATCTGCGTCCACGCTGTCTGTGCCAATCAGCTCTATGCCGGCCTGTGAAAACTCTCTCAATTTTCCTTGGTATTCTTCATTGTAGCGAAATGTGTTTCCAAAATAATAAAAACGCATAGGCTGTCCCTTTTTCTCCGAAAAGGAGGTGGAAGCCATGCGGGCAATGGGCGGTGTCATATCTGTACGCAGTGCCAGTGTGGAGCCATCTCTGTCAAAAAAGCGGTACATCTCCTTGGGCTTTGTACTGCCCAGCTTTTCGTCAGAAAATACTTCAATATATTCAAATGTGGGGGTTTCTACCTGTTCATAGCCAAAGCATCTGAAAATTTCTCCAATTTCATGGGAAATATGTCTTTTGCAGTCGCATTCTTCAAAAAGCATATCTCTTACTCCCACAGGCGTATATAATTTGTTGTCTCTCATGATAGTTCTTTCCTCTCTTTTTACTTTATCACTCTACCGAAATAAAGTATTTTTTGTATTATAATACTGCCAATGCCATTTGTCAAATAAATTTTTAAAAAAAGAAAGCAACCCCGACAGCGTTGTATGCAAAACACTTCCATCGGGGTATACAGCTATTGTTTTTGTTTTTCATTTACAATTTTATCCAGTTCCTCACGAAAAGTATTGATATCTTTAAACTGACGGTACACAGAAGCAAAACGGACATAGGAAACCTCATCCAATTCCTTAATGCGTTCCATAACCATCTCTCCTATTTTTTTGCTTTGTATTTCTTTTTCGCCTGCTCCCATCATGGTATTTTCAATGTCATCTACCAATGCTTGCAGCTGCTGTATGGAAACAGGGCGCTTGTTGCAGGACTTCATAATACCGCCCAATAATTTTGCTTTATCAAACAATTCTCTGCTGCCATCTCTTTTGACCACTGTAATGGGAATGGTATCAATTCTTTCATAGGTTGTAAAACGCTTTCCGCACTTTTCACAAAGCCTTCTTCGGCGAATGACAGAATTGTCCTCCTGACTTCTGGAATCTATCACTTTGGTATCTTCATAATTACAAAATGGGCATTTCACAGAATAGCCTCCTTTCAGACATCTGTCTTCTTTACTGTTTTTTACAGCAATATGATATTGCCAAACAGCCAATTTGCTGCAAATCTGCCTTTTTTATTGCTTCCTTAATTATGCACATATGATACAGTATATACAAAAATCATATTATGGTCAATAAAAAACACCTGTTTTTTATGATTTTATTCTATCCTTGCCCAGCAATCCCACTATTTAACATTCCCTTATGATATCTTCTATATGCACATCTATGAGTATAATATCATCGCCTATTTTTTTGATACATCTCCAAGGAATGTGGTATTCTCTGCCGCCCCCAAACAGACTCCACATTTTCCCCCCCTCGGCAGGCAGTATCAATGTGCATATTTTTCCTGTGTGTACATCAAACTCCAAATCTGTTACATATCCCAGTCTGCAGCCGTCACAAACATTGATAACCTCCTTTTGCTTCAGCTCACAAAACCTTTGAAAATGCTCCATATTTTTCCTCCAAAAAATTTTTGTTTTTATAGTATATGCCCCATATTACAATATACAAAACCATTTTATGGCTTTTTTTCACAAACCTCTGTATTGACGAACTTCCATTTTTATACTACAATATATATACATTTTAAATACTAAACCGCTATATCTTGTGTTTTTTGTCGAGATATAGCATATTTTTTATGCTTCTTACAAAAGCAGGAAGGCAGGGAGATGTTATGATCACAACCATTCAAAAAAGAGATGGCAGAACCGTTCATTTTGATATCAACAAAATTGCAAATGCGATACAAAAGGCTTTTATTTCCACAGTGGGAAAAAAAGATTACAATATTTGTCTGCAGCTGGCACAAACCGTATCAGACCATTTGCAGGCACAGCAGTGTCTTTCTCCTTCTGTGGAGCAAATTCAGGACACAGTGGAAAAGGTTTTGATTGAAAATGGCTATATCGGCACAGCAAAGGCCTACATTCTTTATCGTGCAGAGCGCACCCGCATCCGCAATATGAACAGCCGGCTGATGAAAACATTTGAAGACATTACATACAAAGAAGTCAGCGACAGCGATATCAAAAGAGAAAATGCCAACATTGACGGCAATACTGCCATGGGTTCCATGTTAAAATACGGCTCTGAAGGGGCAAAGCACTTTTATGAATATTATGTTTTAAATCCTGCCCATTCCGAAGCCCATCAAAATGGTGATATTCACATTCATGACCTGGATTTTTATACATTGACAACCACCTGCTGTCAAATCGACCTGTTAAAGCTTTTTGAAAATGGCTTTTCCACAGGCCATGGTGTTGTAAGAGAACCAAATGACATTGCCAGCTATGCGGCATTGGCCTGCATTGCCATACAGTCCAATCAAAACGACCAGCATGGCGGCCAAGCCATTGTCAATTTGGACTACGGCTTGGCACCGGGTGTGAAAAAAACATACATCAAACGGTATCATTCCAATATGATTTCTGCCATTGAACTGACTACGGATACAGAAATGGCACAAAAAATGACAGAAGTCTTTGAAGCCCTTGCGCAAAAGGAGCTTTATCCTACCATTGATGAAAATGAACAATATACACAGGAAGAAACCAATATGCTGCTAACGCTGGATTTGGAGCAAAAAATCATTGAAAAAGCACAGGCCTTTTCCAAAAAGAAATCTCTCGCAGAAACGGACAAAGCCACCTATCAAGCCATGGAGTCTTTGATACACAATTTAAACACAATGCACTCCAGAGCAGGCGCACAAACGCCCTTTTCTTCTGTCAACTATGGTATGGATACCTCCACAGAAGGCAGAATGGTAATGAAAAATCTGCTTTTGGTGACAGAGGCCGGATTGGGAAACGGAGAAACGCCCATATTTCCCATACAAATTTTCCGTGTCAAAGAGGGGGTCAACTTCAATCCCGGAGAGCCAAATTATGATTTGTTCCGTTTAAGCTGCCGTGTCAGCGCAAAAAGGCTTTTTCCCAATTTTTCATTCCAGGATGCGCCTTTTAATCTGCAATATTATAAAGGCACGCCGGAAACGGAAATTGCCTACATGGGCTGCCGTACCAGAGTGATGGCAAATGTGTACGACAAAGAAAAGGCAGTTTCTCCCGGCAGAGGCAATTTGAGCTTTACAACCATCAATCTGCCCCGCATTGCCATATTGTCAAGCGGCAACATAGACTGGTTTTACAAAGAGCTGGACAGAAAAATAGATTTAGTTATGGAACAGCTTTTAGAACGCTTTGAAATACAAGCAAAGAAAAAAGTACACAATTTTCCTTTCCTTATGGGAGAAGGGGTTTGGATTGACAGCGAAAAGCTCTCTGCCAATGATGAGGTGAGAGAGGTTTTAAAGCACGGCACATTATCAGTAGGGTTTATTGGTCTGGCAGAATGTTTAAAAGCATTGATTGGTATGCATCATGGAGAAAGCGAAGTGGCCCAGAATATGGGATTGGACATCATCAGCCATATGCGCCGCCGCATGGACGAAGCTTCTGAAAAAATGCATTTGAATTTTACACTTCTTGCCACACCGGCAGAAGGACTTTCAGGCAGATTTTTACGCATGGACCAAAAGCGTTTTGGCATATTAGAGGGCATTACAGACAAGGAATATTATACAAACAGCTTCCACATTCCTGTATATTACCCCATCAGTGCCTTTAAAAAAATACAGCTGGAGGCACCCTATCATGCTTTGACAAATGCAGGGCATATTACCTATGTAGAATTGGACGGCGACCCTTCACAAAATATAGACGCCTTTGAAAAGGTTATCCGCTATATGAAAGCACAAAATATAGGCTATGGCTCTATCAATCATCCTGTGGACAGAGACCCTGTGTGCGGCTATAACGGCATCATAGGCGATACCTGTCCAAAATGCGGCAGAACAGAGGCAGACGGCATTCCTTTTCAAAGAATCCGCCGTATTACAGGCTATTTGGTAGGCACCTTGGAACGCTTTAACAATGCCAAAAGAGCAGAAGAAAGAGACAGAGTGAAGCATTCCATTGCTGAAACAGATGCTTTGAAAAAGGAAACAGACAGCTTATGAAAATACAGCTGAGCGGCATTGCAAACGATTCTATTGTAGACGGAGAAGGCATACGCATGACCATATTTACACAGGGCTGTCCTCACCATTGCCCTCAATGCCACAATCCTCAAACCCATAGCTTTACAGAGGGGTATTTTTCAGATACAGACCATATCATTGCCATGATGGCAGAAAATCCTCTGCTGGATGGCATTACACTTTCCGGAGGAGAGCCTATGGAGCAGCCAAAAGCCTGCTGTATATTAGCAGAAGGCGCAAAAAAGTTGGGATTGAATGTATGGCTTTATACCGGATATACATGGGAAGAGCTTTTAGAAAAAAACACTCCCTCTATACAGGCGCTTTTACAAAAAACAGACGTTTTGATTGACGGCAGATTTGTGAACTCTCTGCGTTCATTGGAATTGGTTTTTCGAGGCAGCTCCAATCAAAGAATCATTGATGTGCAAAAAAGTCTTTTACAAAACCAGGTTGTGCTTTGGACTGCAAAACAATAAAAAAGCTCTCTTAGCATAAATCAAAAGGGGGCTGCTGCAAAATAGCCAAATCATAGCATACAAAAACCGGTTGCTTTTTGAGCAAACTTCACTCAGAAAGCAGCCGGTTTTTTATTCTTTTCAAAAATTTTTTGTGCAAGCTGCTTTCATTTTGCAACAGCCTTTTACCATTTTTTAAAATCAAATTCATATATCACAGCACAATGTAAAAACCATATCTTTTTTTCAGTATGGATATGCCGCCATCAAAAAGAAATTTCATAAAAATGGTTTTGCTCAGACACAAAATATTTGTTTTGATATCCTTCATAATTTTGTAAAAAATCCATTTTATCAATCATTTGATTCAGCACATTTTCTGGTATGGTTCTTTCTCTGACTTCGTTTCTGTGCAACAGGGCAGTATATTCTCCTTCAATATACACAAATGTTACCCTTGCACCATAATTGGAAAACAGCTGACAAAGCTTTTGTCTGGTATCAAATATAATATTGGTGGCATTCCATACAAAGTCCTGTTTTTTTCTCAAGGATTGCTTTGCTTTTTCTATGGCCATTTGTACTATTTTTTTGGAGCCTTCTGAGGGAGATATTTTATATTTTTCCCTCAAATCATCCAAAGAAATGCAGTGCATATGGCCCAAATGTTTTTTGATATAAGTATCCTTTCCTGCTAAAGGCAGTCCGCATAATACCACCACATCAAATGAAGTGGCATCAAACAGTTGGCAGCAATGTCCTATGGTATGGTTTTGAAAATATTTCCATTTTGTATAGTCATTTGCAAAAGCTTTTTTTCTATCAAAGCACTCTATTTCATTGGCATATTCTCCAAAATAAAAAACTGTTTGAAGCAACCCCCTTTTATCATGACAAATTCTGCCTTGTATATCTGCCAAAGCAAGAAAATACAGCAGTTTCATCTCAACACACCAGCTTGCCCTAATGAGAGAAAAATCCATATTCTCTTTTTGCAAAAAATGCATTGGCAGCATATGAAAGGCAATTAAATTTGCTATCTGCTCCCTTTCCTTGACAGGAATAGAAAAGGATTCATTTTTATAAAAAAATGCTCTAAACAGCTTTTCTCCCTTTTTGCTGTGAAAAGGAGAAACAATGCTGCCATTTTCTATTTTGGTACAATATAATTTTCCTATGTCATGAAAAAGTGCTGCTGTAAACAATATGTTTTTTTGGCTGCCTTTTAGTGCAAAAAAATCCTTTTCCAAAATCACTTCACAAACCAGCTTTGTGTGACAATAAACACTTCCCTCTCCATGATGATATGGATTTTGTTTTATATTTTTTAATTTCTCAAGCATTGGAATGGATTGGGCAATTTCATCAAAGCAATAATTTTTTTCTTCTAAAAACACAAAAAAATTTTTTGTCATCCCTTTTCACCTCCTGTGTCAAAAGAAAACATATCAATTCCTTCTTTTAACAAATTGGGTATCAATGGACGATTCATCCAATGGCTTTGGGAATCCAGTATGGTATTGATAAAGCTTTTTCTTACATATTTCAATCTATCCAAAACATATTCTTCCGGCTGGCTTTTGCCTTCTATTTTGATATAAATGCCTTCCATATCCTTTGACATATCCGTTTGCTTTTGCACCATTTCAAATGACAAATTTAGCTTGTGACAATGCTTTTTCAAATTTTCACAGCAATGCTCTGACTGAAAGGCAGACCTGCCCAAATAGGAGAGCATATGCTCCAATGAATATAGCTTCCCTTCATAAAGCACCCTGACAGATGTGATAAAAGAATGGTCTTTTAAAAGCACTCTTCTTTTTTGTGTGCTTAAAAACCGCTTTTTTTGTTTGTCAAAAATGTCAAACTCCATAAAATAATTTGTAAGATTGTCATAAAATATGGTGTGCTTAGCATAAAGCCATTCTCCATACAATATATATCTGTCTGATAAAATATCATACAGCTGCTCTTTGTAGCAATTTGCCCAAACCTTCAGCAAATCAAACTGTCTTTGTTGATATCCTCCTGTTAAAAAATGGCCTCTGCTTTGCAAAAGCAAATTGCCCGCTTTATCAAAGCTGATTCCCGCATTTGCACCGTCTACCTTTTCCTCCAACACAGCATAAGTGCCTTTGATGGCTTCAAAATCAACACATTTTAAATTTTCGTCCCCCTTTTGAATATGAGAGCCTTTGATGTGGCGTGTACGGGGATATTTATAAATAAATTCCATAAAAGCTGCCTCCTTTGAAAATAAAAAGGCTGCGGAAAAACCGCAGCACAATATAGCAAAAAAAGAGTTCTTTTTTTGAAAAATTGTTATACGATATATTCCAAAATAAATACAGCACAAAAAGACCCTGCAAAACAGAGCATTTTTTGCCTATTAAATTTTGAAATATAACCATTACATAACAATCTTCCTTTACGAATTTATTTACAGCTTTAATATAACACACTTTTTTGATGATAACAATAGTGTTCTCCATTTTTTTCGTATTTTTTGAAAAAAGATGTTGACAATTTATAAATTGTCCAGTATAATAATTTTCGTTGTTGCGGGTCACTAGCTCAGTTGGTAGAGCACTGGACTTTTAATCCAGGTGTCTCGGGTTCGAGCCCCGAGTGACTCATAAAAGCGGCCATTGACATTTCAATGGTCGCTTTTTTGTCGTAGAAAACAGGATTGAAAATTTCCATTTTTATGTTATACTAAAAATAAATTTTAAAAAAATATTTTGTTATTTTTATTTTTTATTTAAAATAAAGGAGCTTTCATGATGAAAAACCCCACTGTAATATTAACAGAAACAGACAAAATGATACTGGATTCTTATCGAAATATCGCCGACGGTTTAGGTGATTTTTTTGGAAAAAGCTGTGAAATTGTAGTACACAGCCTGGAAAATTTAGATGCTTCTGTTTTTAAAATTGTAAATGGGAAGCTTTCCGGCAGAACAGTTGGTTCACCTATTACAGACGTTGCTTTATCCATGCTGACAAATCTGGAGGAAGGAGCAAATGATAAATTTATTACCTATTTTGTCAAAAACAAAAAGGGAGAGCCTATAAAAGCTTCTATTTCAGCAATCTATGGAGAAAATCAAAGGGTCATAGGCCTTTTTGCCATCAATTTCTTTTTAGATACACCTCTTTCTGAAATCATACAATGCTTTTATCATAATCCCTCATTATCAAACGGCGAAAACAATCTTTCTGAAATTTTTGTTGACAATGCCAAGGATTTAATGCTGTGTACATTGGAAGAGGTGAAAAAAATAGTATACAATGATTTTTCCATCTCTGCCTCCAATAAAAACAAGGAAATTGTTTCATTGCTTTATCAAAGAGGTATTTTCAATTTAAAGGACGCTGTCATCACCATATCAGAGCAATTAGGCATTTCCAAAAACACAGTTTATATGCATATCCGCAATTTAAACAGCAAAAGCAGTTCCTAAATTTAGGAACTGCTTTTTATCATTGTGCGCCTATGGGCACTGTCATATCTGGCGCTGTGTCTGTAATGGTGTCTGGGGGTGTTTGCAGCTGTGCATTGCCGCTGCCATCTCCTATGCCCGGAGGCACCACTGTGTCAGGCACAGTGTTTGGATTTTCATTTTCAATGGGTGGTACTGTTGGCTGTGTTTCACTGCCTTCTATCTCCTCCTCAGGATATTCTCCTCCAATTGGTATTTCAGAATCTACCTCTTGCTCTGGCACATAACCAGGATTGGTTGCACTATGCTCTGTACAGGTGGAATGAATGTCAATGTCCACTTTTTCAGAGGATTTGTTTACAATTTCTCCTGTGTCCGGATTTACAGCCAATATAACATTGGTTGCCTCACAATATTCATTTGCCAGCTTTCCTGTGGTTAGGTCTACCGAATAGCTCTTATGATAGGTGCAAGCCTCTGTGGAAGAACCAAAATCAGATGCACATAAATCAGAGCCAATGGCATTGCCATAATAATCACCGCTGCAAAGACCTGTGGGTACCATACCGGATACAGAGCAAAAGCTTCTTGTTTCAATGCCGCTTGGTCTGGAAAATCCTGTGTCTGCCAGTCCTTCGTGTACTCTGGACATGATTTCCTTCCAAATTTTCAAATGTGTGGTACCGCCTCCCGGTATCACCTTTGGCGTATCATATCCCAGCCAGATACCAGCACAATAATAAGGTGTGTAGCCCACAAATGTCAAGTCCTTATCATCGGTGGTGGTACCTGTTTTTCCGGCAATGCTCATGCCGCTGAAGTTTGCGGCTGTACCTGTGGCATAGCCTCCACGGCCTGTCACAACGTCTACCATCATATCTGTCAGCAGATAAGCTGTGGTTTCTTTCAATACTCTTGTAGGCTCATCTTTGTTTTCCAAAAGCACATTGCCATCATGGTCATAAATGGTGGTGTAAAACTTCGGTTTGTTATACAAGCCTCCATTTGCAATGGTAGAATATGCTCCTGTCAATTCCAGCACAGAAACGCCGTCTGTGATGCCTCCCAATGCTGTGGCTGGGCCTTTGTCTGTAAATGTCTGTCCATTTCTTGTTTCATTGTCTACCAATGTAGTAAAACCAAAGTTTTGCAAATATTCAAAGGATTTGTCATAGCCTACCTGCATAATGGTTTTTACTGCCAGTATATTCATAGACTCTCTGATACCTTCCCTTACAGTGGTGGGACCTTTGTATGATTTGTTCCAGTTTTGGAATTGCTTGGAGCCAACCTTCAAAGGCTCATCAATGATAATGGACCCTGGCATCAAAAGCCCCATGTCAATGGCCGGTGCATAGGCCGCCAAAGGCTTGAAGCAGGAACCGGGCTGACGCAGTGCCTGTGTGGCTCTGTTGAATACGGTATCACCCTGTTTTTCTCCTCTGCCGCCTACCAATGCTTTGATTTCTCCATTATGATAATCCATAATCACCATAGAAGACTGAAGTGAAGACGCCACTGTCAATTTATCTGCTACAGTTGTGTGGGCACTGTCTTCATATTGTGCCTTCATTTCTGCGGCAAAGGCCTCTGCCTCTTCTTGAGAATTGACTGTTCTTGTTTCATAATAATGGGTTTGCTTTTCTGTTTCATTATCCATAACAGATATGGTATAGGTTGCCTCCAATGTGTTGCCTGTGGAAGGGAAAAAGTCATCGTTTTTATAAACCTCTTCCATAATTGCCTGCATATTCATATCAATGGTAGCATTGATTTTCAATCCGCCGCTGTAAATCATATCATAGGCCTGTGCCTTTGTCATGCCTCTTTCGCTCATCAAATCTTCTGCCACCTGCACAATCAAAGCATCCACAAAATAATTGTGTTTTGCTTCTCCTACCACTTCTTCTGTTTTGCTGCCCACCAATTTGCTGTAAATATCCTCTGCTGCCGCTTGGTCATATTCCGACTGTGTAATATAGCCAAGCTCCAGCATTTTTGTCAGCACTGTCAGCTGACGTTCCTTGTTTTCCTCCGGATGTGTAATGGGAGAGTATAATGACGGATTTTTGGTGATGCCTGCAATACAGGCACTCTCTGCCAATGTCAAATCGCTGACTTCTTTTCCGAAATAAAACTTGCTTGCCGCTTGTACACCATTTAAACCATGGTTGAGCGCAATACTGTTTAAATACAGCTCTAAAATATAGTCCTTTGCCTGTTGTTTGGAGCCTAATTGTTTTTGCAAATCTCTTTCAAATATAATGGCAAGATATTGTTCTTTTATTTTTCTTTGAATTTTTTTGTCATTGGTCAGCACCTCATTTTTAATCAGCTGCTGTGTGATGGTGCTTGCCCCCTGTGAAAAATTGCGGTTTTCGATATTGACAACAAGAGCCCTGAAAATACCTCTGATATCAATGCCGTTATGCTCATAAAAACGCTCGTCTTCAATGGCAATCACCGCATGGCGCAGACTGACAGGTATGGTTTCCAGCTTTGCATACTCTCTGTTTTCATCTCCATGCAGATTATCAATTTCATTGCCCTGGCTGTCATATATAAATGATGTATAGGATTCCGGCACAACATCGGCTACATTGATAGCGTCTGTTCCTTCTATAATTCCCATGACTACGCCAAGTCCGGCACCGCCTATTGCAAAGCAAAGAATGATGCCTACAATAAATATAAATTTAAAAATTCTTCTTATGATACCTTTTTTCTTTTTTCGTTTCCGTCTTTTTTTACTCTGTTGGGTACGCTGTGTTCTATTACCGGTGTACTGCTGCTGTCCCACAGGCTGTCTGATTGGCTGCCTTTGTCCCTCCCCCTGGGTTTGTCCTTGGGAGCCGGCTCTTTGGGATGTATTGGCATAGGCATTTTGTGTCGTTTGTCCTTTGTTTGAATAGGCAGAATGCATGGTTTGTCTGCTTTGCTGACCCATATAAAGCCCGGTTTGTCTGGGCGGCATTTGCTGCCTTGGCGGTACTTGTTGTCTTGGTGGTTGTTGTCCTGCTGCGTATTGTCTGGGTGGTGGCGTACGCTGCTGTCCGGTATAAGGCACTTTTGTGTTTTGTCCCAAAGGCGGACGCTGCTGTCCAGATGGCCGCTGGGAATTTTTTGTTCCATCCATTTTCCAAAAACCTCCCTCATATGAACTGATTATAACAGATATAAAGAAATTAAGAAAGAATTTTCTCTTACAAATTTATTACTTTTAAAAAATCTGTAAAAAACAATGCTTTTTGTTCCAATTTTATGCCTGTTTTGGCACAGCATTTCTTCCATGCACCATAAAAATACTTGCTCATAAAAAACCAATTATTTTGCCCTAAAACACTTGTTTTTTGAAGAAAACAGAAAAAAATGCAAAATGAGTTCAGTTTTCTATTTTGAAACATAAACTAATAAAAGCTACTCTTTTTATACCATACAAGAGGTGAATGGACATGAAAAAATATAAAAAAAGAAAAAAATTTCCTTTTCCTTTCAAACTCCTTTTGTTTTTTTTATTTTTAACTTCTTTCTTCTTTTTTATTTTAATACAGTATGATACAAAAATATTCCAAACAATGATAGAAATTTCTCATATACAATCCAAAGCCACTGCAAATGCCATCATTGACCATGCTGTGGAAAATACCATAAATGAACTGAACATTACTTCCTCTGACTTTTTTATAGAAAAACAACAGGACAATGTTTCTGTCAATACACTTTTAATCAATACATTTTGTTCCTCTGTCAGTACAGGCATTACACAAGGCCTTTCTGCCGTTTCGGAGGAAAAAATTTTGATACCCCTAGGTATTGTCACAGGCATTGATATGCTTGCAAATACAGGGCCAAACATCCCTTTTTCACTGCGTCCCATGGGGGCGGCCACAGTGGACTATGAAACCTCCTTTTCTTCTGCGGGCATCAATCAAATCAATTTCAAAATATGGATTGATATTGCCATGGAGGTGAAAATTGTCAGCCCTCTATCACAGCAGACCATGACTGTCACCAGAAAAATTATGCTGGTGGATACTGTCATAAGCGGCACTGTGCCAGAACGCTATATGACATTCAATCCATAATCAAATTATAAACAAATTGCCGTGTCATGATAAAAAAAGCATTTGATTTCTCTCAATCTATGGTATCCCTTTGGTTATATGGAGGGATTGTTTATGGATAGAATTTAAAAATATATTTTTTAAAAGGCATTGCCATTACAAAAAATAAGCCAATCAAAAAGAGCATGGCACAATGTGAAATGTATATGGATTTTTATGTCATTTTCTTAAAAAATGTTATTTTGTTTTCTATTGACAATATTGTTAAAATATTATTTAATGAAATAAGAAATACTATCTTTATCAATTTTTATTTTTATATATTTTATTGGAGGTTATCAAATATATGGGAACACAAAAGACATTGCGTCAATTTTTAGAAGAACTGGGAAGCTATTGCTATGACCATGGGGACTATAATGTCATCAAAAATACCATCAAAAAAGACGAAGTAGAAAATTTTGTAAATTGTTATATCAAAGGTGTTGAAATCATTAAAAACGGTGAGAACAATACACCCATTTTGTTAAAAGGAAAAGCCGATGCCGACAAAGGCTCCACAGGGGAGGAAATGCTCTTTTTCCATGGCTATCAGCTTTATGATATGACAGGGCAAACAGGAGAATGGGTGCTTGCTACATTCCCTTCCAAAGAAGCATTGGAAAAGCACATTTTGGGAGAAGGGGGATATTTAAACATCTACTGTACAGAAATGCTTGTTTATTTAGATGGAGAAATACAACCCTTTGAAGTGGAATTTTTTGGGGACAACGGAAAATATATCACCATAGATAAAGATTTGTTTGATACAGAATTGGACATCAAAGGAATGCAGGAGAGAATTTCTGTAAAATGGCTGTAAATGCTTTGAAAAAATCATAAAAAAATCCAACCATTCATGGTTGGATTTTTATGTATTCAAAATTATTGTGCTGCTGTATCATCTGTTGCTGCATCAGTTGCTGCTGCATCATCTGCTGCTGTTGCATCTGTTGCTGTTGTATCGTCTGTTGCTGTTGTGTCATCTGTTGCTGTTGTGTCGTCTGTTGCTGTTGTGTCATCTGTTGCTGCTGCGTCATCTGTCACTGTTGTTGTATCATCTGTTGTTGTTGCTGTGTCAGAACTACACGCTACCATACCCATTGCCATCATTGCTGCTGCACAAAATACTAAAAGTTTTTTCATTATTTTTTCCTCCCAAATTGTAAAAATAAAACAGTTTCTTTCAGATAAATAAGCATTTTTCTATCCTATTAGAAAATGCCTTACTTTATCAATGAGCATATTATATATCCTTCCTTTTTATTTTGCAATAGTTTTTTATCTCTAAAATCAGACAGATATTATAATAAAAATACAATTTATTTTATACAAAATAACCATACTCATACACTATTTTATCATATTTTATTGTATGATTTTTTATTTGTTTTTTTTTGACAAATTTCATTGTTTTTTTCATTCAGTTCTTTTTTGGTATCTGCTACTTTTTTCACTACTGCTATATTCTATTTTTTATTTCCAACATTTTATAAAAAAAATCTTTGGTATTTTTCACAAAAATATCCCTTTTCTATGGCATAAATATTACTGTACCTTTTTGTGCATAAAAATAAAAATCATCATCAAAATATGATTTTAGTCACACATATATTTGACAATAGCTGTCATTGTGTGGTATTCAAATGAAAAAACACCTTGTAAAAATACAAGGTGTAAAAAGCTGCTAACGGGATTTGAACCCGTGACCTCCGCCTTACCAAGGCGACGCTCTACCTGCTGAGCCATAGCAGCACAGAAAAGAGAAGCTTCTCTTTTCTTCAGCCTTTATATGGTAACACATAACGAATGTTTCGTCAAGCTTTTTTTTGCTCTAAATATTTTTCAATTTTCTTTTTGACTCTTTGCAGTGCATTATCTATGGATTTTTCAGACTTGCCTACAATACCGGAAATTTCATAATAGGTTTTTCCTCTCAAATACAAAAGCAATGTTCTCTTTTCAAAATCACTCAGCATTTTCACAATTTGTGCCTCCATAAAATGCTTATCCTCTCTGCCAATAAGCAATACCTCCGGATTGAGTATTTCTCCGCCCATAAGCAAATCCATATAGGTTTCATGGGACTCTTCTTCAAATACAGGACGGTTTAGGGAAACATAAGAATTTAAAGGAATATGCTTTTGTCTGGTGGACATTTTAATGGCTGTAATCATTTGACGATTGATACAAAGCTCTGCAAATGCTCTAAAAGATGTGTTTTTTTCCCTTTGAAAATCCCTTATTGCTTTATACAGCCCAATCATGCCCTCCTGTATAATATCCTCTGTATCCGCTCCAATGAGAAAATAAGTTCTTGCTCTTGTTTTGACAAGAGATTTATATTTATTCAGCAAATGCTCCTGTGCATATGTATCCCCCTTTTGCACCAGCTCTATCAGTTCCTCATCCTTTTGTTCCTTATAGGCGTGTCTTTTTTGGTTTATCATACTGTTATCACCTCAGTATACTTTTTTATTTTTGCCGCCGCAATGCTTCAATCCATTCCAAAGCCTCTTTGTCAATATTATCTGCCAAAATATTGTTTTTTGGGGGTCTGTTTTCTATATATTTTTGACGAATATTTTTTTCTGCTGACAATATTCTTCTATGCAGCTCCTCTGCTGTCATCCTTTGGGCCCCCTGCCCCAGTATAATCATTTGCTCCAAACCGTCTGATGTGGCAACACTGACTTTATAATGACGGGGCAGGCTATGCACTGTTCTTTCTATAAAATGGTCAGCTGTTTCTGCTTCTTTTGTATACACCACAGAAATATTGTGATATTGGTACACAGTTCCTATATTGCCTTTTACCAAGTAACCGTCAAAAACAACAATAATCTCCATTTTTTGGCTTCCTCTATAATTGGAAAGCATATCCAAAAGCTTTTGTCTGGCACTTTCCAGACTCACCTCCACCAGCTGCTTCAGCTCTTTCCATGCGTGTATCATATTATAACCGTCTACCAATAAAAATTCTTTTGCCAAAACTGCAAAACCACCCTTTTATCCAAATTTTCTTTGGCGGACCACTTCATACATCAAAAGACCCGCTGCCACAGAAGCATTCAAAGAAGCTATTTTACCATACATGGGAATGGCCGCTGTAAAATCGCAGTTTTCCTTTACCAGTCTGCTGACGCCCTCTCCTTCACTGCCTATGACAAGTCCCAAAGGGCCTTTCATATCTGTATCAAAATAATCCAACCCCTTCATATCTGCACAGGCAAACCATAAGCCTTCTTTTTTCAGCTGCTCCATTGTTTTGACAATATTGGTCACTCTTGCTACGGGCATATATTCCACAGCACCGGCAGAGGTTTTTGCCACTGTGGCATTTAAACCCACAGAACGCCTTTTTGGTATAATCACACCATGGGCGCCTGCACATTCTGCACTTCTTAGTATGGCTCCTAAATTGTGAGGGTCTGTAATACCGTCTAAAAGTATAATAAAAGGGTCCTCGCCTTTTTCTCTGGCATTTTGCAAAATATCTTCCACCTCTGCATAGTTATGGGCAGATACAAAAGCAATGACACCCTGATGATTTTTTGTTTGAGAAAGCTCGTCCAGCTTTTGCCGGCTCACCTCCTGTATCACAATGCCCTTTTGGGCAGCCTGTGCAATAATTCTTTTGATAGTGCCTTCCACATTGCCCTTTTGCACCAGCAGCTTTTCCATATCTCTGCCGCTGCGCATGGCCTCCAATATGGCATTTCTGCCCTCCAGCTGATTGTCATTTTTTTGTTTTTGCTCCAAATTGATACACTCCTTTAAATCCCTTTATAAAATGATTTCTGCATTTTATTTTCTCACATAGGGGATTGTTTTTCAATATCTGTTGTGTATCTTTTTTCAAAACCAATTTCAAACAATTCTAATGCTCTTTGCATTTTTCCGCTTAAATACAAAAATCCAAACAATGCTTCCAAGCCTGTGGCATGACGATAATCTATTAAATTCATATTTTTGGGTGTGGTAAAGGATTTTGCATTTCTGCCTCTTTTAAACACAGCATTTTCTTCCTCTGTCAAATAGGGCGCAATGCGGTGATACATTTGTGCCTGTGCTTTGGCATTGACAACATCCTTTGACTGCTTATGCAATTTATTGACAGGGGCATTTCCCTTTGAAAGCACGGCCGTTCTGACAAAAATTTCAAACACAGCATCTCCAATATAGGCAAGACCAAGGGGGGAAACCTCCCGTGGCGGAATCCCCCCTTGTTTGCCTTCTATGAGCAATGCCTTTATATTTTCCAAAGCCTCCATATCATTGCCCTCTAAACCACTGTACGCCTTGGCGTGTATCCTTTATGGTAACGCCCATTGCTGCCAGCTGGTCACGGATGGCATCGGCTGTGGCAAAATCTTTGTTTTTCTTTGCTTCTGTTCTCTTTGCAATCAAGGCTTCTATTTCTGCAGTATCCTCCTGAGGCTGCTCCTGTTTGATTTCAGCAATGCCTAATACATCACAAAGATGATTGAGCATATCCTCCACCTTCACCGCCAATGCTTTAGACATATTGTCTTTGATGGCTTTGTTTGCAAATCTAACCAATTCATAAATGGCAGAAATGGCATCAGCTGTATTAAAATCGTCATCCATAGCTGTTTCAAACTGCACTTTAAATTTCTGTAATTCTTCTAGTGCTGCTTTTTCCTCTTCTTTTAATGCACCTTCCGGGCAGTTGGCAATATAATGGGCCAAATCCTTTTTGCAGTTTTTGATTCTTTCCAAACCGTTTTGGCAGGCCTGCATCAAATCTCTGCTAAAATTGATGGGACTTCTATAATGACCATTTAATATAAAAAAGCGAATGACCTCATAAGGAAATTGTGCTGCAATATCCCTTACGGTAAAGAAATTGCCCAATGATTTTGACATTTTTTCATTATCCACTGTAATAAAGCCATTGTGCAGCCAATATTTTGCAAATTGTCTTCCGTTTGCCGCTTCGCTTTGTGCAATTTCATTTTCATGGTGAGGGAATATCAAATCCTCTCCCCCTGCATGGATATCAATGGTATCTCCCAAATGTCTTTTTGCCATCACAGAGCATTCAATGTGCCAGCCCGGCCTGCCTGCTCCCCAAGGTGCTTCCCATTTTGGTTCTCCCGGCTTGTGAGGCTTCCAAAGCACAAAATCTGTGGGATTTTTTTTGGCATCGTCCACAGAAACTCTTTCACTGGCACCGGCAATCAATTCATCCAAATTCTTTTTAGAAAGCTTTCCATACTCAGGAAACTGCTTTGTATTGTAATATACTGTTCCATTCTCTTCATAAGCCGCCCCTTTGTCCAAGAGAGTTTGAATCATTTCGATGATATGGTCCATTTCTTCTGTCACACGGGGATGTACTGTGGCACGCTTTACATTTAAACCGTCTGCATCATGAAAAGCCTCTTCAATATATCTGTTTGAAATTTCTTCCATGCTGCTATGCTCTTGGTTAGCTCTGTTGATGATTTTGTCATCTACATCTGTAAAATTTTGAACATAGGTTACGTCATAGCCTTTATATTCCAAATATCTTCTGACTGTATCAAACACCACATAGGGCCTTGCATTTCCAATGTGGATATAATCATATACAGTAGGACCACATACATACATTTTCACTTTGCCTTCCTGCTGTGGTACAAATTCTTCTTTTTGTCTTGTCAGTGTGTTATAAACCTTCATGTTTTTAACTCCCTTCCTACTTTCCTTTTGTTATCATTTTACATTGTTTTTTTCATTTGTAAAAGTATTTTTATGGTTTTTATGACATAACATTTGATTGACTTTTTTATCACAGCACCATAAAAATGCTTTTGATTGATTTCATCCATAAAATCTGTTTTTTTATCCTATTTTTCTGTTATATTTATCCTTTTGCACAAGTATTTTTTCAATCATTTTAATTCTATCTGAAATTTCCTTCAAATCTCTTGACACCGGGTCAGATAATCTCAGCTGGTCCAGCTCGTCAGAAGGCTTTTTGGTTTGCTCTTCCTTGGGCTGCAGTGTATATCTTGCAGGCACACCCACCGCCGTGGTATGGGCAGGCACATCCTTTACCACAACAGACCCTGCCCCAATTTTGGCATTATCCCCTATTACAACAGGTCCCAAAACCTTTGCACCAGAACCAATCATTACATTGTTGCCTATGGTTGGGTGACGCTTTCCGCTGCCCTTTCCTGTACCGCCCAATGTAACGCCTTGATATAAAAGTACATTATCACCAATTTCACAGGTTTCTCCTATGACAACGCCCATACCATGGTCAATGAAAAATCCCTTTCCGATTTTTGCACCAGGATGGATTTCAATACCTGTGAGCATACGGGAAAATTGGGATATAAACCTTGCTATAAAATAGTGTTTCTTTTTATAAAAGTGGTGTGCCACTCTATGGGATATGGTTGCCCAAAAGCTGGGGTATAACAATACCTCTGCATTGCCCTTTATAGCAGGGTCCTTTTCTTTTACCACACGAATCAAATCCTTTAACATAATAAAAATTCACTCCCTAAATATTATTCTTTTCAATATACTCTTTTTTACACAAAAATGTTACCTGCTGCAACATTTGCTCAAATACTCCTGTTTATTGTTTTTTAGAATCAAAAAAGCTTCGCCCTGCCCATTCAAAGGCAAAGGCGAAGCAAATCACTCCGTGGTTCCACTTTACTTAGAGAAGCCCTTTGGGACCTCTCTCACTCTCAGACTGTAACGGTGTCAACGGCTACAAGCTACTCAAAAAAAATTTTTCGCCTGTGCAGTTCAGGAATGCACTTCATTTTTATTCTTTCCGGTAAGGGTTTCCACCCACTGTATACACCACATATACAGCGACCCTTTTTCTCTGGCGGCTTTCCAAAAAACTACTCTTTCCATCAATACTTTTTTCATAATAAATCCATATTTTTTATGGTTATAAGTGCTTAAACAAAGCAGCTTCCATAGAAAATGCAGTTAAAACACAAATATGAAAAATACAAACCATTTTCGCTGAAAACAAAAAAATCTCTTTATCCATGCAGCTTTTTTCTGCTTTTCATTTTTGCTGCGGCAAAAACCCTACTCCATTGGTCTCCGATTTCTTTGGCAATGAATATTGTTCAGAAACAGCGTTTTTTTTCGCAGAGAGAACAATATGGACAAAAGCAAAATGTTCTTTCAAAAAATTTTATTGTTCATACAGCTTTTTCTGTTTTATGATTGTTTTTCTATCAAACAGACAGCCTGTGCTGCCATGCCAAGACATTCACCTGTAAAGCCAAGTCCCTCTTCTGTGGTAGCTTTCACACTCACTTGGTCCTTCTCCAGCTCCAAAGCAGCCGCTATATTTTTTTCCATGGCATTGATATAGCCTGCTAATTTTGGCTTTTGTGCTATGATGGTAGCGTCAATGTTAATTATACAATACTTTTTTTGTTTTAGCAAGTATAAAACTTGGTGCAACAGCTTCATACTGGAAATATTTTTGAAGGTGTCATCCTTATCGGGAAAATGCCTTCCAATATCTCCCAATGCTGCTGCTCCTAGCAATGCATCCATAATGGCGTGCAGCAACACATCTGCATCAGAATGTCCCAGCAATCCCTTTTCATAGTCAATCTCTACACCGCCCAGTATCAATTTCCTGTTTTCTACCAATTTATGCACGTCATATCCCATTCCAACACGCATAGGCTTCCTCCTTTTGTATTGCTTCCAAAAATCATTTGTTTTTTCTGTTTCATTATTTTCTTTTATAATATTTTCAAAAATGATGAACAATATTTATTTCCAATTTTATTTTATACTGCTGAAGCACTTCAGGCACATTGAATACAAAGGGATTTCACATCAGATAAAAGTAGAAATCTATTTTTCAAAAACACTGTGGCCATAAAAGCACAGCATTTGTAGGAACATAAATCAGAAATCCTCCCTAAAAAATAGTAGAAAATCCATTGCTATCAATAACAAGCCTGCTGTGAAAAAGCCTATGGAAGTAGCCAAATTTGTATTTTTTCTATTCTTTTTTATTTTTAGCATTATCATTGATATCATTCCATCTATTATAAATATCATTCCTAAAATAAGAATAATAGTAAATCTTGACATGATATTGCCTCCTCAAATTGCAATCCATTTATCAAAATCATACAACATTCCTTTTAAAAAGTAAATCAAATTTTTGACAAATTTTATGCTTTTTTGAAGATTTTAGGGAATTAATTGAAAAATTTAGGCAATATTTTCCACTTATGACTAAAAACCATTATGGCTTATTTTATACTGTTTTTGCAATATCCCATCTCTTTTCATACGATAACATATTTTGTTTTATAAAACCCATATGAGTGCAGCTTTTTTGTATGACTTTGTTGGGAAGCAGTATTTTTTAGCCTGGAGAGAACACTGTTGCATGAAACAGCAGAGTTTTCTCTGCAAAAAATTTTCTTTTTCCATAAAGCCGTCTGCCTCTTTTGTTTTCTTACAGCATTTATAAATATGTATTCCAAAATATTTTCAGTGGCAAAAGCGTTTAAAGTATATTCAAAACAATGTCCTGTTCCTTTCTTTTTTCAAATGCTCCGGCAATACATACAATAAAATCATTTCACCATGTTCCATTGGCTTTTCCAAAAACAATCACACTCACAGGCTGTTTTTTATCATATGCAGTGGTACACTGTATCATGCCTTTTTCAAAAAAATTTTCAAATATATTATTGCAGGTCATGCAAATCCCTTTTGCCCCAATTCCTTTATATCTGCCCTTTCAGATTTTGCCATGGATGATTGTAAAAATATTCTTTTTTATATTTTTTACAATAGAATATTCCATTCTCTTTCCTGCTTTCTTAAAATTTCCTTCCCGCCTTTTTATAAATTCTTTCTAAATTAAAAAATATATATCCTATGGTAGGCTCTCTTTTTTTTCCCTTTTCTGCCGCTTTTTGCTTTTTTATAAAATCATCATACACTTGAAACAATTTTTCATTTTCTACATCACTTAATGTTTGTATCACAATCAATCGGAAATAATCACTTTCTTTCAAAAATAAACGGATATATTGTTCTATGTATTTTTCCTTTTGCGGCATTTTTGTGGTATAATAAACCACTCGACATTTTTCTTGCTCCGTACTATTGGGATTGTCCAATAATTTCAACATATCTCCCACTGTCATTTTGCTGCACTTTGATAATATATGTGCAGCCTTCACTAAATCCTCTCCCTGCAATATATCTGTGACAGAAAATATTTTTTCATACCACTTTTCAAAATCATATTTTTGTCTGTTGGATATTACTCTGACTGCAGCAGCATATTGTTTCTCATTCCAAAATAATTCCAACATTTTTTCACCCTTTTTGCTGCCAAAATGTAATAATATATCTGCGGCCACTTCTTTTATGGTTTTACTGCTATTTTGTTGTATCTTCCAAATAAAATGCTCCGTTTTTGCCTTAATATGCTGAAATTTAAAAAAACTGTTTAAAATATCCAATTTTCTTTTTTCTGTTTCTGCCCTTTGATATTTTTCAATAAGGGTTTCTTCATTCCCTCCCACATTACATCCAAACCAAAAAATATTATATCCATTTATAACTTCCTCCAGCCACCTCACATACCACTGTAAAAAATCATTTTCTTCCACAAAAAAAGGAAGCCCTTCACAATCATAGTCAAAATATACAATACGTCCTCTATATTCTCCTGTCAAAATCAATCCTGTTTCATAAGTACAGCCTTGTGTGCCAATGGGCAGTATGCCGCCATAATCATATTCGAGGTTTTCAGAAATTTCTTTCCATTCTTTTTTTGTCATATTCGGTTTTAATAAACACTGTTCACATAGCAGCTCTTTATCATAACGAAAAGTCTCTTCTATGGGATAGATTCCATAGTAAGGTCCTGCTCCTCCTCCTGCAATCTCTTTCAAAAAGCTTCTGTATTCTTTTGGCAATATAATGCCAAAATGTTGTTCCCATTCCTGCAATTTTTCTTCTGAAACAGGGGGAGCCCAACGATATTGATGCTGCTTTGCTCCAAATACTTTTCTTTCATTATCTTTTTTGTCTGCTTTTTTTAGTAGCTCTTTCATAAAAGACAATTCTGTTTTCACAAACATTCCTCCCATCATAGCATCATATTGTGTTACTTTAATATGAAACATTGATTTTATAACGAAACTCCTCTATATTTTTCTCTTTTCATAGACTGGAAAAGGAAAGTATACTTCAAAAAAAGATACCAATCTCATTGTGATATTTTGAAAGTTTGTATTTACAGGGCTATATCATTTTTTACATTAATGCAACATATCACGATGCTTAAAATATACCACCTATTTGACTGCATTCACAAGAACTAATTTCAAAATGCAACGCTAAAGGCATAATGATTTCCTCCACATACCAAGGGATATCTACAAAATGTCCCTTTCCATAATGTTTCATGCGACAATTTTTACTAAAAGAAATAATCAAGGCATCATTTCCTATAAAAAATACAGTGATGCCAATATTCGTATGCTCCTTTATCAGTATTACAGCTTGCAGAGGTGATATTTTATGCTGTTCCATCAAAAAATCAACTGCCATTTTATAGCTTTTATATTTTTCTCTTTGTAATATCAAATTGTCACAATATCTTGTATAAATAATATTGCCATTATCATTGCAATACCAGCCTTTTTGTTTTAGGCATTGTAATATATCTTTTATAGAATCATATGTCATTGTCATATTGATACCTGCTTTTATGGCCATTTCCAAATTCCCCTTTTGATTTCATCATCACTATCACATACTATTTATATAATATTTTTAAAATCACTATTATTACTACAAGCTTTTGGCAAAGCAGTTTTTTAAAAAGCAACATAGTGAAAATTTTATTGACTTTTATTATAAAAAAACACAGTACCCTTTTTGATACTGTGTTTATACATAGCGGAGAAGGGATTTGAACCCATGACACCGCGGGTATGAACCGCGTGCTCTCGCCAACTGAGCTACTCCGCCCCATCATAGTTTATGATTTTTCAAAATAAAATGGGAGTTACAGGGCTCGAACCTGTGACCCTCTGCTTGTAAGGCAGATGCTCTCCCAGCTGAGCTAAACTCCCATGTTTATTATTTTTCACTATTATGTGAAAAAATTTCTTATACTGCAAACTTTTTTTTGCAAACGACTCAGAAGGGGCTCGAACCCTCGACCTCCGGCGTGACAGGCCGGCGCTCTAACCAACTGAGCTACTGAGCCATACAAAATTTAAAATAAAGTGGGTCTTCAGGGACTCGAACCCGGGACCGTCCGGTTATGAGCCGGATGCTCTAACCAACTGAGCTAAAGACCCATACTATCACTTTATTTTGAAAAAAAGAGCCGATGAACGGACTCGAACCGTTAACCTGCTGATTACAAGTCAGCTGCTCTGCCAATTGAGCCACATCGGCATAAATTCTAGCGACCACTTACTTTCCCAGGCAGTCCCCCACCAAGTATCATCAGCCGTTTATGTCTTAACCGTCGTGTTCGGAATGGATACGGGTGTTTCCCATAAACGCTTCATCACTAGAAATGACCCGACCGGGAATCGAACCCGGGTTACAGCCGTGAAAGGGCCGTGTCTTAACCTCTTGACCACCGGGCCTT
>CALWSR010000033.1 GCA_944384265.1 uncultured Clostridia bacterium
TGTAATTCCTTAATAGGATATTTTTTCATACTGCCTATGAAAACCACTCATTGCATTGCCAGAAACCATTTTCCTGCATTTGCTTTGCAAACTGCTATGTCAATTGGTTTCTAAACGGCAATGTAATTCCTTAATAGGACATTTTTTCATACTGTGTATGAAAACCACTCATTGCATTGCCAGAAACCATTTTCCTGCATTTGCTCTGCAAACTGCTTATGTCAAATGGTTTCTAAACGGCAATGTAATTCGTTCATTTTTCTGTTTTTTAAATTGAAAAAAGAGCCTTTCCGTAATTTTACGAAAAAGCTCTTTTTTATATTCCAAATCAATACCACATTTATATTATCCAATGCCTCCATAAACAATGCTCAGCACCACAACAGCCGCCGCCAAAAATACATAAAAATATTTTGCTGTCCAAAAAAAACCTTTTCCAAGTGGTTTTTTTCTGCCCAGATTCAGCTCTGCACCAATTTTTTCCTTTCCCAAAACCCAGTAAATCATAACTGCTCCCAACACTGCACCAATAGGCACAACATATATGGTTATCATGTCCATCCATTTTCCCATATATGGCTCATATTCCAAAAAGATACCTACTGCAAACACTGCCAAGGCTACCAGAGCAATGGAAGGGATTCTTTTTATGTTTGCTCTGTTTTGCACCGCCTCACTGCAAACCTCAAACATATTGATAAGAGATGTGATGCCTGCAAACAGTACAGAAAGAAAGAAAAATGCACCAAAAAGCTGTCCCATAGGCATCAGGCTGAATATTTTAGGAATGGTAATAAACATTAGCGGAGGGCCGGAAGCCGGGTCCATGCCAAATGCAAACACTGCCGGAATGATGGCAAAGCCGGAAAGCATTGCCGCACAAGTATCCAAAAATGCCGTTACCCCTGCTGAATGAACAATATTTTCCTTTTTGTCCAGATAGCTTCCATATATAATCATGCCAGAGCCTGTAATGGAAAGTGAAAAAAATGCCTGTCCCATTGCCATAATCCATGTTTCCGGCTGGAGCAGATATTCCCATCTGGGAATCAAAAGATATTGATAGCCTTCTATGGCTCCGGGAAGAAATGCCACACGAACAGCCAGTATGATAAATAATATATAAAATGCTGGCATCATAAATTTGCTAACCTTTTCAATGCCTGTGATGATACCTGTTGTCAAAGCCAATGCTGCAATGCAAATGACAATGATATGCCAAAAAACACTGCCAAACGCTCCTGTGATTTGAGAAAAATATACAGAGGATTCTACCTGAAGCATATCTCCTGTCACAGAGCCTGCCAAAAAGCGAAGCACCCATCCTACAATGATGGCATATCCAATGGCAATGCCCAAAGAGCCTAAAAGAGGGATGGCACCCAATATGGCTCCTCCTTTTTTTCCTCTTGTTTTCATGGCATATTCATAAGAGCCAATGGGGCCTGTGCCTGTCAAACGTCCCAGAGCAAACTCTCCGGAAAGTCCCACTGCACCAAAAAGGGCTACAAAAAAAATATATGGCAGCAAAAAAGCAGCCCCTCCATAGCTTCCCAAGCGGTAAGGAAACATCCATATATTTCCCATGCCCACTGCTGACCCCACAGAAGCCAGTACAAATCCCAGTTTGTTTGTAAAAGTTGTTTTTTCCTTCATTTTTGCACCTCAATTTCTATTTTCATTTGTTAATAGGGGAAAATTTGGGCTAAAAAGCTTTTCTCATTTAAAGTGTTGCACTTTAAAGCGTATGAGTATTGTATTCCTTTTTTTATGTGACTGCAATATCAAAATCAAACTATTTTTTGTTCAAAAAATATGGTGTTTTATCCATAATCACTATCTATGGTTTAAAAATGAATGGTATTTCATTTTTTTACATGAAACTTACACAGCAATAAATGCATGATGCATGATTTTATTTGTACCATTTGTATATAAATAAAAAAGAGTCTGTTTCTTTTTTTGTATTAAAAAACAGCTCTTTTTTCCATTTCCTATTTTTTATGCTTCCAAAATGCTTTTCTTTTTTCTTTTCTTTCTTTTTTCAATACTTTTTTTGCATATTCCAGTGCTTTTTGTTCTCCCTGCTCTGCCAATAAATGCAGCAGCTTTTCCAGCAGTTTTTGCGATGAGGGATGCATGATATGATAGGCCTTACTGTTTTCATAGTAAAGCAAAGGACTTTTTTGAGTATATTTTTCTTTTTGATAGGTTTTGCAGGCTGCAATTCTATCCAAAAACATTTCTACCACATAGCAGACAGGCATTTTCATGCCTGCAAAAACAGTGTCCTTTTTTCCGCTGTAATCCAGCCAATATTCAAAATGATGCTTGTTTCTCCCCTTGTGATGAAGCCATGCAGAGGAGTAGCCCTTTGCCTCTCTTTCAGCATTGTTGGGACTTCTATGCCCCTGATAATATTTTGCGCCAACCAAAAATTCTGTCAGAGAATATTTTGATAAATCATGCAGTATAGCTTGTTTATATAATCCCACAGCAAAACAATACTGCATAACCATTCGTTTATGTGCTGTAATTGTTTGAAAGTGTTGTATCCATTTCATAAAAACCATTCTTCCCCTTGTTTTTGATTAGCATATCACATTTTTCATTTCCATTGCAAGGCATTGCTGTTGTTTTTTTACATATATTTTCTCATATGACGCAATGCACTTTTTTCCAAGCGGGAAACCTGGGCTTGGCTGATACCGATTTCTGTGCTGACTTCTGTCTGTGTTTTTCCTTGAAAAAAGCGAAGGCTGACAATTTTCTTTTCTCTGTCGGTAAGCCTTTCCATGGCCTCACTTAATGAAATGTTTTCCAGCCAAAGTGTATCTCCGTTTTTTTCATCACTTACCTGATCCATTACAAAAAGAGTATCGCCTCCATCATGATAAACCGGCTCAAAAAGGGATATGGGGTCTTGTATGGCATCCAGTGCCATTACAACACTTTCCTTCGGCATTCCTAGCTCCTTTGCAATTTCTTCAATGGCAGGCTCTTTTGATTTTTCTGCTGTCAGTCTTTCTTTTATTTGAAGTGCCTTATAGGCAGTATCTCTCAAAGAACGGCTGACTCTGATGGGATTGTTGTCCCGCAAATACCGTCGTACCTCTCCTATAATCATAGGCACTGCATAAGTAGAAAACTTCACTCCTTGGGTAATGTCAAAATTGTCAATGGCTTTCATCAGTCCAATACAGCCTACCTGAAATAAATCATCCATATATTCCCCTCTGTTTGCAAAACGCTGTATTACACTCAGCACCAGCCGCAAATTGCCATAAATATACTGCTGTCTTGCTTCTTTATCTCCCTGCAATATTTTTTGAAACAATATTTCTTTTTCTTCATTTTTTAAAACTGGCAGTTTTGAGGTATTGACTCCGCATATTTCAACTTTGTTGACCATTTGTTATGCCTCCTCGTTGCTTTTCAGGCAATTTGCCTTACTAAAAATCATTTCCAGAGAAGTCAAAATTATACCCTGCAAAGACTGTCATAAAAAAACAATTTTTCCCAGTATAGCAATTTCCTTTTTTTAAAATAATAATGAAAAACAGGAGGGAAAGCATATGCTTATCATGCGCAGTGACCAAGGCATTTTTATGGCACAAACAGAAAAAAACAGCACCATACTCAAAAAAACTGCTGTTCGAGGTGTCATAGGACAAACAATCAAACAGCAAAACGGAAATTTTATCAATTATGATTATGAATTAGTACATCACATGGATTTATAACACCCATTTGATATATTACCATCCTTCTCTTTTGCATTCTCTTTTTGAACAGCTCAAAAAGCTGGAAAAGCATTTGCAGGTGCAATGCTTTTGTTCTATCCACATAAAAAGCGGCAGGTATTACAATCTGTTGTATTTAGTGCCATTTTGAACACCTTTTCTGTTTCATCTGCCGGCTGAGGTTTGAACCCTTTGTTGTTTTTAAGCAGTCAATGCTTTATACTTTTGTTCCCCCAGCCGCAAACAAAAATAAAAGTGCTAAAATGGATTGGAAAATCAACATTTTAGCACTTTTGCCATTGGAAAATCATAATGATATTTTCTCATTGATACTGTTTTTTATACACCCTTTAATTATCCAAACAGAGCTGATAAAAATCATAGCCATAGCTCTCCTGTCCCACACCAATGGTGGCCAGCAGTTCATTGACGCCTTCCTCCATCAAAACATGATAAGCATTATGATAAGCCGCCAGCTGCTCTGCCCATTGCAGCATTTCTATGTAAAGCTCCAATTTTGTTTTTGTTTGTGTTCCTTTTGTCAATACGGCATAGGCGTCTTTTTTGATTTCTTCAGCCAATGCTTCTTTTGTGCAGTTCCACTGTACTTCCAGCTCCTGCAAACATTTTTTTGCTTCCTTACCAAGATTGACCAGCTTTGCAAAATCCTCATGGGTTGCTTTTACACAGCGAATGGTTTTTATCTTTCCGTCAGGCGTAATATTTTCCATACACAACACCCCTTCCTCAATGATTTTGATACTATCTTAACCATACAAAATTTTTGTAAAAAGGTCAACATTTTTTTACAAAAAATATGGTATATTTTCCTACAAAAGCATTGCTTTTTCAAAACCATACACTAGGGCATTTTTTGCTCCACCATATGCCATGTCAGCTTTTGAAACAGACAGCGCATTCTTGCCAGCATCAAAAAAAGTACGGCTTCCTTTGGCTGATATTGCAGCATTTGCCAGTCTGTTTTTTTCTCCACTGCCTCCAATACCAAAAATATAAATTTTTTTTGTGCCTCAAAATAATGTTTTCGCCATGGCATATGACAAATATCAAATCCAATGTTATCCTTTTGCAGCATCATCCTTTTTTTCGATTCCAAATAGGATATCATTTCCTTCTCCCATGTTGTTTTTGCTATTTTGCAGCCACTCAGCTCTATAACATGAAGCAGTGTTGCCATGCTTTGCTTTTTTAAAACAATATATTCCTCATTGTCTGTATTTTGACACAAAGAAATAAAATTTGACATATATTCACTCCCAAGTGCTTTCTGCCTGCCCCCATTTCATGTGCAGTATGGGAAAGGGATTTCCTGATTTATCTGTTTGAGAACGAGAAACCACAAAAAATCCATTGCGTTTGTAAAATTCCAGAGCCTTTGTATTTTGTTCATTGACATCCACCAACACAGCATGGTATTGTTTTACAGCAGACAGCAAAAGAGCCTTTCCTACCCTTTTTCCAAAAAAAGCAGGGCTGACAAAGAGCATTTCTATTTTTTTGTTTTCTATTCCCATAAATCCCATCAATGTTCCATTTTCTTCTTTTGCCACCAAAAGGATTTGCACCTTTTTGACTGCCAGTGATACCAAGGGACGCAATTTTATCATTTCCTCTTCTGACAAAAATGTGTGGGTTTTTCTGACAGAAGCCTCCCACAGTGCTACAATGTCCGAAAGCAGCTCTATTCTTTTTTCTGTTACTTTTTCTAAAATCATATGCAGCTTCCTTTCCATAACAAAACAGTTTTACAATTTCATTCTATTTTATATCATAAAACCATTGTATCATTCTGTCAAATTATATCATTTTGCTCATTTCCTTTTTTAATCTGCTTATGATTTTTTTCTCCAGCCTAGAAATATAGGATTGTGAAATGCCCAGCAAATCCGCCACCTCTTTTTGTGTTTTTTCTGTGGTTTCGGGCAGTATGCCAAAACGCATTTCCACGATTTTTCTTTCTCTTTGTGTTAGCTTTTCCATGGCTTTTCCCAACAAATCCTTATCAACCTCTTCTTCAATATCTTTGTATATCACATCTGCATCTGTTCCCAGTATATCAGACAAAAGCAGTTCATTTCCTTCCCAGTCCACATTTAAAGGTTCATCAATGGAAACCTCTGATTTTGTTTTGCTGTTTCTTCTTAAATACATCAATATCTCATTTTCAATGCAGCGGGATGCATAAGTAGCCAGCTTTATTTTCTTTTCCGGATTAAATGTGTTTATAGCTTTGATTAAACCAATTGTGCCAATAGAAATCAAATCCTCCACATTTACACCTGTATTTTCAAATTTTCTGGCAATATATACCACAAGACGCAGATTTCTTTCTATCAGCACAGATTTTACCTGCACATCATTTTCTCCTCCCATTTGCTCCAGCAAAAGGGCTTCTTCCTCTGCTTTGAGGGGAGGCGGAAAAACATCACTTCCCCCGATATAAAATACGCCATTGATTTTTTTACGCCATTTCCGCAAAAAACAACCCATGTCATATTTTAATTGAAATAATAAAAACTTCATTTTTTGCCTCCTCCTTTTATTTCAGCAATTCAGGACTCAAAAGCCCGTCATATCCGCCATGAAAACAGCCACAGTATACCCCAACAGAAACATCTTTTTTTTGGTTTCCTTTTATTTCAAAGCTCTCTGGCTGAAACACAAGCAAAAGTCCATTTTCTTTTCCCAAACTGGAAAAGGGAATCAAATGCATGGCTAATGTTTTTTCTGTTTTTAAAGCATATTCATAAAAATTATGTTGGTTTTGATAGGTTTTCAAAAAATAAAGCTGTACTTCCTTTGAAAAAAGCTTTTTGATGGCTTGAAAGGATACAATGGCCACAGCATTGCCGGAAAAAGGGTCTTTTAAACCATTTCCTGTATCAATCAGCATACGCAGGGGAATTTTGACTCCCTTTTTTTCAATCACAACATTGCAGTAGCTTCTTGCGTTTATCACATTTGCTTCTGTCCAATTTTTTGCCATTTTTATGAGTATGTAAAAAAAACAGGAGGCACTGAGCAATATTTTCAAAGGAAAATGTCCCAGCCGAAAAACCATGCCATTGCCCAGCATATGCAGCATACCTGTTGCAAAAAACAGTGCCATTGCCGTGCCTCCCAATGCAAACGCTGTCACATTGGCTGTCAAAAAATATTGCAGTGCTTCTTTTATGTTTTTTGGAAAAAATACAATCCAAATCCCCAATGCCAACAGCACCATGCCGCCAATGCCATAACAGAAAAAAGAAAGAAAAGGGAAAACAATGCCCCCACAATAAAGCAGTGATAAAAAAAGACTTCCCAAAATAATACGTGCTTTAGAAATCTTTTTTTTTGCAAACACAGCAGTAACCCACAATATGAGAAAATCCATAAAAAAATTGATGAAAAATATTATGTCCCCATAAATCGTTACTTCCACAAAACGCCTCCTTCTTGCTGTCTTTTAAAAGGCTCTAATGCTATTATAAGCAAGCTATGGCAAGTTTTTTGTCAAACACGCTGTTATTTTTCAAAATTCATACCATAAATATTGACATCACTGCACAAAAAAAGCCAACAGATATACTTTTTTGTATATTGTCGACTTTTTTAATATGTTTTAATCTATATTATAATACAAATTTATTTTTTGACACGAAAAAAGAACAGCATTTCTGTCCTTTCCTCTTTTACACATCCTTTAAAATCTTTTTCTTGTTAAAAAGTCAGGTATTTTTATTTCAGATTCAAAATCATCTAAATCAGAAAATCTTCTGGCCGGTTTATTTTCCTCTGCCACAGGCTGTTGCTGTTGGGGCTGCTGCTGTGTTCTTGCTGACCTGTTCATAAATCCCGGCATAGCCTGCTGTTGTCTTTGCTGAGGCTGCTGTGGTGCCTGCTGCTGCTGGGGCTGTTGTGGCTGAGGCTGTCCCATTGCCACTTCATTGTCCTCCAAGCCTGTTGCAATGACTGTTACAATCACTTGGTCTGACAAATCTTCATTGATGGTTGTACCAAATATGATTTCTGCCTCAGGGTCTAATGATTCACGAATCAGCTCTGCCGCCTCTTCTGTTTCCAAAAGTCCCAAATTGTTGTCGCCGCTAAAGTTAATAAGCACACTTCTTGCGCCTTCTATGGTTGTTTCCAGCAAAGGACTTTGAATTGCCATTTTTGCCGCAACCTCTGCCTTGTTTTCTCCCGAAGCCTGTCCAATTCCCATATGGGCAATGCCTTGGTCTGCCATAATGGTACGCACATCAGCAAAGTCCAGATTGATAACGCCGGGCTTTGAAATCAAATCGGCAATGCCCTGCACACCCTGTCTTAATACCTCGTCCACTTTTTTAAATGCCTCTGTCAATGTTGTTTTTTTGTCTATGATGCTTAAAAGACGCTGGTTTGGAATGATGACAAGGGTATCCACATTTTTTTTCAGCTCCATAATGCCTCTTTCTGCATTTGCCATTCTTTTTTTGCCTTCAAAATTAAAAGGCTTTGTCACAACCCCCACTGTCAAAATACCCATTTCTTTTGAAATGGAAGCAATTTTTGGTGCTGCTCCTGTTCCTGTGCCGCCGCCCATTCCGGCTGTAATAAACACCATGTCGGCTCCCTTTAAAGCCTGTGCCACCTCTTCTTGTGTTTCTTCGGCAGAACGCTCTCCGATATCAGGGTTGCCGCCTGCACCAAGTCCTTTTGTCAATTTTTCCCCAATCTGTATTTTAATAGGTGATTTGGAATCTACCAGCTGCTGGCTGTCTGTATTTACAGAAATAAATTCAACGCCGTCCAAGCCATCTTCTATCATACGGTCCACTGCATTATTGCCGCCGCCGCCGACACCAATTACTTTGATTTGTGCCATATTACTGTTGCGTGGAATATCAAATTCGAGCACAAAAATCCCCTCCTAGAGTTCAGAATTACATAAAGTAGCTTTTATTATACATGAAAAAAACAGATAACACCATACCTAAATTTGTATTTTTTATTTCTTTTTTCACATATTTCTATTTTTAGTACATATTATAAAAAATAGGAAATTACGCTGTTTGCAATAGTGATTAGTATATCTTATTTTCATTCCCTTCTTTTTGCACTGCCTTTTTATTATCTTATCTCTTTTTTGTCTCAGATTCAATATAAATTTAATAATATTACAAAATTTTTTTCAAATCAGACAAAACGTACATTTTTATGGCATTGCAAATCCTTTTTTTTATAACATATATTTAAACACAATGGGCTTTGTCATATCACTTAAGTCCAATACTCCCCTGTCATTTTCCGGTATTGTTTCAACAATTTGCGACAAATATGCCATTTTTTGTTCACAATTTTCAATACTTCCAAACTGTATTTCAATTTTGTTGATATTTGCTGTAATGTTTTGCGGGTCACTTACATCAATTTCCAAAATGCTGTTTAAAAGCTCATATTTTGTTACCATCTGGGAAATAGTGACTACCACATCAAAGGACTCTTCATTTTTTGCCTCCAAAAGCTCTCCCAGCTGAAATTCGTTAAATTCCAGGCCATATACAATCGGCAGTGTTTTTTTGGTTGTATCCTGCACATCCAGCACCCTGCCATATTCATCTATGTAAAGGTACGAGCCGGCATAAGGCACATACCCTCTTACTTTTCTTTCTGCAATATCAATTTTGATGGTGCTTGGCAGCTGTACAGTCAGCTCTGCCGATTCTATATAATGATTTTTTTCCAATATCTCAACGGCTTTGTTTTTGTCATACAAAAAAACATTTGTGCCGGTTTTCAATCCAATCATATCACATACAGCCTCTTTGGAATACTGCTCCATTTCTGTCACTTCTATTGTTTGTACAGCAAAAAGAGGAGAAAATATAATACCGGTGCCGCCCAATGTGGCTGCTAAAAGCATCAGCACAAATTTTAGAGAAAGCTTTTTGATTGGCTTTCTTTTTTTCACTTTTTTTCTTTTCAATGTGTACTCACACCTTTTATTCTAAAAAAATTTTTGCTCCCAATGAAAAAAGGGCTTTTTCTATTTGTTCATACCCTCTTTGCACATAGCAAGCGTTTTCCACAACGGTTTCTCCCTCTGCGGCCAATCCTGCCAGTATCAATGCAGCACCGCCTCTCAGGTCTTTTCCGGAAACATATGCACCATGCAGCTTTTTGACCCCCTTTATCACAGCAGTCTGTCCTTCCACGGCAATATCCGCCCCCATGCGGCACAGCTCGCCAATATGTTTAAACCTTGCTTCAAACACTGTTTCACTAATAATACTTGTTCCACAAGCCAATGTCAATACAGTCATAAGCTGGGGCTGCATATCTGTGGGAAATCCCGGATATGGCCCTGTGTGTATTTTGGAAACAGGCAATATTTTTTCCGGAGCCTTTAAATAAATTTCCTCCTTTGTTTCTTTTATGATACATCCTGCCTCTCCCAAACGGAGCAATACCTGACGCATGGCATTGGGGCAGACATTTTTCAGCTGTATTTCTCCTTTTGTAATGGCGGCACCGCAAAGAAATGTGCCTGCCTCAATTCTGTCCGGAGCAATGCTGTATTCTGTGCCATGCAGCTTTTTGACACCTTCTATGCGAATGCAATCCGTTCCTGCTCCTTTTATTTTTGCTCCGCATTTGTTTAAAAATGTCTGCAATTCTACAATTTCAGGTTCACAGGCTGCATTATAAATGGTTGTGTGTCCCTTTGCTCTGGCGGCCAAAAGCATACAGTTTTCCGTAGCGCCTACACTTGGAAAATCCAAATTGATTTTTCTTCCCGTGACACCGATGCCCTTGCAGCAAAGAAGGCCCTTTTCCTCTTTTATTTTCACACCCATTTTACGAAACGCCTTCAAATGCAAATCTATGGGACGCATACCAATTTCACAGCCTCCGGGATATCCCACCCTTGCCTCTTTGCATCTGCCCAGCAACGCCCCCATAAACAGTATGGAAGAGCGCATTTTTTGCACACTTTTGCTTTCAATGGTGCTGCTGGTACAATGCCTGCTGTCAATGGTCACTGTCCGCCCCTGCCATTTCACGGCACAGCCCAGCTGTTGCAGCACCTCCATGGTCAAAAAAACATCTGCTATCAAAGGACAATGGTGCAGTGTGGTTTCTCCTTCTGTCAGCATCACTGCCGCCAGCACAGGCAATATACCATTTTTGCTGCCTCTTACAGTCAATGTGCCTTTTAGAGGGTATCCGCCTTCTATACGATATCTTCCCATATCTGCCCCTCCTGAAAATAAAATGATATTGCATAGTATGCAAAAAACAAAAAAAGGTTCCATTTACAAAACAAAATTTTATTTGTATACTAATGCAAAGAAAGCATATACATTGGAAGGTTTGATAAAAAATCCTATAACTCCATATCCATATTTGTTTTTTGAAAGAGGTGGTTTTATGCAAAACAATATATTAGACGTAAAGGGACTTTTCGTAGGACAAGCGGAAAATACAGAGGGCAAAACAGGGGTGACAGTCGTCATCATACCCAATGGAGCTGTTTGCGGAGTAGATGTCAGAGGCGCTGCTCCCGGCACAAGAGAAACCGATTTGCTGGACCCTGTCAATGCCATGGAAAGGGTAAATGCAGTGGTGCTTTCCGGTGGTTCTGCATTTGGCTTGGAGGCTGCCAGCGGCGTCATGCAGTATTTAGAAGAGAAAAATCTGGGATTTGATGTAGGCTGTACTACCGTTCCCATTGTACCCCAAGCCGTGCTTTTTGACCTGTCCTATGGAGATTATCGCTGTCGTCCTGACAAAAAAATGGGCTATCAAGCCTGTGAAAATGCCACAGATAAAACATTGCAGGAAGGCAGCGTTGGAGCCGGCTGCGGGGCTACTGTGGGAAAGCTTTATGATATGCAGCGCTGCTGCAAAAGCGGCATTGGCAGCTTTTCGCAAACATTGGAAAATGGCATTACTGTGGGCGCACTCATAGCAGTCAATGCTTTTGGAGATGTACTAGAAAATGGCAAAATCATTGCAGGCACCACCAATGCAGAAAAAACAGCATTTATAAATACAGAAAAAACAATGCTGCAAATGGCCTCTGCTCCCAGCTTTCACGGAAAAAACACAACCATAGGCATCATTGCCACAAATGCCAAGCTGACAAAAGCAGAAGCAAAAAAAATAGCAGCCATGGCCCATGATGGCCTTGCCCGAGCCATTCGCCCTATTCACACCACATTGGATGGAGATACGCTTTTTTGTTTGTCCACAGGGGAAATGGAAAGCCAAGCCCCTGTTGTAGACCTCATTGGCACATTGGCCGCAAAGGTGACAGAGCAGGCCGTGATTGCCGCTGTAAAAAAAGCAAAACCATAACAATATTTGTAATTTATCTGAGTATATGGGCTTTTTTTATATGATATGCTCATTTTGTGCAGCAGGAGTATAAACAGAGAGCTTCAGAAGCATAAATACCTTGAAGCTCTCTGTTTTTATTCTGAAAAATAAATACTTTTGCAAAGCCCTGCCATGTTTTGAAATGGTGTAAATGCCAATTTGTCTACATTGCTGCGGTATTTACATTTGATGTAGGATTATATTAACAGCAAAAAATTTTGGCACAAATAAATAAGCTATACTGCAAATTTCATTTTATTTCTTTCATCCTTTTTGCAATCATAAAATCATTGTTTTAACAATCAAAGAGATTGGGCTGCAATACAATATTTAAAATATCCCATTCTGCCATTCAGTACAAAAGCATTTTATACAGTAAAGCAGACATGACTGAATTTTTAAAACACGTCATACTTTTTGAAAGTTTTTTGCCAAAATATATATCTGGCTATCATAGTATAGTATCATCAAATTATGGGCTTATTTTTTATTGTAAGCTTATTTTATTTGGCAAATGTATATTTTATCAAAAAAACAATTTATGCTGTTACAGCCAAAAATAACAGTGTTTTAATAGGTGGTGCTTTTGAATTTGTAACATCATAATTTTAATATATATTAGTACTTTTAATCTATACTAATATATATTAAATCAGTTTTTATCATATAATAAAAAGCAGAATCAATACCTATTATAATTGTATTGTTTCTGCTTTCCCTCTCCCCTACCCCATCGACAAAATATTATTTTTTTTGCAATTTTAATATTTCATCTATAATGCAGTGAGCCACCTCTTCTTTTGTCATCAGCTCCAGCTGTATTTCTTCTGTTTTAGAAATCATCGTCACCACATTGGTGTCTGTTCCAAATCCAGAGCCAGCTACTTTTAAATTATTTGCCACAATCATATCTATATTTTTCTTTTCCAGCTTGATACGGGAATTTTCCAGCATATTTTGTGTTTCCATAGAAAATCCGCATAAAAACTGCCCTTCTTTTCTATGCTCTCCCATATATTTGAGTATATCCACTGTTCTATCCAGTGCAATGGTCATTTCTCCGTCCTTTTTCTTCATTTTTTCGTCACTGACAGTACAAGGCTTATAATCTGCCACTGCTGCCGCTTTTATGATAATGTCATTTTCCAAAAACCTTTCTTTCATGGCTTCAAACATATCCTTTGCACTTTTCACCTCTACCACATCCACAAAAGGCGGCTTTTGCAGTGCTGTTATGCCACTGACCAGCGTCACCTCTGCACCTCTGAGCATACAGGCCCTTGCCAGCTCATAGCCCATTTTTCCTGTGGAATGGTTTGTAATATAACGCACCGGGTCAATGCTTTCCTGGGTTGGCCCTGCCGTTACAATTACCTTTTTGCCTGCAATGTCCTTTGGATAAGCAATTTCTTTTAAAATATAATCCACCAAAACCTCTTCCCTTGGCATTTTGCCGTCCCCTACATCTCTGCAAGCCAAAAGCCCCTTTTCCGGAGCAATGATTTCAAATCCATAGCTTTCTAATTTCGCTAAATTGTGTTGTACAATTTCGTTATGATACATATTGGTATTCATAGCCGGAGCTACTATTTTTTTACATTTGCACGCCAGCACAGTGGTGGTAAGCATATCATCTGCCAAGCCATTTGCCATTTTGCCAATCACATTTGCCGATGCCGGAGCAATCAGCACCACATCCGCCTTTTTTGCCAATGAAACATGGGCAACATGAAACTGAAAGTTTCTGTCAAATGTATCTACCATACATTTATTGCCTGTCAATGTTTCAAATGTAATTGGTGTAATAAAATTTGTAGCATTTTCTGTCAATATGACATGGACGTCACAGCCCAGCTTGACAAGCATACTTGCTACATTTGCCATTTTATATGCTGCAATGCTGCCTGTGACGCCCAACAAAACCGTTTTTGCTTTCAGCATAAAAACACCCTTTTCTATTTATAAAATGATTTCAAACAGATTGGCAACATTATAACAAATATTTTAAAAATAGTATACCGTTTTACACAAAACCCTTTGATTATTTTTGTGAAGGGATTAAATGCTGTCATAAAAATAGCTGTTGCGAATCACATCTTCTATTTTTTCATATTCCTTCTTTTTGATAATTTCATATATCTGCTTGTGTGCATTTAAAAGCTGTTTTTGGTTGCCATGTTCCATCATAAGCGTAACTGTTTTCAGTCTAAGACTATATGTCAATGTTCTGACCACAGAATTTATCTTTACCATAAGAGAATTATGTATCATTTCAGATATGGTATCATGAAAAGCATTGTCTGCTTGAAACACCTTTAATATATCAGCATTTTTTTCCATAATCACTGCTTCCAGCGCCTGATATTTTTCATAAAGCTTTTCTATATCCTCTTTTGTGCTTTTTTTAATTGCACAGCGAATGATGCTTTGCTCCATCAATTCTCTCAGTTCCTGCAATTCCACATAGGATTCGTCATCATTTAAAATAATGCCGTATATCATAGGGTCAATCATTGAATCTGTAAAACCGTGTCTGACAAATGTACCCTCTGCCCTTTTGATTTCCAAAACGCCCAGATATACCAATATTTTAATGGCTTCTCTTATGGAGTTTCTTCCCACACCAAATGTTTCGGACATTTCAACCTCCGTAGGTATTTTATCTCCCGGCTTTAATGCACCGCAAAGCATAGCCTCTGTCAATCTATCTATCACTTGTTGCACAACAGATTCTTTGTTAATGGGTTTTAATACTACATCCTTGGATTTGTTTGTCATAATTATCTAACCTGCCTTTTTTTCACATGACATATAAGTTGTTTCTATTATAATATTATTTTGTTCTGTTCACAACAATAAAAATAGACTGTTATAAAGTTTTGTTGGTTTGAAACAACTATTTTGAAATAAATTTGCAAATTTCCAATGCATCAAAATCAATTGTTTTTTTCATGGCCAATGCCTGATTCATATCAAAATCCACCACTTTATTGCTTTGTATTGCCACAATTTTGTTATATTCTCCCCTTTGCAAAAGATGCACTGCATAATTTCCCATTTTTGCCGCATAAACTCTGTCCAGCATGGTGGGCGAGCCGCCTCTTTGGATATGCCCCAGCACAGTAATTCTGGATTCTATATTTGTTTGCTTTTCTATGATTTTTGCCATTTTCTTCATATCAATGCTGCAGCCTTCTGAAACCACTATAATATGATGACTTTTTCCCTGTTTTTTTCTGATTAAAATATTGGAACAAACATCCCTTTGTATGTCAAACTTTTTTTCAGGCACAAGCACATCGGCTGCTCCTACTGCAAGCCCCACATCCAATGCCAAAAAGCCGGCATTTCTGCCCATCACTTCTATCATGCTGCACTTTTCATGGCTTCGTGCTGTATCTCTCAATCTGTCAATGGCTTCCACTGCAATGTTGCAGGCTGTATCAAAGCCTATGGTATAATCTGTGCATTTAATATCATTATCAATGGTTGCAGGTATGCCAACTGTGGGCAAGCCCTGTTGGCACAGCTTTGTTGCTCCTTGAAAAGAGCCGTCTCCTCCAATGACAATCAAGCCTTCTATGCCCATTTCATTTGCTTTTTTTACTGCTTTTTGGATGCCTTCCGGTTCAAAAAATGCTTTGCATCTTGCAGTATAAAGCATGGTTCCCCCTCTTTGTATAATACAGGAAACAGAATTACTGTTCAGTTCTGTGATATCTCCATTGATAAGACCGTTGTACCCTCTGTTGATTCCTATCACACGCATCCCCAAGTTAATGGCAGTTCTGGCAGCGGAACGAATGGCAGAATTCATGCCGGGAGCATCTCCTCCGCTTGTTAAAATTGCTATTGTATGCATAATCCTTCCTCCAAAAAAGTATTACTGCGGACAGCAAAATATCCACAGTAATCATGATTTTTTTATTTTATTTAATCCATATGAGAGCCGCCGTTGATGTCAATTTCCTCCCCTGTTATATAGCTTGCTTCTTTGGAGGCAAGAAATACAATGGCATTTGCCACCTCCTGTGTTTCTCCTGGGCGTCCCATAGGTATGGTATCAATTACCTTTTGCGCCTCTTGCTTTGGAAGGGATTTCCATATTTCTGTGTTAATCAGTCCTGGGCAAACGCTGTTGATGGTAACACCATCGGCTGATATTTCTCTTGAAAGATTTTTGGAAAATGCCAGCACTGCTGCTTTAGAAGCAGAATAATGAGCTCCGCCAAATACACCTCCGCCTCTTTTGCCTGATACAGAGGACAAATTCACAATTCTTCCATATTTTGCCTCTCTCATTGGCTTCATGCAGGCCTGTGTGCAAAGGAATAACCCAAACATATTGACATTGAATATTCTTTTCATATCATCCAGCGTCATGTCTTCTACTGTGACCTTTTGAGAAATACCTGCATTGTTTACCAATACATCAATTCTCCCAAACTTATCCATTACTGTCTTTACCATATTATCCACAGATTCCTTGTCTGTTACATTTAATGCAATGCCAAAAGCCTTTCCTCCTTCCCCTTCAATTTCTTCCACTGTGTTTTGAATCCCTTCCACATTCATATCTGCAATGACAACAGTACCCCCCTGCTTTGCAAATGTTTTTGCAATGGTTTTGCCAATGCCCTTTGGAGAGCCGCTTCCTGTGACAATAATTACCTGACCTTCAAAATCAAACATATTCTATTCCTCCTCAAAATAATATAATACATAGGTTGATAAACATAGGATATTATTTCATCATTTTTTTTGCAGTTTCCATCACATTTTCTACTGTAATGCCATTGATTTCCAGCAATCTTTCATAGGGTGCCGACTGACCAAACTGGTCTTGAATGCCAATGCGCTTTACAATGCCCTTTCCCCTTTCTGCTGCCACTTCACATACGGCACTGCCCAAACCATTTAATATATTATGGTCTTCTATTGTAATGATTTTTCCCATTTCATCTATGCACTGATTTACTACATCCACATCCAATGGTTTAATGGTATGCATATCAATTACCCTTGCAGAAATGCCCTCCTTTTGCAGTGCTTCTGCTGCTTTTAGTCCAATGACGACTGTATCTCCGTTTGCTATAATGGCTACATCCTTTCCTTCTTTTAAAACATTTGCTTTTCCAATGGCAAATTCTGCATTTTCATCATATATCACAGGGATGGCATCTCTTGTAAATCTCAAATAGCAGGGTCCATACATTTTGGCAGCAGCAGCAGTCAATTTTTTTGCCGCAACATAATCTGCCGGCATAATCACTGTCATATTAGGAATGGTTCTCAAAACGCCCATATCTTCTATACTTTGATGACTGGCACCATCATTTGCAGGGGTAACGCCCCCGTGAGAGCAGGCAATTTTCACATTCAAATTTGTATAGCAGATTTCCTGGCGAATCATCTCACACATTCTCAAGGAACCAAACACTGCATATGTAACCACAAACGGAATTTTTCCACAGGTTGCCATGCCTGCCGCTACACCTGCACCGTTTTGCTCTGCGATACCTACGTTGATGTGCTGTTTTGGCAATTCCTTTAAAAATGCTCCTGTTTTGCAGGATTTTCCAATATCTATATCAATGACAAATATATCTTTATTTCTTTTTCCAAGTGTTACAATTTCTTCTCCAAAACCATCTCTGGTCGCTTTTTTGATTTCACTCATATCCTTTTCCTCCTCCAAAATATCATATCATTTGAGCATCCAATTCCTTCATGGCCTGCTCATATTCCTGCTCATTTGGTGCAACGCCATGCCAACTGCATTCATTTTCCATATAAGAAACGCCTTTGCCTTTTATGGTATGTGCAAATATACATTTTGGCTTTCCATTTTTAGACGCCCTTATTTTATCTAATGTGTCTACAATCTGTTCCATATCGTTTCCATCTATTTCATAGCTTTCAAATCCAAATGCTTCAAATTTTTTTCCTAAATCAATATTTGGCATTACTTCATCACAAGTGCCGTCCAACTGCAAATTGTTGTTGTCAATAAATACAATCAAATTATCTAATTGATATTTATTGGCTGTTTGTGCCGCTTCCCATATTTCGCCTTCTTGGGCCTCTCCATCTCCTACAACGGCAAATACTCTATACTCTTTTTCATCCAGCTTTGCACACAATGCCATACCTACTGCACAAGCCAGCCCTTGGCCAAGCGAGCCTGTTGAAATGTCAATACCCGGGCATTTTTTCATGTCAGGGTGTCCTTGTAGCATAGAACCTTCTTTTCTCAATGTGTGCAGCACATCTAATGGAAAATATCCCAATGTTGCCAATGCCGCATATTGTATTGGGCAAACGTGGCCTTTGGAGAGTACAAATCTGTCTCTGTCTTCCCATTTTGGATTTTTGGGGTCAATATTCATTTCTCTGAAATAGCAGGCCGCCACAAAATCTGCCGCTGACAGGGAACCGCCGGGATGACCTGACTGTGCCTCATAAATCATAGTGACAGCTTTTTTTCTTAAATCTGTTGCAATGTTTTTTAATTCCTTTACACTTACATTTTTCATATGATTTCACCTCATTAAAAATTATTGATTATACAAAAAGCAATGATATTGCCGGTATATATGTCACCAGCAAAAGTACAAGCAGTGATGCAGCAATCAGAGGGAGTACTGCAACGGAAATTTCTTTTAAATTACATTTTGCAATACCGCAGGCAACATACAAATTGACGCCTACCGGCGGTGTCACAAGACCAATGGCAAGGTTTACTATCATTACCACACCAAGGTGTACCAAGTCAATGCCCAGGCTTGAAGCTACGGGTACAAAAAGGGGAACAAAAATATACAATGCTGATGTAGAATCCAAAAAACAGCCTGCAATCAAAAGTATGATATTGACAATGATAAAGAACAATATGGTATTGCCTCCTGTAATATTGATGAGGGCTTCATTGATGGCCACATCTATTCTTGACCTTGTGAGAATATAGGCAAAAATACTTGCTGCTGCTGTAATGAGCATAACCGTTGCTGTGGTAGAGGCAGAATCTACAAGAATGTTATAAAATTCCTTTAGCTTCACTGTTTTGTATACAAGCACGCCAACCAATAAACCATACACCGCTGAAACAGCCGCTGCTTCTGTTGGTGTGAAAATGCCTCCATAAATGCCTCCCAATATAATCACAGGCATCAATAATCCCCAAAATGCTTCTTTAAAAGCCTTCCATCTCTCTTTGGAGGAAGCCTTTGGAAGTATCTGCAAATCTGATTTGCCGCCTATGTACAATGCTACAATCACCAATGCAACACCCATCAAAAGCCCCGGCAAAACACCGGCAATGAACAATGTGCCAATGGATGTATCTGAAATGGAGCCATATACAACAAATGTAATGGAAGGAGGAATAATCACACCTATGGCTCCTGCTGCTGCCATCAGTGCCGCAGAAAATGCCGGAGAATAGCCCACTTTAATCATAGCCGGTATCAATATCAATCCCAATGCCGCAACTGTGGCAGGTCCTGAGCCGGATATGGCTGCAAAAAAACAAGCCACAATCACACAAACCATTGCCACGCCGCCTCTCAAATGTCCCACACAGGCCTGTGCCAAAGCAATCAGCTTTTGGGAAATGCCTGCTTTTTCCATAATATTTCCGCCAAGTATAAAAAACGGTATGGCCAAAAGTACAAATTTGCTTGTAGAAGCAGATACCAGCTGGGGAAGGGTGCCTAAAACAATATCCAGCGGTCTGCCTGCTCCCTGAATAACCATTGCTCCTATACTTGAGATACCCAAGCATACGGCAATGGGTGTTCCAATCAAAAGCAATATGGCAAATGATAAAAACAAAAATGCTGCCACCATAAATTAAAGCTCCTCCTTTCTTTCCTTTTCATCTGTTTTCAATTCATAAATAAAAACCTGTATAAAACGAATGGTTAAAAAAAATGCTCCTATGGGTACAAAGGAACCGAAAATCCATTCCGGCCACTGCATATTTGCTGTTATCTGCCCTCTTTCCATTTGGCTTTTTACCATAAAGATGCCATAATAAAAAATAGAACCGCTAAACAACACTGCAAATAAAAAACCAATGGTTTTTAACACCTTTCTGACAGAAGGGCTTACAACATCCAGCACCACCGTCAACCCCAAGTGTGCGCCTCTTTTTGCCGCCACAGCCGAACCCAAAAGGCTTAATAGCACAAACAGATAGGTTGTAATCTCATCTGTAAAGGACAATGATGCAGATAAAAGAAATCTCGCAATGACATTGATAAATGCTATCATTGTCATCACACTCAAACAAATGGCACATAAAATTTCTTCTATGTTGCCAAGAAATTTTTTAAACCACTCCATACCCCTCTTCCTTTCTGATTTATATTTTTTTCAATCACTTTATTTGAAAAGCCTCACAAGCCTGCTGTCCATATTTGTCCATCAGCTCCTGTCTGAAATCTGCAACAACTTCTTTAAATGCATCCATCTCTTGCTGTGTCAGCCGTGTTACCTGCATACCATGCTCTTCAAATTTATTGATAATCATTTCTTCCTCGGCCTCTAAATAATCTCTGCCCCACTCACAGGCCTCCTTTGCTTTTTGCTGCAACAGCTCTCTGGTATCCTCCTGCAAATATTCATTCCATATGGTAGAATTTGCTACAAATAAATCATTTTCATAGGTATAGTTCCAAAGTGTCAAATAATCCTGTACCTCATACATTTTTGAAGTGTCTGTAATGCTGATACCGTTTTCCTGTCCATCTATGGTGCCTTGTTGTATTGCTGTAAAAACCTCACTCCAACTCATAGCAATGGGGTCTGCATGAAATGCATTGAACACACCCATATAAACCTCGCCTCCCGGCACTCTTATTTTCAGTCCCTTTACATCCTCTGGGCTGTTGACTGGGTGTTTACTGTTTGTCAGTTGTCTAAAGCCGTTGTGAAAAGAACCCAAATAGGTAATATCATGCTCCTGCAATAGCTGTGCATAATAGTCCCCCCCTCCATTGTCAATGGCATCCTTTGCCTGCTGGTAATTGTCATAGGACCAAGGGATGGTTCCTACAAGCAGTCTTTCATCCAGCACAGACATGACACTGCTTGCATAGGCCGCCAAATCCACAGAGCCGTCTGCTATCATTTCAATTCCTTTGGTGGCATTTCCTCCTGCCAGCTGGTCATTGGGAAAAACAACAATTTCAATGTTTCCTTCCGAAGCATCCCAAACCAGCTCTGAAAACTTTTTGGCAACCAATGTATCAATTTGTATGTCTGTTCCGTTTACAGCCATTACCAATTCTATTTGCTGATACTTGGAAGCATTGGCCGAATTTTGGGAAGAAGCATTTTCATTTCCACACCCAAATAGCATTGCAGCCACCAAAGTCACTGCCAGCAATATTGGCAATACTCTTTTTTTCATACTACCCCTCCTAAAATATATTTCATTACATATTACATATTTTGTTATACATCAAACATTCAATGTAGGATGTATATAATATATCTCCAATTCTATCCATTGTCAATAAAAAATGGGCATATTTCTTCTTTTTTACTTACTTGCCAATTTTATTCTATAAAATTTGTATAAATAGGATATTTACTTTCATTTTTATTATAGTATATCATAAAAAAATAAATCATAAAATTGTTTATTCCTTTGTTATAAAGGTAATTTATATTGTCCTACCATACTTTCCATTTTCTATCATGCAAAAAAGATATACCGTATCCATTTTCAAAGCATTTTTGTAATATCCATACCTATTTTTATATTTTCACAGATAATGTTTTGGCCCAATATGGATATTTTTAAGAGATTGCTTTTCCATACACACACTGTTTTTTTCATACAAAAAAGACTGAAAATATACTTTTCAGTCTTTTTCTATTTTTTTATGCCAAAACACGTCTTGCTGTTACATATGTACCTGCGCTGTAAGAATCTGTCAAATCAGATATGATAACGCTTGCCGCTTTTCCGGAGGAAGCATGGATATATTTATTTTCTCCCATATAAATACCCACATGAGAAATGCTTCCGTTTTTATCAGAATCAAAAAATACCAAATCTCCCGGTGCCAAATCCTCTTTGCCAATTTCCACACCATTTGCTGTCATAGAAGCAGAGCTTCTGTTGAGTGAAACACCAAAGTGCTGCATCACTGCATAAACATATCCGGAGCAATCCACACCGTTTTCTAAATCAGTACCTGCCCAAACATAAGGTGTTCCTAAAAAACGCTGTGCATATTCGATGACTTCCAATCCCTCGCCGGAAGGTGCCGGCGCAATCTGGTTGGAGGAGGGCTTTTGTCCCCTTCTTAATGAAACGTATTCTGTGCTGACATAGCCTGTTGTACCCTTCGCTGTTTCAATTTTCAGCCAGTCTGTGCCAGATTCCAAAACATCAAAAATTTCCCCGCTGTCTAGGTTTTCCAAAACCTCTCCGTTGGTAGAGGCAGAGCTTCTCACTCTCAAATTGGAATCTGCAATGACAACGCCATAGGTTTCCTCTTCTTTTTGTTCTTCCTCTGCTTTTGGCAGTTCCTCTTTTTGTTCTGTTTGTGTACTTTGCTGTGTTGTTTCAGAAACAGAAGGAAGGTATGTAAGCATATCGCCTTTTAAATAATCTTGACTGATATAGGCATTTCCATCGTTATAAGCCAGCTGATACCAACCATCCAGCTTACCGATTACAGTAATCACATCTCCGTCATTTACTGTTTTGATGATGTCACTTTTTGTACTGCTTCCTGTTCTGACATTGATGTCACTGCCCTCTACGGTACCTTCTGCTCTTGTCACATCCAAATAATCTGCTGAAACATAAGCCTCATTGCTTCCATTAAATGTTACCTGATACCAATCGCCGTCTCTGCCGTGAAGCACCAATTCTGTACCTTTTCCTGCTGTACCAATCACATCGGCACTGGTGCTTGCACCGGAACGAATGTTGACGCCCTCATCATTGATGGAGCCGCTGGCTGCTGCAAATGCAGTTGCTGTGCTTAATATAGTGATACTGGCTACCGCCAAAAATATTCTTGTTAAAACTTTACGCATTCCCATAAGAAGTATTTCCTCCAAAAACATATTTATTACATATTTGTTACGACTTATTATATTCATTCTTAATAAATTTGTCAAGAAAAACTTAGGAACTCTTAAGAATATATTTTTAACACACTGCATATACTGTATTTACGGCATTTTTGGCTTATTTCAGTTATTTATTTTTTACAAAATATGATTAAAAATGATAAAATTATTAAATATTTTTAATACTTTGTCGATATTTTTAATGAAAAATTTCCCACTATTTCCAAAAAAAATAGTTTGTGTCTTTTTATAAAATACCAAGCTGTGGAATGCTCCATTCTCTCAAAAACAAAAAATTTGACAAACAAAGTGCTTTTATGCTTTAAAGTTTGTATCATATAGATAAATACTTCATTTGCTTTTTTTATGATACCAATGCACTTTTTTTGATGAATAGGCACTTTTTACTGTAACCATTTTTTGAATACCAATACAATGTTTTTTACAAAAAAACAGCCGGTTTCAATGCATTTCTCTCTGCAAAACACGGCTGTTTCTATTTTTGTCTGATTGTCAAAGGCTTTTATAACAATGTATACTCCCGATTCAAACACTATTTATTTTAATTTTGACAATTCTTCATCTAATATTTTTGTTACAATGGCAGGATTTGCTTTGCCCTTGAGCTGTTTCATACATTGTCCCATCAAAAATTTATTCACCTTTTCGTTGCCCTCTTTGAATTGTGCAATAGAATCCGGATTTGCAGCAATCACCTTTTCTACCACTTCTTTCACTGCACTGTCATCGTTTACCATTTTCAAATTGTTGTCATGAATATATTTTTCCGGCTCCACATTGTGAGAAAACATTTTTTCAAACACTTCTTTTGCAGTATTTCTGTTGACAACGCCATCCTTTACAAGTAATATCAGCTTTCCAAGATTTTTGGCATCAAATGAAATATCCTCCGGCAATGTACTTGTTTCAGAAGCCAAACGAAGCACCTCTCCCATAATCCAGTTGGAAACCTCCTTGGCATTTTTGCACACTTCATATGCCTCTTCAAATATTTTTACCAAATCCTTAGAGCCTGTAATAATATCCACATCATACGCAGGCAGATGATATTCCGAAAGATATCTTTCCTTTTTGGCCTCAGGCAGTTCTGGAAGGGATGCTCTGACCTGTTCAATCCACTCTTCATCAATTTCAATGGGAACCAAATCCGGCTCAGGAAAATAGCGGTAATCCTGTGCATTTTCTTTAGAACGCATAGCATAGCTTGCACCCTTGTTGTCATCCCATCTTCTTGTTTCCTGCACCACCTTTTTGCCTTCTTGAATCAGCTCAATTTGTCTTTGTCTTTCTCCTTCAATGGCTCTGGCAATGGCTTTAAAAGAGTTAATGTTTTTCATTTCTGTTCTGGTTCCCAGCTCTTTAGAGCCGACAGGCTTTACAGACAGGTTTACATCTGCCCTCAATGACCCCTGCTCCATTTTACAGTCGGAAACCCCTGTATATTGTAATATTGCTTTTAGCTTTGTCAAATAAGCAATGACTTCCTCTGCACTGGAAAAATCCGGCTCGCTTACAATCTCCAAAAGAGGCACGCCGCAGCGATTATAATCCACCAATGTGCAGTCATCCCAAGGGTCATGTATCAGCTTGCCCGCATCCTCTTCCATATGAATTTCTTTGATGCGAATGGACTTTTTCACACCATTGACCTCTATATCAATGTGTCCATTTTGACAAATGGGCAAATATAGCTGTGACACCTGATAAGCCTTTGGCAGGTCAGGATAAAAATAATTTTTTCTGTCAAATTTATTATATCTTGTAATTTCGCAGTTGGTTGCCAAGCCTGTACGAATGGCAAATTCCACTACTTTTTTGTTCAATACAGGCAGTGTGCCAGGCATACCGCTGCATACTTCACAAACGTGTGTATTAGGTTCCCCTCCAAACTCTGTTGAGCAGGAGCAAAATATTTTTGTATCTGTGGCCAGCTCTGTATGAACCTCCAAGCCTAACACGGTTTCAAATTCCATGTTTTATGCCTCCTTTCCTACCGGTGTTTTTTTATGAAAATCTGTTGCAGTCTGAAAAGCCAGTCCCGCATTGAGCAGTGTTTCTTCCCCAAATGCCTTTCCAATCAGCTGTAAACCAATGGGCAGACCCTTTTTGTCAAATCCGCAGGGTACCACAAGTCCGGGCAGTCCTGCCAGGTTTACAGAAACAGTGCAAATATCGCTTAAATACATTTTTAAAGTGTCTTTTAAGCTTTCTCCCACTCTTGGAGCCGTGGTAGGGGCAGTGGGTGTCAAAAGAAAATCATATTTGGCAAAAGCATCGTCATAGGATTGTTTAATCAGTGCCTTCACCTGCAATGCCTTGTTGTAATAGGCATCATAATAACCACTGCTTAATACAAACGCACCAATCAATATTCTTTTTTTCACCTCAAATCCAAAGCCTTCACTTCTGGATTGATAGTATAGGTCCACCAAATCATCATATTTTGTGGCGCAATGTCCATATTTGATGCCGTCATATCGAGAAAGATTACTGCTGGCCTCAGCACAGGCCGCAATATAATAAGCAGGTATGGCATAACCAATGGCAGGCATTTTTATTTCCTCCACCTCTGCTCCAAGGCTTTCATATACCTTTGCTCCATGATACACAGCCTCTTTTACATCCTCTTCTATGCCTTCTCCGAAAAATTCCATGGGAATGCCTATTTTTTTTCCTTTCATGTCCGGGCATAATGTAAAGGAGGGTGCAGGCTGATGGACAGAGGTGCTGTCTTTTTTGTCATGTCCTGCAATGATTTTATAAATTTCCGCCACATCCTCCACAGTTTTTGCCATAGGGCCAATTTGGTCCAATGAAGAAGCATATGCAATCAAACCATAACGGGAAACTGTGCCATAGGTTGGTTTCAAGCCTGTAATACCGCAGTAGGATGCAGGCTGACGGATAGAACCGCCTGTGTCTGAGCCTAGGGTATAAAATGCCTCCTCTGCCGCCACTGCCGCCGCAGAGCCGCCACTGCTGCCCCCAGGCACATGGTCCTGATTCCAAGGGTTTTTGGTAGCTCCAAAAAAGGAGGTTTCTGAAGTGCTGCCCATGGCAAACTCGTCCATGTTTGTTTTGCCCAAAATCACAGCGCCGGCGTCCTGAAGCTTCTGCACTGCCGTTGCAGTATAAATTGGTTTAAATGTTTCCAGCATACGGGAAGCACAGGAGGTTTGCATACCCTTTGTACACATATTATCCTTTACAGCGGCAGGAACGCCTGCCAAAGGAGAATCTAATGCTCCTGCATCTATTTTTTTCTGCACCGCCTCTGCCTGTGCCAATGCCTCCTCCTTGCACACAGTCACATAGCAGTGATAGCTTTGTTCTCTTTTTTCAATGTTTTCCAAAACAGCTTTTGTGGCTTCCACAACGCCCACTTCTTTGGCTTTTATTTTTTTGCCCAGCTCCAAACCGGACATTTGACATAATTCCATTATCCGCAACCTCCTATTCTACTGCCTTTGGTACTTTGAAACAGCCTTCTTTTTTGTTGGCTGCATTCAAAATAATTTCTTCTCTGTCCACAGAAGGCTGTACCACATCCTCACGAAACACGTTTTTTACCGGGAAGGCATGGCTCATTGCCTCAATTTGCCTGGTATCCAGTTCATTTAATCTATCCATATATTCTATGATTTTGCTGATTTCCTCTTTTGTTTTTTCTCTTTCTTCCTCCGAAATGTGAAGACGAGCCAATATTCCTACATAATCCAGCAGTTCATCTGTTATTTTCATATATGCCCTTCCTTTCGCAGCAAAATTTTTATATTTTATGAAGCATTGCAAATCAAATTATGGCTCCAGACGGCTCATATCTCTTGGGAACATAGCCGCTGCACGCACATTGGATTCATTCATCAGCTTCATGCAAAGCCTTTCCAAGCCAATGCCCCAGCCGCCGTGAGGAGGCATACCATGCTTATGAATCATCAAATAGCTTTCAAAATCGGCAGGGTCCAGTCCCTTTGATTTCATTTTTTCCACCTGTGTGTCATAGTCATCAATTCTTTGGCCGCCTGTTGTAATTTCCATGCCTCTGAACAATAGGTCAAAGCTCAATGTATATTTGCTGTCCTCTGGGTCGTCCATGGCATAAAAAGGACGTTTTTTCACAGGATAATGTGTAACAAACACAAATTCACTGTTATATTTTTCTGCAAACAGCTTTGAAATCAACTGTTCTTCCTCCGGCTCTAAATCATAAGGGTCTTTTATTTTTCTGTTATACTCTTTTGCAATCATTTCTTTGGCGTCTTTAAAACGAACGCTGGGAATTTTATCAATTTCAGGAATGGGTATATTCAAAATTTTGATTTCTCTGGCATATTCCTTTTTCAAAAGCTCCATGGTATACTTCAAAGCACCTGTTTCCACTTCCATTAAATCCACAAAGCTGTCAATAAATCCCATTTCCATATCAATGCCCATATATTCATTCAAATGTCTTGCTGTATTGTGCTTTTCGGCCCGAAACACATGGCTGATTTCAAATACTTTTTCAAAAACACCCACAAGCATTTGTTTATAAAACTGAGGACTTTGTGCCAAATAAGCTTTTTTTCCAAAATAATCCAGTTTAAATATATTGGCGCCGCCCTCTGCACCGTTTGCCACAATTTTAGGTGTGTTGATTTCTGTAAAGCCGTTTTTGATAAAATACTCCCGAAAGCCTCTTATCATTCCTTCTTGTATTTTAAAAACAGCACGCTCTCTGTTGTTTCTCAATGTGATAGGACGCTGTGCAATATTGGTTTCTAAAGACATTGACAATTTTCTTTTGGAAAGATTGATGGCAGGTGCTTGTTTTGGCTTTGTCAAAACATTGACATCCAACAGATGAATTTCAAATCCGCCGGGGGCTCTTTCATCCTTTTTCAGCGTTCCCTCTGCCTGCACAGACATTTCCACGCCCAAATCCTCCAGTGCAAAATGTGACTGGTCCTTGTTAAATACACACTGCACCAAACCGTCTTTTTTGCGCAGTGTCACAAAACCAAAATCTCCCATATTTTTAATGGAATATATCATACCGTGGGTTTTTACCACAGCATTGTCTTCAGCCTGCATCAGCTCTGCAATTTCCATATCCTTTGCTTCACAGCTTCCTGTTACAAAATCCATTTCATTCTCTCCTTTTATCATTGGGTATTGTAAAATCCATTTCATAAAATATCACAATATTTTACGGGATATTACACACTCTTACAATATGCTATTTTATAAGATACCATAATTTCACAGCAAAAGCAATGCTATTGTACGCAAAAAGCCTTTCTCAGTCAAGGACCTCATCTATAAAATGGCCTTTTTCATAAAAAAGCACTCCATCTGCATATATCCTTCCTTCTGCCTTCATATCATTTATCATATCCCAGTGAATGGCAGATTCATTTTTTCCTCCCGCCTCCTGAAAGGCTTCACCGATGGCCATATGCATGGAACCGCCTATTTTTTCATCGAACAATATATTTTTGGTATGCTTTTGTATGCCATAGTTTGTACCAATGGCCACCTCTCCAAAATATCTGGAGCCTTCATCCGTATCAATATAAGAGAGCAGCTCCTTTTGTTTTTGTTCATTTTTGCAGCTTGCCTCCATAATCCTGCCTTGCTTTACCACCAGCTTCACCTGTTCAAATTCATGGCCGTTGATAATGGAAGGATAGGAAAATGTAATATAGCCATTGATATCATTTTCCACAGGGGATGTAAATATTTCTCCATCCGGAAAATTTTCTTTTCCACAGCAGTTAATCCATTTTCTTCCTTCTATTCCCACCACAATGTCTGTATCCTTTGATAGAATGTGAAGCTGTTTTTTGGTGTTTAAATATTCTACCCATTTTTGCTGATAGCTTTGCATTTGCCGCCATTTTTCCACAGGATTTTCTTCGTTCAAAAAACCGGCTGTATAAACAAACTCTTCATATTCCTCCAGACTCATGCCTGCATTTTGGGCGTCTGCATTGGTAGGAAACTGTGTGCCGCACCAGCGCAAAGAGCCGTCGCCCATTCTTTTGGAATATATTTTTCTGTTTTGCTGATTTGCCAATCTTCTTTTTTTCAGCTTTTCACTGTCCGCATTTTGAAATGTTTTGATGTTGTCGCTGCCCCATGCGCTAATCCATACATCACTTCTGGCACATTGTCCAAAACGGAAATTAGGCTGTTGAATTTGCTCCTCATTTCCCTTTTTTACAATCATGGCATCTATGGAGGGAATATCCACAAAATATTTTACAATACCTCCTGCCAGTGTTGCCTGCCTTGCCACCGCCTGTATAAAAGGGATGGCGGCGTCCTCTGCCGAAATACAAACCTCATCTGAAGGTCGAACCTCTGTTGCATACTCCACCAATACTTTAGCCAGTTTTTCTAATCTTTCATCTTTCATAATCCTTTGATTCCTTTCTTTTTACCTATATCTATGGGTGTCTTGACAGGGGCGTCAGTACACCAGCAATGCTGTCCTTTATGTGACAGCTTTATTTTTTTTTTCAGCCGTTTTCACTTTTCCATCATTCCACTATGCTTTTTAAAAGCATTCTCTTTTCTGACAGATATTTTACATATTCCTTTTCTAAAAAAACAATCAAAATACAAATGCCCTATTTCTTTGAATATACTTTCCCATCCTTTTTATTGCCGGACAAACAATTTTTTTGGAAATTGTTTTCAGTATATCACTTCTCTCAAAAAAGCTCAATCCATTTTCAGCACACCATTTTAAAATATATTTTTATAAGCACAAATTTTTCTTGACTTTTTTTTATTCTATGAGTATCATAAAAAAATAAGAAAAAAACAATGAGGGAAGGCTAGTAAAAAAGACACTTGTGTTCAGAGAAAAGGCGGTTGCTGAAAGCCTAAGCAAATCTTTTTGAACCTGCTTCCCGAGTTCTGTGGCAAAATCCACAGCGTCACACTGCGTTAAAGTGATTTGAGAGGGCAATTTTTCAAAAAAATTGTCAATGAGGGTGGCACCGCCGTGACTTGGTCCCTTTTTTGGGAAATGCAAGTCTTTTTTTATGCCCAAAATCCATATAAAAATAGGATTTCCATTTTATTTTTTTTCAAACTTTATTCTATTTTGGGAGGAATCTACATCATGGAAAAACAAAAAAAACTCGTAGAAGCCATTACAGATATGGAAAAGGATTTTCCACAATGGTACACAGACGTTGTAAAAAAAGCTGACTTAGCAGGCTATTCCCAGCTAAAGGGCTGTATGATTATACGCCCCTACGGTTATGCCATTTGGGAGCTGCTTCAAAAACAAATGGATGCCCGTTTCAAAGAAACAGGACATGAAAATGTGTATATGCCCATGTTTATACCAGAAAGCCTTTTGCAAAAAGAAAAAGACCACGTGGAAGGCTTTGCACCGGAAGTGGCTTGGGTAACCCATGGAGGGGAAACACCATTGCAGGAAAGAATCTGCGTTCGCCCCACTTCCGAAACATTGTTCTGTGAGCATTATTCTAACATCATACAGTCCTATCGAGATTTGCCAAAGCTGTATAACCAATGGTGTTCTGTGGTGCGCTGGGAAAAAACCACAAGGCCTTTTTTACGCACCACAGAATTTTTATGGCAGGAGGGACACACAGCCCATGCCACAGCAGAAGAGGCACAGCAGGAAACCATCAAAATGCTCCATGTTTATGCAGATTTTTGCCGTGATGTGCTGGCAATCCCCGTCATCACAGGAGAAAAAACAGCAAAGGAACGCTTTGCAGGCGCAAAAGCAACCTATACCATTGAAAGCCTGATGCATGACGGCAAGGCACTGCAGTCCGGCACCAGCCACAACTTTGGTGACGGCTTTGCAAAGGCATTTGACATACAATATACAGATAAAGACAACCAGCTGCAATATGTGCATCAAACCTCATGGGGTACCTCTACCCGTTTGATTGGTGCCATCATTATGGTGCATGGTGACAACAGCGGATTGGTACTGCCTCCAAAAATTGCACCCATACAAGTGGTTGTTATTCCCATTGCCCAGCACAAGCAAGGTGTATTGGAAAAAGCAGAGCAGTTAAAAACAAATTTGGAGGCTGTTGCAAGAGTAAAATTAGATGATACTGACAAATCTGCCGGCTGGAAATTCAGCGAATATGAAATGAAAGGCGTTCCCATCCGTTTAGAGATAGGTCCAAAGGATATTGAAAAAAATCAAGTGGTATTGGTTCGCCGTGATACAAGTGAAAAAGAAGTGGTTTCCATGGACATTTTAGAAACAAGAATAGAACAGCTTTTAGAAGAAATTCAGCAAAATCTTTTGCAAAGGGCTGCAAAACGTCGTGACTGCAAAACATATGTGGCCAAAACCATGGAGGAATTTGAAAAACAGCTCAATACATCACAGGGCTTCATAAAAGCCATGTGGTGTGGAGAGCAGTCCTGCGAAGATGCCATCAAAGAAAAAACAGCCGCTACCTCCCGTTGTATCCCCTTTGAACAGGAGCATATTTCAGACAGCTGCGTTTGCTGCGGAAAACCGGCAAAGCATATGGTATATTGGGGCAGAGCATATTAAAATATTGTTTTTTGATACTAAAGAGAGAATAAAACTGCACAATCATAGTAAAAGACTGCCTTTTTTAAAAGGGCAGTCTTTTTTTGATAGAGTATTGTTTTTTATTTTACCTTTTTTTATTTTACAACAGAAGCAGGATTTCCCACTGCTGTCAATGTCAGCTTGGCATGGGAAAATGTGTTGACATCTGCCATTTCATTGACAAAGTTGTTTTCTTCATATTTTTGTGTAATATCACAATTTTCACAGCCAATTTCTTCAAACAGTTCCTGCAAATATTTTCTGCCCTCATGGACTGCAAAAAATTTTACCTCCTCCAATGTTTTGTAAACTTCTCTTTTCCAAGGGGTATTTAATATATACATTTTTGCTTTTTCGTCAACTTGCATCACAATTTCAATGGTTTCCATCACTTTTCCCACTGCGGCACCCACTGCATTTGCCACTTCAGCGTGTTCCGGTATCATCAGCAGAGCATGCAAATTTTCTGCCGCACCGCCAAGCCATGCTCCCACAGGAGCACCGATTCCGATAATAGGCTGTTTGAGTGTCAGACAGCATTGGAAAAAGCTGTCCGCATTTGGTGTAAACGCTTCTTCTATAAAATACATTGTGGATTCACTTTTTGTAATGTCAAATTCCTTTCCGTCCACATTGGCAATGCTTTGCAGTGCTGTCAATGACAGTTTTGCATATATCCTATCTGTCACTTTTTTTAAAAATACAGGAACAGGCAATTCCATTCTTTTTGCCAGTATCTCCACACCTGCCTGGGCAATTTCCGTGTTCCACTGGTTATATTTTCCCTGGGCATGGAGAATGTCTGTAGGCGTCACAGCAATGCGTGCCAAATACCCTTCGTCTACCAGTTTTGTCAAATCCACCACTTCCGGGTCAACTCCCATGGCTTCCGCCAGCTTTGTAATGCTGTGAGGGCCGTCAGAAAGTCTTTCTATCACTTTTTGCTCTCTTTCTGTGAGCATTTCTTTTGGCGGCTTTTTCAAAAGCAAATAGCAGTCGGCTTCTTGGTCATGGAAGGATTTTCCCCACCTTTTAAAGCTCTTTAATTCATGCACCAAATAGGGGTATTGTGCCCCTGCAACACAAAGAGGGGTTGCTTTTTTGGGGCCAATCTGCAAATGCCCCTTTTTATCCAAATAAATACGGCTGTCGCCGCCCAATCCAAATGTAGAAATTTCAGCGGCTTTTACACGGGTTCGCCAGCCTCCCACGCTTGCACCCTCTTTTTTCACTTTTACAACACCTTTTTCAATGAGTGCAATGTCTGTTGTGGTGCCGCCCATATCCAATATCATGGCATTTTGTTCTCCTGTCAAAAAAGAACCGCCGATAACACTGGCAGCAGGTCCGGAAAGTATGGTATCAATGGGTCTGTTTTTTGCCATTTCTTCTGTCATCAATGTGCCGTCGCCTTTTACAATCATAATAGGTGCATAAATCTTTTTTTGTTCCAGCACTGCTTTTGTGGCGGCTATCAATTCTGCAATAATGGGTATCAATCTCACATTCAATACTGCTGTAACGGTTCTGTGATAAAATCCCAGAGAAGTTGTCAACTGGTGACCGCAAACCGTAGGCACATCTAATACTTCTTTTACAAGCGATTGTGCTTTTTTCTCATGTTCGGGGTTTCTGACACTGGCATAGCCGGAAATGGCAATGGCGTCTACTTTGCCTTTCATATCTTCTATGGCTTGTTTGATTTCTGTTTCGTCTATATCCTCTTTCAGACGTCCCATAATGTCAAATTCTCCTTTGACTGTTTTGCAAACATCTGCAGGCAGTTCCTCCCCGTCCAACATATGTCCAAACAACAGCAATCCTACCCTGCAGCCTCGGTTTTCCACAATGGCATTGGTTGCCAATGTGGTAGAAAGAGAAACCAAAGAAATTTCTTTGTAATATTTTTCTTCCATACTATTTAAACAGTTTGCAATGCCTATGGTCAAATCCTCTTTTGTGGTCAGTGCTTTTGCTTTGGAAAGCACTTTTTTTGCCACAGAATCCACTATAACACCGTCTGTATACGTTCCGCCTGTGTCCATTCCTAATATGTATCTTGACATTACAATTCCCCCTTTTTGAAAATAACATAAATATGAAATACCTTATTTGCCTTTGTTGTAGCACCAAAGCAAAAACTTGTCAATAGACTTTATCAAAACTTTGTGAATTCTTTACCAAATCTTTAAAAATTGCGGCTTTTTATTCTCCGCAAGCTATCAACATATGGTATAAAGGGGCAAGTATGTCAAATCCTTCTATCAATCGTTGAAAAAGCTTTTCATCATATAGCTGTTGAAAATCATTGCTTTGTTTGATAAAACTAATATTTTTTTTATTCAGCCACTGCTGCAAATCCTCAGGCTGGTCCTCAAAGCGATTTCTTTTATATTCCTCTCCTTGCAGCTGAAATATATTTTGTTTTTCAAAAGCCTTTTTTGCTTCCAAAAACCGTTTGTCCTGGTTGAGTATCATTTTGCGCAATGCCTGCATCTGCTGTGCCGGTGCATGGTAATACCCACAGCCGTATTGAAAGCCTCTGGGAGAATATTCCATAAAAAATACGGGAGAATGAAACTTTTTTTTATCTCTTCCAAACACACACCACATCACATCTCTATAAAGTGTTTTATCCTTTGAAAAGCGAATATCTCTATGTACTCTGGAAATACTTTTTCCCACCTTTGGCACCACAATCAGCTGAGGGTCAATTTCATGAAGGGGCTTTTCCAGCTTTTCCACCAATTCCATCATGGGAGCCAACACAAAATTTTGAAAATCCCCTTTATGCTCTATGTACCATTCACGACTGTTTTTGATACGGTTTTCCCACAAAAATTCCAATGTTTTTTCACTGATAGGCATTTGCTTTCTTCCTTTCCAAAACCATTTTTCTATTGAAAAAACACCTACCGTCACAACGATAGGTGTTTTTTTATCAGTTTAATTTTGCTTTTGCAGCATCTACTAACTTTGTAAAAGCTGCAGCGTCTGTTACAGCCAAATCAGCCAGCATTTTTCTGTTGATGTTAATGTCAGCCAATTTTAAGCCATGCATCAATTTGCTGTAAGAAATATCGTTTAATCTTGCAGCAGCATTGATTCTTGTAATCCAAAGATTTCTGTATTGTCTTTTTGTTTGTTTTCTTCCGGCAAAGGCATGGGCCATTGCTTTCATAACAGACTGCTTTGCCACTCTGTATTGTTTGCTTCTGGCACCTCTATAACCCCTTGCCAGCTTCAAAACCTTTTTATGTTTTTTTCTTGCGTTTAACGCACCTTTCACTCTTGCCATGATTTAAGTCCTCCTAATTCTATTTTGTCAAACAGTTATGCATATGGTAACAATTTTTTCTTTACACTGTTTAAAACTGTTTTGTCTACCAATGTAGCGTGTCTTAAATTTCTTTTTCTCTTTCTGGACTTTTTGCCAAGAATGTGCTGTGTGTTGCATTTATTTCTTTTGAGCTGACCTGTTCCGGTAATTCTAAAACGTTTTGCAGCAGCTTTTTTTGTTTTTAATTTAGGCATAATATGACTCCTCCTGTGTTGTTTGATTAGTTCTTTGGTGCAAGAAACATCACCAATGTCTTTGCCTCCATTTTAGGGGCCTTGTCAATGATTCCATATTCCTCCACATCTTTTGCAAAGTTTTCCAATATCACAGCAGATGTTTTGGAATGTCCAATCTCACGGCCTCTAAAACGAATGCTTACTTTTACTCTGTCACCATTTTTCAAAAATTCGATTGCTTTTTTCACTTTTACCTGCACATCATGGGTATCTATGCTGGGAGAAAGACGCAGCTCTTTAATATCAACGGTTTTTTGTTTCTTTCTGGCCTCTTTTTCTTTTTTGGTCTGGTCAAATTTATATTTGCCATAGTCCATAATACGACAGACAGGCGGCTTTGCAGTGGGTGCAATTTTCACCAAATCCAGTCTTCTTTCATCTGCCAGCTTTTGTGCCTCTCTGGAAGAAACAATGCCAAGCTGTTCTCCGTTTTCATCAATCAGTCTAATTTCTTTGTCCCTAATTTGCTCATTAATCATTAACTCAGTAATATAAAGCACCTCCCAATAATATACAAGTTTTTATTTTTTCATAAAAAAAGCAGATAGAAGCACTATCCACTGAAATATACCTGCCAAAGACAACAGCAAATGAAGCCTTGCCGCTTTTCCTTGTCTGTATGAACCTTACGCACCCTTTGTGGCAAGGTGAGAAGTGGATACTTCTGCTTTGTTACTGTGACAGTATAGCACCAAAAAAAGTAAATGTCAATGCTTTTTTATGGTATGCTTTCCTATTTTTTTGCTGTCATTTTTTTATGATAATCTGTTCCTATTTCCATTCCTGCCTTTTTCTATCAAAACGGCATACTGCCTCAAAGCTTTTTCACTGTGATACAACAGCCATGCCTTATCTATTCCCTTCCTTTTTTCAATACTTCGGACAGAGCTTATTTTTCATATCCTTTGCTGTTTTTACTTCCTTTTTCATCACAAACCAGCCATATTTCCATTCCTGCCCTTTTTCTATCAAAACGGCATATTGCCTCAAAGCTTTTTCACTGTGATACAACAGCCATGCCTTATCTATTCCCTTCCTTTTTTCAATACTTCGGACAGAGCTTATTTTTCATATCCTTTGCTGTTTTTACTTCCTTTTTCATCACAAACCAGCCATATTTCCATTCCTGCCCTTTTTCTATCAAAACGGCATATTGCCTCAAAGCTTTTTCACTGTGATACAACAGCCATGCCTTATCTATTCCCTTCCTTTTTTCAATACTTCGGACAGAGCTTATTTTTCATATCCCTTGCTGTTTTTA
>CALWSR010000034.1 GCA_944384265.1 uncultured Clostridia bacterium
CGTTGGTGTTGTACTTGTGGGAAGCCCAGTCAGAAGAAGTGGAGAACTGCCCGTTGTCGTCTGTTACAATCACATGGCTTTCTCCTGTCGTCTTGCTTGTGATCCTAAAGGGAACATCAGCAAGACGCTTGTGTGTGCCAGCCCCAATCTTGACACCCTCTAAGTCGCCACGCTTAATCTGGTTATAGACAGAGTGGCTTTCGTCTGTAAGGTCAACGATTTTCCCATTCTCTGTGATTTCAAACTCAACTGCCTTTGCGCCGTCTGTGAGATAGCCGTTCGGAGCATTCGTTTCCTCGATACGGTATTTCCCATAAGGCAAGAGGTCAGCGGAAGTAGAAGCGATACCGTCAATGCCTGTAAGGATTGTCTTGACTGTTTCGCCCTTGTTGTAAAGTTTCCCCTCAACAAGCACCGCACTGTTATTTAGGGAAATGATTGCAAATTCAGCGTCTTTCAAGGTTGCGCTTCCCTGTGCTTTCGTGTCGCCAGTTTCTAAATCCCTTTTCTGGATTTTCACACCGCCACGGATAACCTTGTCAGATACATGGTACTGGTTGCTTCCAGAAAGTACGGCAAGGTCGCCGTCCTCGGTAATCTGTGTTACATAGATACCTTTCATCTGTTCTTCACTGCCATTCGCCTGCATATACGCACCGTCAAGAAGATAGCCACTAGGGGCTTTTGTTTCCTCAACGGTCAGTGTCCCAAGCGGAAGCACATTCTTTCCGTCCTGCGTATAGAAGCTGTCCCCAGATACCTTGTATTCATCAGCAAGGCGGGAAACGTAATGAACAGAGCCGTCGCTGTCTTTTTCAGCGATTGTCTTTGTTACCCATGTCTTTGTCGGTTCAGCAGGAAGATTGTCTGCGGTATAGTGTCCCGCATAGAATTTCCATGTGAACTCTGCGCCCTCTAAAGAAGCATTTCCCTGTGGAGCGTCTTTCTGGGTTTCCATGTCAATCTTCATCAGCTCGATAAGCGTATCGGTAACTTTTGGTGCGTCCGATACCTTTAATGTCGCTGTCTTGCCAGCTTCCACCTTTAAGGAATACACGGTCTTGTCCACCTTATATCCTGCGGGTGCGGATAATTCCCTGATATACACTGTGCCAGCCTTTACTTCCACAGTATCGGTATTCCCGCTGTTATCCGTCGTAAGGGTGGCAAGCTGTTTCGTACAGCCCTTATCAGAATAGACACCATATGTTGCGCCAGCGATTGAGTAAAGCCCGTTCCCGTCTGTAATGCTGGCATTACTGGAAGTCTTTTTCAAAGTGGCATTTCCTACGGCAAGTTTCGCCCAGAACTGTCCTATGTCCTGTCCCTCGCCAGAGTAGATGTAACCGCCACACTCATAGCGTCCCTTGTTTTCTTTCACAAAGGCTTTTGCCCCAGAATACACTTCGTCCTGTACGGCTTTTGGAATTTCATCATAAGAAGCTCGTACATTGTCGCACTGCCAGCCAAGATGAACGCTCAATCTCTGCCAGACAACGCACTGTTTCAAGAGATAGACGTGCTGACTGCTTAATCCGTTGTGGTTCTTTGCGTACTGGCTGACGTATTCAATGGAGAGGGCAACATCTGAAATCTGGTCGGCACTCATGCGGGTGCTTGCGTCCACTCTTGTCTTATAGCCGTTTCGGAAGTTGGTGTTGATGTCCACGCAGAAAGCGTCCTCTCCCTCAACGGTCATGTGTCCCTCATTGAATGTCGAACCGATAGAGCCGTCATTCATTACCTTTTCCACGATACCGACACGCTCCGCACTTTCTGTCCAGTATTGCTTTTCAGAAGCATGGACAGCGGTAGTCGGCATAGCAGTAGCGATAGTCGCAAGGGCAAGGAAGCCCGTAGCTAATCGCTTCAATATCTTTTTCATAGCTTTAAATTCTCCTTTCGTTGGATATAGAAAAAGCCGTCCATTTCTGAACGGCTGGAAATAGAAAAGGAACGACAATACAGGCGTTCCATAATCTACTTGCGATATTCAATTTTTATGTTTTCAATACTGATGTGCAAAACTGTATCTTCTCATATCAGGACTTTTCAGTGCGTCAGAGCTTGCTCGATTGTAGTAAATTCGTAGTAAATTGCTGGTTTTAAGTCCTCTGAAAATGCGATAAATACAGTGTTTTAGGGGATAATTCGGTTTTTAGGAAAGATTTTTAGCTGAAAATTAAGTGTTTTAAGGGATTTGAAGAAAGCAGAATATAAGAATTTTTACTCTTTTTTGCTTTTGAAAATTTGACAATCTTTGTGTAACTTTTTGACTTTTTGCCTCATTACAAAAAGAATAAATTTATGTCATATCTTGTAATGATGATGAAATTATGATATGTTTTAGTAAACAGCAGTGACTTTAGGAGGGGGATTATGGGTTTTCGTTTTCGTAGAAGTTTTAAAATTATACCGGGTGTTAGAGTAAATTTAACACATAGGGGTATTGGTATGAGTGTTGGAGGTAGGCGAGGAAGGATTTCAGTTAATTCACGAGGAAGAACTACAACGACTTTTAGTGTTCCAGAAACAGGCTTATCCTATACACACAGTAGGCAGATTGGAGGGAAAAGGAGAAAAACAAGGGGAAGAAATAACAGCTCTAATCAACAAACACGACAAGAACAAAATATTAGACAAACAACACAAGTAGATTATTCAAGTTTAGGAATCTTTTGTAAAAATATAATTGCCTTATTAGCAATTTTAGTGGGGATTATATTTTTATTTATATCATGGGTAATTGGCATTGTTTTAATAGTGATAGGGGTAGTATTATGGAATGTGGGAAATGGTTATACACAGGGAACACACCCTATACAAAGACAAGAAGGATTAGAGGAAGAAATACAAAGAAATTTATTTAACAACCAAGAAGAAACTACAATAAACAATAACACTTTACTTGATGCAGATTTTGATAGGAGAAATTATGACTTTATACGATTGAATTTTCCGGAGGTGGCACCGAAATCATTTGCAGGATATATGCGTATGAAGAATGGAAGAACTGAAAATTTTATGAAATTAGTAGAATTGGCAGAAGAAAAGGGTGTTCACATAATATAAAAAAATTCCCACCAATTAGCATTGGTGGGTTGTTTTTTTATACACATTTATTGCAAGGGGTTAATCCTCTTGATTTTGCTTCTTCTAAAGTAGAAGGATAGTAAGTTCCTCCGTTACAGGAATTATCATAATGATATCTTTTACCTGTTCTGGTAATATATACAGTATTGCTCTGAGGTGCAGTAGAAGCTGTTTGACTTTGTTGTTTGATTGCTTGTTGCCTTGCCAGCTCAGTTTGACGGGCTTTTTCTTGTTCTGCCTGTTGTCTTGCCAGCTCAGCTTGACGGGCTTTTTCTTGTTCTGCCTGTTGTCTTGCCAGTTCAGCTTGACGAACTCTTTCTTGTTCTGCTTTTTCTATTGCAATTTGATTATTTCGTTCTTGAACAGCCGCTGTTTCTTCTGGATTAACTGTAAATTCAATAATGCCGTCTGTAATATTCCAGTTGATAGGAATATCAAGGGAAGCAGCAACAAAATCAATAGGCATATAAGCAACACCATCTTTTTTGACGATAGAATGTTTTAATGTTTGTGGAATATTATTTAAAACAGCAGTTGCTGAATCTACTTTAAATATGATTGTTTTATCTTCTTTTGAAACAACAATTTCCTGTGTATTCCCATTCCATGTAATTGCAGCACCTAAACATTGATAAATATCTCGGATAGATACCATTGCAACATCATCAATGGCTATGGTTTGAATGGCTAAAGTAATATTATTGATAGAAATTTTAGAGTTTGCAAAAGCTGAAAAGCACATTATTTGTAATACCATGATGAAAGTAAGTAGAAAAGCACTAAAACGTTTTAGTTTGTTCATAAAAATCCCCCTTCTTGTGATAAAAAATAACAATATTTGCCATAAATATATCATTTTTTGATGATGTTTGCAATATATGGAGTAATAAAATATAAAAAATTTTGAAAGGATATTGACTTTTGGAACTCATAAATATATAATTAAATTATGGAACTCAAAAAGTGAGGTGATGAGATGAGTCCGAAAATAGGTAGACCTGTTGTAGGAGAGCCAAAAGTAAATGATGTTAAAGTAAGGTTAGATAATGAAACACATAAAAGGCTTTTAGAATATTGTTCTAAACATAATATAACAAAAGCAGAAGCAATACGACAGGGAATACATTTATTGTTAAACAAATAAAAAGACACTTGTAATTCTCGCCAAAGAATTTAGATACAAGTGTCAAGCACCCAAACAGGTACATAAATATTATAGCACTGTGTACCTCTGTTTGGCAAACAAAAAATTGTGAAAATGGAGGTTTTTTGTATGAGTAAAAAAGAAGCGTTAAATAAGCTGAAAGATGAAATAGCAGATATCAGAGAAACATTCAATAAGGCAAGCTGTGTAGAATGGTGTTTGCTGGAAGGATATTTTTTAAGTAATAATCCTGACAAAAATTTTTTAAATGCTCATTATAAACATTGCAGAGAATTGCTTTGTGTAGTAGATGACTATTTCAATCAGATACAACAGATGTTTGAAAATCTGTATAAGGCAGGTGAAATGGAATGAATCAACTGCAGGTATTTGAAAATAGAGAGTTTGGACAACTGAGAATGGTTTTTATAGATGGCAAACAATATTTTGTGGCAAATGATGTGGCAAAGGCGTTAGGATATTCTGATTGTCCTAAAGCCATTAGAACGCATTGTAAAGGGGTGGCTGAAACGTCCACCCCTACAAATGGAGGCACTCAGAAAATAAAAGTAATACCAGAAGGCGATGTATACCGCCTGATTATCCGTTCCAAGCTGCCAAAGGCAGAGGAATTTGAACACTGGGTATTTGATGAGGTGCTGCCCTCTATCCACAGGCAAGGCTACTATACAGTAGACAATAACAAGAATGACGAAACAAAAGCCAAGTTGTTAAGAGCGGAAGCCATGGCATTAAACGCCAAAAGCCGAGCATTTAACACGCTGATGAAGTCCATAGACAACAAGCAGCTATCCCCTATAGCCATACAGGTATTTGGCTTAAAAGGTCTTGAAAGTGTATTTGGTGTAAATGTGGGTAATTTACTGCCAAAAACAGAGAAAACCTATTCTGCCGCAGAAGTGGGGGAAATGCTGGGAATTTCCGCTGTGATGGTGGGAAAGCTGGCAAATTCTAACGGATTGAAAACGGAAGAATACGGCATTTATGTTATGGATAAGTCAAAGTACAGTGCCAAAGAGGTTTCTTCCTTCCGGTATAATGAAAAGGGTGTAAAGGCATTGCAGGAATTGGCTTGGTGATATAATAACATTGTGAAATATGAAAAAAAGGAAGGGAAAAGCCTTCCTTTTTTATATTTTATCAAAGCCGCCCATACGCTTTTTTTGTCCCACTTCTGTCCCACTTTTCTACAAAAGTTATGAGAAGTTATGAACCGTTATTCACGGTTTGGGGGTGAAAAATGCTATTAAATCAGTGTTTTTGAAAAAATATTGTACGTTATGGAAATAATGTGGTATAATAATAAACTATAAATTTTATGAATATATGGTTTGGAACTGGAAAAAAAAGGGTATCTTTTATATGAGAAACGATTTGGAAGAAATCTATTTTTTTAGGCAAAACAATAGGAGGTATTTTTTATGTCAGAAGAAAAAAAGGAAATGGGTTTAAGCGGCACAGGTAATTTTATACATAATTATATCCAAGAGGATTTGGAAGGAAAATTGAATAAAATACACACACGCTTTCCACCAGAGCCAAACGGATATTTACACATTGGCCATGCAAAATCCATTTGTTTAAATTTTGGTTTGGCCCAGCTTTATGGGGGAAAATGCAATTTGCGCTTTGATGATACCAATCCCACAAAGGAAGATGTGGAATATGTGGATTCTATCAAGGAAGATGTCAAATGGCTGGGATTTGACTGGGAAGACAGATTGTATTATGCTTCCGGCTATTTTCAAAAATTTTATGAAATTGCAGTCAAACTGATTCAAGAGGGCAAGGCATTTGTATGTGATTTGACGGCAGAGCAAATGCGGGAGTACCGAGGCACGCTGAGTACACCGGGAAAGGAAAGCCCTTACCGCAACAGAAGTGTTGAGGAAAATTTGGATTTGTTTGAAAGAATGAAAGCAGGAGAATTTGCAGATGGCAGCAAAACGCTTCGTGCAAAAATTGATATGGCCTCTCCCAATATCAATATGAGAGACCCGGTTTTGTATCGTATTGCCCATGCCAGCCATCATAGAACAGGCAATGCATGGTGTATTTATCCTATGTATGATTTTGCCCATCCTTTGGAAGACGCCATTGAGGGCATTACCCACTCCATTTGCACCATGGAATTTGAAGACCACAGACCCCTTTATGACTGGGTGATTCGAGAGGCAGGCTATACAGTCAATCCTCCCAGACAGATTGAATTTGCCCGTCTTGGCATGACAAATACAGTGATGAGCAAAAGAAAGCTGAGAGCATTGGTAGAGGAGGGCCTTGTAGATGGCTGGGACGACCCTCGTATGCCCACCATTTGCGGCTTGAGAAGAAGAGGCTTTACACCGGAGGCCATACGGGATTTTTGTGAAAGAATCGGTGTTTCAAAGGCAAACAGTATAGTAGACAGCGGGCTGCTGGAATATTGTATCCGTGATGACCTAAAAGCAAAGGCAAAAGTGGTTATGGCAGTGCTGCATCCTTTGAAGCTGGTCATTACAAATTATCCGGAAAGTCAGATAGAGCTGATGGATTTGGAGAACAATCCGGAAAATCCACAGCTTGGCACCAGACAGGTTCCTTTTACAAAAACATTGTATATTGAACGGGATGATTTTATGGAAGAGCCTGTAAAGAAATTTTTCAGACTGGCGCCGGGCAAAGAGGTTCGTTTGAAAGGAGCCTATTTTGTCACCTGTACAGATGTCATCAAAGATGAGCAAGGCAATGTAACAGAGGTACACTGCACCTATGACCCGGAAACAAAAAGTGGTTCCGGATTTGAAGGCAGAAAGGTGAAGGGTACACTCCACTGGGTGAGCGCAGACCATTGTGTAAAAGCCACAGCCAGACTTTATGACTATATGATGCTGGATAACACAGAAGAGGAAAACGGGGATATGATTATGAATCCCAACTCATTGGAAGTTATAGAAAACTGCTATATAGAGCCTTCCATTGAAGGGGCAAAGGCAGGAGAGAAATATCAGTTTATGAGAAACGGTTATTTTTGTGTGGATACAAAGGATTCTAAAGAAAATGCACTTGTGTTTAACAGAATTGTATCCTTGAAAAGTTCTTTCAAATTGAAATAAAAAAAAGAGGCTTTTGCCTCTTTTTTGTATAAAACATTTGATATGACAAAAAAGAATTTCCATAAAACCAATATAAAAAAAGATTGCAATAGAATACTGTACAAAATAAATAGGAAAAACCATAGGGGTCATATGAAAGCCATAACAAGGGTGTTTCTGTCATTTGGAAGCAAAAAAATGCATCTATATTTTTGGAGTTCATGAAAAATGACAAAAGGCGTTTAAAAAATGGTTCGGCTTTTGCACAGGGAGAGTGAAAAGGAGCTATTTTGGCCCCAAAATTCATGCTTTATAGCTTTCTATTTGATATGCAAGCAGTAAAAATAAATGGAAGTAAATAGATATGAAAAATCATGGTGGTTTGTCAGCGTGAGGTTTCAAAATAGAATCATAGAGTGGTGTTAGAAAATCATCAAAGAAATTGCTAATGCTTCAAAGCCCTATGGGGTTTGAGTAAAAATTTTCGTTCTCCCTTTCAAAAATGCTTATTTTGGCTTGTAAGGGAGGAGGGAAAAGGATTGTAAAATCAATGTTTTATGGCTTTGTGTTTCATATGGAAACAGCAAAATCAAATAAAATGGCAATGAAACATGAAAAAGCATTACAGATTGTATTTTGTTTACAAAGGTTCTGCCAATGGGGAAGGAAATGGGTTTTTTAGGCTTTTCATCAATGGCGGCAAGCAAGAGAAGAGAAAGCCCCATCATTTCTGAAAATTTTATTTTTACTAAATTTTGGAGCATATAAAATGGAATAAGAGAATTTGCCCCATTCACATAAAAAATGATATGGTATTGTAAATAGGAATTTTAAAAATATAACAATAGCATGAATGTTGCTTTCTTTCAAAGAAAATGACATAGACTGTTATCAATGCTTTCCCCTTTGCAGTTTGCGAGGGGGGGAAATGTAAAGGGGTGATTTTATCTGTAAAATCAATGTTTCATAGCTTTCTATTTCATAATGAAAGCGACAAAATAAAGGGGGAGAGATTTATGAAAGCACAACATGATTTTTGTACCTGTGACAACATTGCCTGTCCATTGCACCCTACAAAGCATGACAAGGGTTGTTCCTTGTGCATACAAAAAAATTTAAAGCTGAAGGAAATTCCAAACTGTTTTTTTCATTTGCTGGAAAATGCACAGCAGCGTCAGGGAGATTCCTTTGAAGATTTTGCAAAATTGGTATTAAAAGAAAATGGGTAACAGCTTTTATGGGGGCTGTGGCAAATAGCCCTCTGCAATCATAGCGTGCAAAAACCGGCTGAAATTCCACTGAGAAAACAGCCGGTTTTTTATGATTTTTGTGCAGGCTGCTGCCTCAAATTCATTTTGCAGCAGCCCCTATATTATAAAGTCCATAAGCTAGGAATGAGAGCAAGCTTTGGTTTATGTTTTTTTGTAAAAAGCCATGGAATTGAAAAATATAAAAGCTTCCTATGTTTTATTGTGTCTTAGGGGCATTGCTATGCTGACAGTACAGAAAAAGCTATTTGCCTCGGCACAGCCAAAAATGACAACAGCACATGGAAGCAGGCTGTTGTCATTGTAATGGGCTGTTACTTTTATTTTAGAAAGAATATGTTTTGTTTTCATTCCTTTTTGAAATAAAATGGGTGATAAAACAGTTTGATAGGCGTTTTAGACGGAAAGCATTTCAAATCAATTTTTGGGAAAGTTTTCTTCCTTTGCTTTTAAATGAGAGAGTATTTTTTCATTTTCAGGCGTGCCGCTAATCAAAATGGACAATATATTTCCATATAAACGGCTTACATTTTTTTTCCAATTTTTGCAAATTAACTGTGCTTGCTGCTGTGTTGCAACAGGCACGCTGATTTCCATTAGATTTGTACCATCTCCGTCACATAAACTGCATTTTACAAGATAGTCATTGTTCAATTCTAAAAAATAATGGGCTGTGACCTCATATTCTGCACGAATTCTGCGGCTGTTTTCCTGAACATACAAATTGATTTCATTTTTTGCCTCTTCAGAAATGTGCTTGATAAAATAGTTTATGATTTCTTCTCCCTCATCTGTCAATGTATAGCGGGTATTATTTTTATCTCTGTTTTTTTCCAGCCAGCCGGCTTCCACCAGCTCGGAAAGATATTGCTGAACGGAGAAATAATCCATATAATTTTTTTCTAACGAAAACTGACAAATTTCACTGTTGGAAAGGGCAATGCCCATTTTTTCAACCAGATAGAGTATAATCAGTTTATTTTCTGCTAATCGGCTGACGGAATAGTCCATTCATTGCCACTTCCTTTCTTATATTGCTATGGTATCACAAAAAAGGGCTGTAAACAACTATTTTTTATATCAAAAACAGTTGTTTGATTGTTTTTGACAGCACTTTCCCTGAAAGCTGTGACGCTGTTTTAATGCTTTGTGTATTGTGTTTAATACATGACGCTTTTGCAGGCTCCATAAGGGGGCAATCAAATCCTTTTTGGGGCCGTCTCCTGTCAGGCGGTGTATCACAATGTCACTGCGCAGTCTTTCAATACAGTCACAGACAATATCTGTATATGCTTCCAATGTAAGGGGGGTATAAAGTCCCTTTTCATAATACTGTGCCAAATCCGTATGCTTTAAAACATGGAGCAGCTGCAGCTTTACGCCCTGAATGGGAAGCTAATTGATATAATCTATGGTAGAGAGCATATCCTGCTTTGTTTCATTTGGCAGCCCCAGTATGATATGTACCACGGTTTCTATGTTTTTTTGTGCCAATGCAAAAACTGCTTTTTCAAATACCGTATTATCATAGCCCCGCCGTATGAAAAGGGCAGACGCTTCATTTGCCGTTTGCAGGCCTAATTCCACACAAAGGGCTGTTTTATGGTTTAGCTCAGACAAAAGAGAAAGCACATCCTTTTGCAGACAGTCGGGACGTGTGGCAATGGAAAGCCCTACAATTTCCGGAAAGGAAAGTGCTTGTTCATAAAGCTTCTTTAATACTTTTACAGGGGCATATGTGTTTGTAAAGGCCTGAAAATAAGCAATATAGCAGGGAGAATGTCCCTGCCATTTTTTTGCTGTCTGATATTTGCCCTGCGCAATTTGTGCCTCAATGCTGCTGCCTGCAGCGGCAAAATCTCCCGAGCCTTTTTGACTGCAAAACAAGCAGCCCCTGGTATCCAATGTGCCGTCACGGTTGGGGCAGGTGAAGCCTCCATCTAAAGAAATTTTTGCCACTTTTTTGCCAAATCGTTTTTTGTATGCAGCATCAAAGCTGTAATAAGGTTTGTTCATTCTGTTTTTTCCTTTCTGTTTTTCAAAAAGAGCTTACGGTTTTTTTTCCGCAGTGTTTCACAGGTTTCTAAAATATGCTGCCATTGTGACTGCTCGGAAATGGAAAGCAGATGCAATAAAAAATCATTTTTACAGCTTTCTATAAAGCCCTTTCTTAATGCCTCCATTTTTTCATAGCTGTCTGATTGACAGGAGGAAAGAAAAAGGGAAAAGCTGTCGTCTGTCAGTGCAAAGGGGATGCATTGTTCTAGCTGGTCCAATGCTTTGCCTATGGTGGAACCATCGTCACACTCTAACTGCTTTAAAAAGAGATAAAAGCATTGATTGTTCAAAAATATAACATTATGAAATGTTTTTTTGGCATAATCCAGCGTTTTTTTGATGCTGGAAAGCTGTGCAATCAATTCTGTTTCTGTTACAGTATCTGTCATTTTATGCCCCCTTATGAATAACATGATGTAAGAATTAATATGCAACATTTTTTAAATTTTATGAAGAAATGTTTTACCAGAAAAAATTTCCGTTTTACAAAAAATAATATCATGTCAATACTGCAAAAAAACACTGCTTGCTAAAAACAACACAAAGCTGCTGTGCAGCCGGTACAATGCTTTATATTTTCATAACAAAGGAGGCTCTATGATTTTTTTTAATTCCTTTAAAAGCTGTTGGTTTTCTTTGGGCATACGAATGCAAAAACGGATAAAGCTTTCATCTAAAAATGTAAAGCTTGCGGCATCTCGAATGAGCAGCTTTTTTTGAATCAACGCTTCAAATATATCATGGGAGGAGATATGGCTTGTGTTTAATCTAAGTAATATAAAATTGGCACTGGAAGGATAAACAGTGATGTTTTTCCAGCGCTGTAATTGCTGTATGCATTTGTTTCTTTCGGCAGAAATCAATGTCTTTGTCTGCTTTGAAAATGATTTTTCAAAAAACAGCTTTTCCCCTGCAAATGCAGCTATGCTGTTGACACTCCAAGGGTCTTGATTTTGTTTTAATGCCTTTAAAAACGTTTGGCTGCTGCAAATGCCATAGCCCAAACGAAGCCCGGGAGCAGCAAAAAATTTTGATGTGCCTCTTATGACAAAAAGGTTGTCATACTTTTTGACAAAAGAAATGGCACAGCAGCTTTCCATATCATCACAAAACTCCATATATGTTTCGTCTATCATCACAGCAGTATGATTTTGTTTGCAGTGGTGCAGTATGGCTTCCAGCTGCTTTTTTTTGACAACACTGCCTGTGGGATTGTTGGGATTACAAAGTATCAAAAGTCCTATTTGCTGTGTAAGGGCAGAAAGCAGCTTTTGTGTGTTTAGCGCAAACTGTTCCTTTTCCTCCAATGGAAAATAGTCATAGGCACTGCCGCAAAGAGAGGCCTCTCTTTCATACTCTGAATAAGCAGGGCCTACAATCAATGTTTTTTTTGGCTGCATGGCTTTGATAAATGTAGAAATCAGCTCTGTGGAGCCATTGCCCACTACGATATGCTCCATGGCGGCACCGGTATATTGGCTGATGGCTTGACGCAGTGCTGTGTAGTTTTTATCCGGATAAACACAAACCACATCCAAATGCTCTGCCAAGTCTTTTTTCACTGCTTGGGGAAATCCCAAGGGATTGATGTTGCCGCTGAAATCCACAATTTCCTGCTTTGGAATATGATATTTTTGGGCCATGGCATCTAAATCTCCCCCATGCTGATAAATCGGTTTTGTCATATCATTGCCTTCTTTCTTAATATAAATCGTCAAATTTTGGTATTGCACTGCTTTGTTTTCTAAGTCTTGGATAAAGTATAAAAGGAATTTGCTTTTGTTTGGGCAAAAACTTTATTTTCAGCTGCTTTGACATATCTCTCTCCGGTGTAAAAAATAAAGTATCTCCCGGAAAAAAAGAAACGGATAAAAAAGGATAGGGCTTTTCTTTTTTATGCTGAAATAAGCTTCCCTTGAAAATGGGAAAGCTGTTTTTATGCTCTCTTGTAACGCTGTATTCTGAAATACCCATAAAATCAAATGTGGAGCAAACCTCTGCACAAAGTGTAAACAAAGAGGAGGTATCAAGCAGCTCTATGATTTTCCACTGCTCCGGATGCTTTACAAAAGAAACGAATATGGGGCAGACGGATAATGCAGGGTCCTGCTGTGACAATACGTTTTCTAAAATATGCTTTTCCCAGTGATGATAAATGCCCTCTAATACCTGAGGGAAGGAAAGCTGTACAGGCAGGGGCTGTTTTTTTCCCTTTTCTCCCAAAAGCGCTTCTCCCAAAGGCGTCAAATCAAATGTGGAGCAAGGACCATATAATTCTGCTTGTATGGGATAATGGGCCACAATGAGATTTGCCATGCGGTTTAACACACCTATGAAATAAAGGGGAAGATAATAAATAGGATAAATCAGCTGCAAAAAATGCCCAAAGGGGGTCAAAAACCATTTGTCCAAAAGCACACCCATAAAAAAGAAAGAAGAAGCGATGGCAGTGTCATCCTCTGAAAGGGCTTCTTCTGATGTGCTTTCCCATATTTTTACAATATCTATTTCCACCATGTCATAAAGAGATATAAAAATATTTTCTATATCTGTGCCGCTTTTTAAAAATTCTTTAAAAATATCCGGTGTGAAATATTCCGGGTCGGCCCCCATGGCCTCTGTAAATTCATAAGAGGCAATTTCCAATGCCGCTTCTAGAAGAATAGGCAGTATTTCACTGTGGGGTTTTTGAAAAAATGCCTCAGCCTTTTGGCTTGGCTGTATGCGGTAGGTGTGTATGGAGGCAATGGGTGTGATAAGCTCCAAATGCCATAAAACCATTGTAATATACTGCACATAAAAGCTGTCTTTATGAGATAGGCTTTTTATAAGGATTTCTATGTCTTTTTCAAAAAACATACCCTCCTCTGTCATGGCACAGTCAGGGGTGCAATAGCTTATGACCTTATACAGGTCCTCCACAAAGGGGTGCTTGTGAAGGGAATACTCCAACAAATGGTATTGAAAAATACACTGCCCCTGCTGGTTTGTATCTGTTTGCATAACATAGTAATATACATTTTGATTTTGCAGCTGCTGTGCAAAATCAATGCGAAATGCCACAGAGGGAGAGAGGGTTGTTTCTGGAATAATAGAAGAAACATACCATCTGCGAAACAATATAGGTGCAATTTTTAATATATGCTTTTGAACAGCTTCGTCTAATTGGTGATAAATTTGAAAAAAATCCTGTTGAAAAATGGTAAGAAGCTGTTTATGCTTTTGCTCAAAAGAGAAGTCTCTTGTCATATTAAAATTCTCCTGTTCTGCTCAATTATGAGCCGGTTGTGATTAAAATATTGATACATTGTAGTATTATAACAAAAAACAGAGGATTTTGAAAGAATACAAAAAAATAAATTATACCCCCAAATATATATGCATGAAAACCCATAAAACAACAGAAATACTCCGGTAATGGAAAATGGTTTTTAAATGAAAAACAAAAGGAAATATTTCATTTTTCAAAAGAACCGTTCTATACCTTCTTTTCTTTCCATAAAGTAATAAAGACCACAAAATAAGGAGAGAAAGGACATGAAAAAAGTGATTTGTGCTTTATGCATTGCCTGCATATCCATTGTGTTTTCCAGCTGCAGCAATGCCCAGCAGTCTTTGACAGAAATGGAAAAAATACAAAAGCAGCTTAATGAAATGGAAAATTATCAGTGTACTGCAACAATGGAGCGTTTTTCAAACAAAGGAAACAATACATATGAAACCAAGCAGTATTTTAAAGCAACAGGACAATACCGTCTGGAGCTGACTGCACCGGAAGCAGTGGCAGGAAATTATACTGTTTTTGATGGTAAAACCATATGCCAGTACAATCCTCATATCCATGAAAAAATCAAAAGGGATGTGCCGGAAAATCAGCAGAGAAATGAGCTTTTTTTGGGACAGTTTTTGAAAAACTATATGCAGTCGGAGGAGGTTTCTGTGGAAGCAGCAGCACTGGATGAAAGCCGCTGTACAGTGCTGGAGGCAGTGATTCCCGGAGGAAGCCCTGCCATGGCAACAGAAAAATTGTGGGTGGATAATGAAACATTAAAGCCGGTACAATTTGTAATATATGATAAAGAAGGCAATGAAACCTACCGCTTGACCTATCATACATTTGAATATGATGCTGTTTTGGAGGAAAGCCTTTTTACCATTGCAGAATAAAATCTGCCAACAGGTATAAAATTGCCGTCTGTGGGGATAATGATAATAAGCCGAAAAGCAGGCGGTATTTGTACATATTCAAACCGAAATCAATAAAGCGCCTGACGGCTCGGTAATCCAAGCCATAAACAGCGGAGAGTGAGCCTATTGATTGTAAGACGAGGAGATATTTATTATGCAGATTTAAGTCCTGTGGTGGGCAGTGAGCAGGGGGGCATACGCCCTGTATTGATTGTGCAAAACGATACAGGCAACAAATATAGCCCCACAGTGATTTGTTCTGCCATTACATCACAAATTAATAAAGCAAAATTACCTACACATATTGAGCTGTCAGCGCAGAATTATGCATTGGCAAAGGATTCTGTTGTGCTTTTGGAGCAAATCAGAACCATTGATAAAAAAAGACTGCGGGAAAAGGTGTGCCATTTGGATGGTGCTGTAATGCAGAAAGTAAATAGGGCGTTGCTCATCAGTTTAGGACTTTGTTAGTAAAAAAAGGTACAGCCACACTGTGCCTTTTTTCATTTGTAAACAAAATACAATAAAAAAGAATGAAATGAAACAATATTTCTCTAATTTTTACAAATTTATTAAAATTTTGTGAATATAGAAGAAAAAATGTAAAATTTATGTTACAATGATGCAAGCAAAAAAGCATAATGGTATGGAGAGGAGCAAAAGCATGAGAAAAACACATTTTTTCATGAAAAAAATAGCAGGCCTTGTTTTGGCCGGCACTATGTCATTTTACTGCTTGGGCATACAGGCATTTGCAGCACAAAAGCTATATGACCAGGTGACAACAGAAATGGTGACAAAGGGTGTTACCTATGAAAAAAATCATAGACTGACTGCGGAAGGCTGGCAGGATATTCATGTTTTGAAAATGGATATGAATGACCCTAATTTGGTATTGGCCCCCATGGAATCTCAGACAGAATATGGTTTAAAGGAAACCCTTTTAAAAATGGTAAACGATACAGGAGCAGTGGCGGCAGTCAATGGAGATTTTTTTGGCATGAAGGGAGATTATTCGGCTTCCTTTGGACCTGTTGTAAAAGAGGGAAGCTTGATTTCGGCAGGTACAGACAAAAATATAGGTGTCAATGAATATTCCACATTTTTTATTGACCAAGAGGGAAATCCATTTATAGATTTTTTTCAGTTTCAGGCAGATTTTTATGCAGGAGAATATGCACATTTGGAATTGGCCTCATTTAATAAAATTACAGAGATGGTATATCCTATTTATTTTGATAAAAATGCGGCAGCTTCTACGGCAGATTTGGACAAGCGATTTGCAGATTTGGTAAAGCTGAAAGTGGAAAAGGACACCATTACATATATTTCTCAAAAAGGAGAAACTGTGGATACGCCGGAGGATGGCTATTTGATTATTATAAGCGGACAGTATTTTGATGATTTGGGACAGTATTTTGCAGTGGGACAGCCTGTCCGATTGGATGTGAAGACCTCTTTGGATTTAAGCAAAATACAGACAGCCATCAGCGGTGTCGGCAGAATACTGGTGGATGGACAAAAGCCGGCACAAGGACAGGAAGGGCTTGTTGTATCCGGCAGACAGCCAAGAACAGCATTAGGCATTTCTCAGGACCAATCCACATTGATATGGATGGTAGTAGACGGCAGAGGCGACAGCATTGGTGCCACACAGGATGAAATGGTGGCATTGATGCAGGAATACGGTGCTTACAATGCCATGCATTTTGATGGAGGCGGCTCCTCCACAATGGTGGCAAAAACGGCAGAGGATATCCAGCCGGAAGTGAAAAATACGGTTTCTGACGGTGCAGAAAGAAAAATCATAAATGGCTTTGGATTGTTCAATCAAGCTCCTGTGGGAGAATTGACACAAATCTCACTGAAGCCGAGTGCAGAAAGAGTGTTTGTCAACAACAGCATCACATTGCAGGTGGCAGGCTATGATGAATATTTTCACAACATTGATTTGGACATAAATCAAATTGTATTTTCTGTTGCTGGAGGAGAAGGCATATTTGAAGGTACAAATTTTACACCTACTACATCGGGAAAAATGCAGATTACAGCCACCTATCAGGACAAAACAGCCACAACGGAAATAGAGAGTATGGTGGTAGCCTCTATTTCACCAAAGGAAGAGGAAATTCGTTTGGGAGGCGACGGAGAAAGGGCGCAGCTGCAGTTTACTGCAAAAAGTACAGAAGGCTATACTGCCGATGTGAATACAGGGCTGGTTTATACATTATCTGACCCGGCGCTGGGCATCATCAATGACAACACATTTGTTGCAACCACCTCCTCCGGTACCGGTTATATTCAAGCTGTATTGGCAGATGCAAGCTGCTCTATCCCCATTGTCATAGGCACAGAGCCGAAGGTGGAATTGCCTTGGGTACCCGATGATATTCAACTGAAGGATAAAAGCAAAGCAGACATAGAATATGCACAGGATGGAGCAGTTTATGTCAATGTCATTGGAAGGGTGACATCCCCCACAGCCACACCGGAGGTGTATGCAGCAGCACAGTCTCAGGCAAAGGCGGCAGTGGAAGGCGGCGCTGATGTGGCTGTATATGCAGGAAAAACAGACATTGCTCCAGGTATTGATGCAGTGCAGTGGAACGGCTCCTATCAGTTTCAAAATAAAAATGGTGTAAGCATTGTCATGATGACAGCGGCAGAGGGCGGACTGCGTGTTACAAATCCTACACAATGGCTTTCTTTTAAAAATGACATTGAAAATGCAGGCAATGGGGCAGTGGTCATAGCAATGGACAAAACACCCTCTGCTTTTACAGACCCTTTGGAAACACTTTTGTTCCGCAGTGTTTTGGAGGATTTGAAGGAGCAGGGAAAAACCATATTTGTAGTATCTGCTTCCGGCATAGAATATTGGTTTAACTTTAAAGACGGTATTCGCTACATCAATCTTCCCGATTTGTTTTTAGAGGATGGCTCTGTCAATGACAATGCAGCAGTGCTGAAGCTGCGTGTCAATGGTGCAGAGGTGCATTATGAAATAGAAGAGATTGCTTAAAAAGTCACAGAAAAGTTTTTGATTTCTGTTGTAAAATGGATATTTTTGGGGTAGTATAGTATGGGCGGAGGTATTTCTCTGCCCATATTGTGTGTTTAAAAAAGAGGCCCTTGATAGAAGTGTGAAAAAAATATGACAAATAAAATATGAAAAATGTAGGGAAGGCTTTGCAAAAGGAGTCTATGTTTTGAAAGGGCTTCTCTATATACATAACAAAAAATATATTTTATGGATGCTTGGCTGTAAAACAGCCTAGGGGCTTGTATCCCTCTCATTGATATTAAAAAGGGGGGGATAGGAATAAAAGTGCAGATGATGTGCCTGGGCTGCAAAAGCAGTGTTTTGCATCAAAGCGGCAATATGAAAAAAATAGAGCAGTATTAAAACAGCATAGAGGATTGGCGTTAAGCAATATAAGAAACGGCACATTCAAAACCCCTTTTGTAAAAATGAGAAAGGAAGAGAATTGATGAAATCAGTGTTTTATGGCTTTTTGTTTTATAGAAAGCAAAATCAAAAAAAGAAGGATGTGCTGCGTTAATATGAAAAATGATATGGTATGAATTTTAAAAATAGAACAATGAGATTGACATGGCTTTATGAAAAGAAAGTGACCAAAGCGCTTGGAGCTTCTGCAAACACATTTGTTTTGGGTTTACAAAAATGTAAGGAGTCGGTTTTAGCCCCAAAGTCAATGTTTCATAGCTTTCTGTTTCTATGAAAGTAACAGAATCCAAAAAGAAAAAAAGGAGAATTCTATGGCAGGGAAGAATACGGTGAAAGCCGTTGGATTTATGATGATGATTACACTGGTGGGCAAGCTGCTGGGACTTGTAAGAGAGCAGCTTTTGGCTGCGAATTATTCCATTGGCGCCCAAGCAACGGCTTTTATGACGGCAAGCAGAATCCCCAGAACATTTTTTGATGCTGTTTTTGCCTCTGCCATTTCTGCCAGCTTTATACCGGTGTTTAATGAATATTTAGAAAAAAAAGGAAAGGAAGAGGCTTTTCGCCTAGCCAATATATTTGTGACAATGGTGGGGATTGTCACCTGTGTCATGACAGCTTTGGGCATGATTTTTGCACAGCCTGTTACATGGCTTTTTGCAGATGGCTTTTTGCCGGAAACTGCCAAAACCTGTGCAGAATTTTTGCGCATATTGTTTCCCACAGTTGTTTTTACAGGATTGGCTTTTTCATTTGTAGGCATACTGCAGTCATTGGATGAATTTACAATCCCTGCGGCCATGAGCATTGCTTCCAATGCTGTGATTATACTATATTATATATTTTTTGACCGATATTTTGGCATATATGGCCTGACAGTGGCTTTTTTGATTGGCTGGGCAATGCAGGCATTGATACAGCTGCCTGCATTATGGAAAAAGGGATATCATTTTCGTTTTGATTTTCATTTGAAGGAAGAAGGCATAAAAAAAATAGTACTGCTGATGCTTCCTGTTATGGTCAGCACATGGATACAGCCTATCAATATTGTCATCAATACAAAATTTGCTTCTCACATTCATTTTGAAAATTATCCTGATGCTGCCATTGCCACCATAGAGTATGCCAATACCCTTTACAGCATCATTGTGGGTGTTTTTGTACTTTCCATAGCCAATGTGATATTTCCCAAAATGGCCAGACTTACCACAAACAATGCAAAAGAGGACTTGGGGCAGACTGTCAGCGCAACCATAAAAGCCATGCTTTTTTTGCTGCTTCCCATGACATTTGGTTTGATGGTATTAAGCCGGCCTGTGGTGAGCCTGGTATATGAAAGAGGGGATTTTGGTGCATTTGCAACAGAAACCACAGCCAGAGCATTGTTCTTTTTTTCATTGGGGATGGTGGGCTTTGGCGTGCAAAATATATTAAGCAGAGTATTTTATGCAAAGCAGGATGGAAAAACCCCTTTTTATTCCGGATTGGTGTCCATTGCCGTCAATATTTTGCTTTGTTTTTTGCTGGCAGAAAAAATGGATGTAGGGGGATTGGCATTGGCTTCTGCCATTTCTTCCATTGTTTCGGCATTGTTTTTGTGGATACCCTTATGCTTGGAGCAAAAAGCATTGCTTTCAAAGGCAATGTTAAAGGATGTATTAAAAATGCTTGTTTCAGCCGGTATCATGGTCATAGCGGCAGTGCTTTGCAAAAACAGTCTGCTGCTGCTGAACATAGGCGGCTTTTGGGAAAATGTGATTGTGGTGGCAGTGACAGCGGTGGCAGGAGCCGTTGTTTATATGATATGCTCCTATATTTTGGGTGTGGATGAAAGCAAAATGGCAGTAGAAATGGGAAAAAACCTATTGCAAAAAATATGGCATAAATAATATTTCGTATGAAGGAGGGAAAAATATGCTGGAAGGAAGTTATTTTTTTCATGCATTGTGGCTCATTGCCAACTGGTGCTCCAAGCAATTTCAAAACAGCTGTATCATACAATGGTTTTTGAAAAAGGATGAGAGCAAAACGGCTGTCAGAAACAGCATTTTTTTTAGAATATTTTGGGGACTGCGCAGGGCATTGAGCAAAATTTTTTATGGCTTGGGATTAAAAAAATTGTTTGCAAACAGTATTTTTAAAATGTCATTTTTGTGGTGTGGCTTTGCCGCATTGCTGGCACCCATACTGCCCACTATGCTGGTTTTGGCATTTGTGCTGGCAGGCTTTGGCTCATTGATATTATCTTTTTTATATGACAGAAAAAGAAAGCTTCATTATTTTTCTGTCAGCCGTTATATTTATTTTTACGCATTTATATATCTTTTTGCCACGCTCACTTCCTTGGCAAAGGGGGCAAGCTTTTTGGGAGGCATTTTGACTGTATGCTTTATATTGTTTTCTATTGTGTTTGCAAATGCCATTGAAACAAAAAGACAGCTTTATGTGATATTATTTTTGTTTGTCTGCATTGGTGTCCTTGTTTCTTTTTATGGCTTTTATCAATTTATGTTTCCCACAAAATTCAGCGGTGTGTGGCATGATGTGGATATGTTTGCAAGCATCAGCTTTCGTGTCTATTCCACATTGGAAAACCCCAATGTGCTGGGGGAATATTTTCTTTTGGTGCTTCCTTTTTCTGCGGCCCTTTGCATCAACAGCAAATCGGTGTTTAACAGATTGTTTTTTGCAGCCTGCGGGGGCATTATGCTGCTTTGTCTTGTTTTGACCTATTCCCGAGGCTGTTATATTGGCATTATGGGGGCAGTTGCTGTATTTTTGGTATTGTGGGACAGAAGATTTATATTTTTGGGCATTGTGATACTGCTTTTGCTGCCATTTATACTGCCGGATACCATTATCAACCGGTTTTTAAGCATTGGCAATATGGATGATTCTTCCACAAGCTACAGAGTTTATATTTGGCTGGGTACATTGGCAATGCTGAAGGATTATTGGCTTTGCGGCATCGGCCCCGGTACAGATGCCTTCAATCAGGTATATCCTGCTTATGCTTACAACGGCATCAGCGCACCTCATTCTCATAATCTGTTTTTGCAGGTTACTTGTGATGCAGGCATTGTAGGCTTGATTATATTTGTACTTTTGATATTTCAGTACTATCGCATGACCTGCGGCGCATTGTCAAGAGAGCAAAAAAAGGAAAATAAAGTGCTTTTGATTGCAGCAATTTCTGCCATAACGGGATTTATGATACAAAGTATGTCAGATTATACATTTTACAATTACAGAGTGATGCTGCTGTTTTGGGTGTGTATTGGATTTGGTATGATTTTTACAAGAATGTCAAAGCTCAGAGAGGAGTAAAATCTATGCTGAAAATTTTAAACATCATCAGCGATAGAAACATAGGCGGTGCAGGCAGATGTATTTTAAATTTTTTAAAATATTATGACAGAAAAAAATTTGCTGTAAAAGTAGTGGTGCCAAAGGGGAGTCTTTTGAAGCCTGAAATTGAAAAGCTGAAAACAAAGGTGATAGAAGTAGACGGCATTGCAGACAAATCCTTTGATAAAAAGGCTATTTTAAAATTAAATCGTATTATCAAAAAAGAAAATCCTGATGTTGTCCATACCCATGGTACTGTGACGGGAAGAATCAGCGGAAGGCTGTGCGGCAAAAAGGTGGTTTATACAAGACATTCTGTTTTTCCCGTCAGTCCCAGAATCAAAAAAGGCTTGGGCAGAATGGTCAACAAATATGTCAATGAATTTTTGGCAGATGACATCATTGCTGTGGCGGAAGCAGCAAAAGAAAATTTGACAGACGGCGGCATTTCTCCAAAAAAAATAAAAGTGATATTAAACGGAGTGGAGCCGTTAAAAAAGGCTTCTCAAAAAGAAATAGAGGATATGAAGGCAAAATATCACATAGCAGAGGGAGAGCTTGTCATAGGCATATTGGCCAGAGTAGATGCCGTAAAAGGACATCAATATTTGATTGAAGCGGCAGAGGCATTGAAAAAAGAGGGACGTGCCTTTAAAGTACTCATTGCCGGTACAGGAGAAAATGAACAGGCATTGAAAAGCCTTGTAAAACAAAAAAAATTAGAAGACAGGGTGCTATTTACAGGATTTTTGTCTGATGTAAAGGGATTTTTAAGCATATTGGATATACAGGTAAATGCTTCCTATGGCACAGAGGCCACAAGCCTTGCCCTTTTGGAGGGGATGAGCATGGGACTGCCTGCTGTGGTAAGCAATTATGGAGGAAATCCCGGTGTGATTGTCCATGGAGAAAACGGATATCTTTTTGAAAGCCAAAGCAGTGAGGATTTGGCAAGGTATCTAAAAAAGACCATGGATGATACAGAGCATTATCAATATATGCAAAAAAAAGCGATACAAATATTTCAGCAAAAATTTACGGCACAAATGTATGCCAGAAATATTGAAAAGGTATATGAAGGACTGTTTTGACAGAAAGGTGTGATAAAACATGAGTGAAAGAACAGAAAAAAAGAGAAGAGTCAATGTATTTGATATTGTGATTATTGTGGTTGTCATTGCTGTTGCTGCTGGAGCATATGTTTTTACCCACAGAGAAAAGGCTTTGGAAACAAAGGTGCTGCGTTACTCCCTGGAGCTGGTGGAATGCCCTGCGGGGTATTCTCAAAAAATTCAAGTGGGAGACAGATTGACAGACAATGTAAAAAATTATCCTATGGGTACTGTAACATCAGTGGAAGCCAGACCAAGCGTGAGATTGGGAGAGGACAGAATCAATGGCAATGTGGTAGAAAGTGTCATTGAAGGCAAAGAAACCGTCATACTGGTGGTGGAGGCAAATGTGGTGGAAACTGCCAGCGATTTTAAAGTAGAAGGAAATTATGTTGTAAAGGCAGGAAAAGAGGTTGCTGTCAAAGGAAACGGCTATGCAGGAAAGGGCTATATTTTAACAATCGGAAGATAGGAGGTGCATTTTTGTGAAATTAACAGATAGAAAAGGAAAGCTGTTTGGAAAAATCAATGTAGTGGATTTTATTGTGGTTGTCATTGTCATTGTATTGCTTGGCGGTGCTTATTATAAATTTGGGGTTTTAAACAAAGCAACCACAGGGACAGCATTGCAGCCTGTCACATACACAGTGGAAGTCAAAAGAGTCAGAGATTATGTGTTTCAAAATGTGCAGGAGGGGGACGAGATTTTTGACAAAACCTCAGGAAAAAGCATTGGAAAAATTGTAAAGGTAGAAAGCACTCCTGCCACAGAGCCTGTGCTGTGTCAAGACGGCACTTATAAAATAGGTACCGTGCAAAACAGAGTGGATGTGATATTTACCATTATGGGAGAAGGTGCTGTCACAGAGGACGGCTGTTTTATCAACCGCACATATGAATTGGTAACAGAGTCTGACAGAACATTTGTGACAAAATATTTTGAATGTCAGGGCAAAATAAAAGATTTTTTGGTATAACAAATGGGGCATGATGTGTTTTGGTAAAAGTATAAGGAGGAAACTATGGCAAAAAAATATACCATACTGATGACACTCATGGGATTGGAAATTGGCGGTGCAGAAACCCACGTTGTGGAGCTTTCAAAGGAGTTGAAAAAGCTGGGCTATCGTATTATTGTGGCCTCCAACGGAGGGGTTTATGAAAAGGAGCTGACACAGGCGGGCATTTATCATTACAGAGTGCCTATGAATCAAAGAAATGTGCCAAAAATGATAAAATCCTATTTTTTGCTTCGGCATATCATTGAAAAAGAAAATGTAGACATTGTCCATTCCCATGCCAGAATTCCCAGCTTTATATGCGGCTTTTTGCACAGACGATATGGCATTACATTTGTTACATCTGCCCATTGGGTATTTTATACAGGCATGGGGCTGAAATATCTTACCAACTGGGGGCAAAAGGTGGTTGCCGTCAGTGAGGATATCAAACAATATTTGGCAGAAAATTATCATATTCAAAATGAAGATATTTTTGTGACAATCAATGGCATTGACACAAACAAATTTTCTCCCGATACCAATGGAGATAAAATCAGAAAGGAATTTGACATTGCAAAGGAGGAGCCAACACTGGTCTATGTCAGCAGAATGGACGAAAGCAGGGCATTGGTGGCAAAGCAGCTTTTGGAGATTGCGCCAAAGCTGGCACAGCAAATACCCGGTCTGAGAATGCTCATTGTGGGAGGCGGAGATGTTTATGAACAGCTATGCCAAAAAGCACAGGAGCAAAATCAAAAAATTGGCGGCAGTAAAAATTGCATTGTCATGACAGGAGCCAGAACAGACATCAATGAGCTGATATCTGTTGCAACAGTGTTTGTAGGGGTAAGTCGTGCGGCACTGGAGGCCATGGCAGTGGGCAAAACTGTCATTGTAGCAGGAAATGAAGGTTATATCGGTATTTTTGGAAAAGAAAAGCTGGAAGTGGCAAGAGAAAACAATTTTTGCTGCCGAGGCTGCCCCATTTCTTCAGAAGAACAGCTTTATAAAGATGTGGTGTATGCTTTTTGCAATATGACGCCGCAACAAAGAAAAGCACTGGGAGAATATGGCAGAGAAGTGATATTTGAATATTATTCTGTTACAAAAATGGCCATGGACTGTATTGCTGCCTATGAAGCGGCATGGAGAGCCAATCATCAAAAGCAGTACCATGTCATACTTTCCGGATACTATGGCTTTAACAATGCAGGAGATGAGGCAATACTGCTTGCCATGCACAAAAATATACAAGCACTGGGAGAAAATTATCATATTACTGTATTGTCCAACAAGCCGGAGGAAACCAAAGCAAAATATCATATTGATGTGGTATATCGCTTTAGCTTGAAGGAGGTGCTTTCTGTACTGAGAAAGTGCGATGTGCTTTTGAGCGGAGGCGGCTCTCTTTTGCAGGACAGTACAAGCACACGGTCTTTGATGTATTATTTATCTATTATATTAGCGGCTCGTTTGATGGGGAAAAAGGTAATGCTCTATGCCAACGGCATTGGGCCTGTTTCCAGAAAGAAAAACAGAACCATTGTAAAGCTGGTTGTCAACAAAGCTGATTTGATTACCCTGAGAGAAGAAAACTCCTATGCAGAATTGAAGGCAATGGGCGTCAATGAAAAAAAATGCTTTGTGACAGCAGACCCTGTATTTACTTTAGACAGCATATCCAAACAAGAGGGAGAAAAGCTTTTGCAAAATGCCGGTGTGCCTATGGATAAGCCCTTTGTAGGTGTGTCTGTAAGAAATTGGAGAGATATGGACGGCTTTGTAGATGAATTTGCTCATTTGTGCGATATCATACAGCAAAAATATCACAGAACCATTGTTTTTATTGCAATGCAGGTGCCTCATGATATTAAAATCAGCCAAAAGGTACAAAAGCGTATGAAAACAAAATCCTATATATTGAAAGAAAACTATTCTCCCTATGAAATTATGGGAATTATAAAATGCATGGATTTTATATTGAGTATGCGTCTGCATACCCTTATATTTGCCGCAAGACAAAAAATTCCTTTGATTGGTTTTATATATGACCCCAAAATAGAATATTATCTGGAAAAGCTGGATATGCCTTCCGGAGGGCGTATCAGTGAGTTTGAGCTGGAAAAAATATTAAAAATGGTGGAGGATATCATAAAAAACAGACAAAAATATGTCACCATATTGGAAAGAAAAGCAGAAAGATTGGAAGAAAAGGCCCATAATAATGAAAAATATTTGATGAAGCTTTTGGAAAAAAAATAAATGCTGTAATACAAATTTTGATAAAACCCTCCCCACAGCAAATATAAAATATTTCTCCTATGTCCGGTGGAAAAGGGAGCAAATGGTATGATATGACAAAAAGCATGGTGGCGGGGGAAGGAATCATCCATATAAAAGGGAATAAATCAAAGATAAAGTGAGCCTTCAACTGGTGTGCTGTTGTTTTTATAAAATTTTCATAAAGAAATTTTTCCCTTAAAATCAACGGCTTTCTATATGGACAGAAAACAAAATCCATTTGCAGTATGTGTTGGCTTGGTAGGAAAAGGGAATATGCCAATAGCAATGATAGGAGTACTGGCCAAATATTTCAGTGCCTCTGAAGGCTTCAAAAAAATGGGCTGCTTGCTGAAAAATCTCTCTGTTTTATTTTTGGGGATGTGTTACATCAAAATAGGATATGATAAATAGAAATTTTAAAAATACAACAAGAGGATTGCTGTTATTTTCTTTCAAAAAAATGAATCAAATGTCATAGAGCATTATCAACACCCTCCTCTTTTGTACTCTATAAAAGAGGAGAAATGCACAACACTTTAAAATCCATGTTTTATAGTTTTTTGTTTTATAGAAAGGTATTTTGGCAAATGCAAGGGGATGGCTTTTGGTTTGCAAAATCCCTATTTCACTGCTTTCTATTTCACATGAAACCAATAAAACCCATTTAAAGTATGTATTGAGTATGAAAAATGATATTGCTATAATAAAGCTGCAAAGCAAGGTGCAGGCCATAAAAAATGCACAACACGGATTTTATATAAAATCAATGCTTTATGGCTTTCTGTTTCTAGAAAAGCAACAAAATCCATTTGAAAAAAGGGAGGGAATATTATGGAACAAAAAACCCATATACTGGGTGTGCCGTTTGATGTGGTGACAATGGAGGATGCTGTAAAAAAAGTAAAAGGATTTTTAGAAGACCAATCCCAGCATATTATTTGTACACCCAATCCGGAAATTGTGATGTTGGCCCAAGAGGACGCTGCATTGATGAATATATTAAAAGCGGCAGATTTGGTCATACCTGATGGCATTGGTGTGGTGTGGGCCTCTCGTTACAGTGAAACAAAGCTGCCGGAGCGTGTGGCAGGCTATGACCTGACACAAAGAATATTCCAGGAAATTGAAAATACAGACCATACTGTATATTTTTTTGGAGGTGCGCCCGGGGTTTCATTGGCAGCAGCCAAAAAAATGAAAGAAAAATATCCCCATTTAAAAATTGTGGGAGGACACAATGGCTATTTTGATGAAAAAGAAGAAAAAAAAATATTGCATGACATAAAAAAGCTTTCTCCGTCCATACTATTGGTAGGACTTGGTGCGCCAAAGCAGGAAAAATGGATATATGACAACATTCGTCTGACAACTGCCAAGATTGCCATAGGCGTGGGAGGCAGCTTTGATGTGATGTCCGGCAAAACAAAAAGGGCGCCTCATATTTTTTGCAGGCTGGGACTGGAATGGTTTTACAGACTTTGCAAACAGCCCTCCCGTTTTGTGCGTATGCTCCGCTTGCCAAAGTTTGCACTGATTGTCCTAAAAAAACAATATCTGAAAAAGTAAAACAGCAGCAGATATGGTTTCTTTTTCAGAAAAAAAGGAATGGTGTCTTTGCAAAAAGAAAATAAATTGGCATATGGCTGGATTATCATAGGTGTGATGATTATGGCAGCAGGCATAGAGGTGTTTTTTGCGCCTTGTGGCTTTGTGGCCGGCGGGGCAACGGGCCTTGGCATTGTGCTGGATGCTGTGGCAAAAAAAAGCTTTGGTTTTTCTGTGCCTTTGTGGCTGGTGAATTTGGTATGGGATGTGCCATTGCTTTTTTTGGCAAGAAAAAAAATAGGAAAGATATTTTTTCATCGTACTGTTTTTGGCTGTCTGGCTTTTTCGGCAGCATTGTTTTTGGCAGAGTTTCTCCCTGTTTATCAGGGGGATTTGATATTGGTATGCCTTTTTGGCGGCACATTTGTAGGCATTGGAGCAGGCCTTGTCTTAAGAAGCATGGGCGCCACAGGGGGAACGGATTTGGCGGCTTCTTTGATACATGGCGTTTTTTCTAAAATCTCTGTGGCACAATGCATTTTTGTATTGGACAGCGTGATTATACTTCTTGGCATGGCTGTATTTGGCATAGAGCAGGGAATGTATGCCATAGCGTCTGTTTTTTTGACCACAAGGTGGGTCAATGCAATGGTGGAAGGCGTTTCTTTTTCCCGTGGCGTGTTGATTATTTCAAAGCATTGGCAGGAAATTGCCAAGGCTTTGATGGAGGAAATACACAGAGGGGTGACTTCCTTTCAGGGCAAGGGACTTTATACCAATGAACAAAAGGAAGTGCTGTTTTGTGTATTTTCTCCCGGAGAGCTGGGACGGGTAAAAGAAATCATACTGGAAATGGATGAAAATGCATTTGTGCTTGTAACAGATATGAGAGAGGTGTTGGGAGAAGGCTTTCACAAAATATGAATGGGAAGGCCTTTTGACAGCACAAAAGCTTTTTAGCATTGGTTCAATGCTGCAAACAAAAGCAGTGAAGCAAAGAGAAAAAACAGTATCAAATTTGTTTTGAGGTGATGCAGTATATCATCTAAATGGATTAATTTATTTTGCAAAAAGGAAAATAGCCCCATAAACTGTATCAAAAGCAAGGCAGATACCAAAATAAATAAAAGCATATCATCAAAAGTGGATAAAAATGGTGTTATAGTATGGTCTATGCTAACCATAATAAAGGACATAACCAACAAAAAAGCATAACAATCCATATGAAAATAGATTTTAATGTCACAAACAGAAATGAGGCCATCAGAATGTTCTGATGGTTTTCTATTTGTCCCCTTTCACCGGAGAAAGCCCCTAGCTCTGCTAGAGGCAAATAAAATACTTTTGTATATAAAGCTTCTGAATTATCATTTCATAATAAAGCTTTGGCAATGGTATGATAAAGAGATGATTAGGAGGTTTTTCCCTTGAAATGAAATAAAAAAATACAGTACACTATGAAGCATAGATATCAATATCATAGGGCATTATCGTTGTGAAGAAAAGTAACTATAACAATTCCCATGTAAAAATGGAGCCTGCCCTTAAAAGGTTGACCTTTTGCAGTATAGGCCAGACTATTTCTTCATAAATAAACTAATTTTTTATCAAAATGGACATGAAAGCTATTTGGAAAATACTCTGCTGGATAAAATGATATGAAAACCCTTACACATTTTTTATGAAACGGAAGCTCCCTGCAATGGTCCATACTGAACCAGAAGGTTCAATAGTATGGGCCTGCTGTGGACTTTTTTTAAAATCAATATCATTGTAATAGGGCAATAACAAATTTGTGTTTATTTTGTTTGCTATATGTGTTATCATAAAAAAAAGACAAATTGGAATTTGATGAGGTGATTTTATGATAGCTGAGATAATTATTCTTACTGTTGCTTTCATGTTTTTGATGATAAGTGCTTTTTTATTTTGTGGAAAGGGAAAATGGTTCATAGCTGGCTATAATGTAATGTCGAAGGAAGAACGGAAGAAAATTGATGAAAAAAAGCTGTGTAAAGCTGGGGGAAGCTTATGCGCAGTGTGTTGTATTGTGCTTTGTATGATAGCATATTTGGGATATAGAATAGACAATGGCTTGATGAACGAAAACGATATGCTTCCGTTTGCACTATTGTTTATAATTGTTATTATGATCACCCTCATTATAATCAGCAGCTATATAAATAAAAAGGTCAAAAAATAATTTTTACATCTCATAAATCCCGGTTTATAGGTGGTGCAAAACAAAATAACATAAAAAATGCAATCAATTTCTTCATTGCGTTTCTGCTATCAAAATGAAAAAAGAAACAGCCGAAGCGTTTTTATTTCGACCTATCGTATGATGGGTCATTTTTTAGTAATAAAAATATTTATAATTGTTTATTAGTATATTCCACCAAAATATAGAAGAAATGGGATGTACAAAGCATTAAAGATAGACATAGGCAAATCACAAATAAAATAGGCAAGAGGATGATTTTGTTGATACAGCAGGAAAAGGGCCATAAAAGAAATATATATAAAATCAATGAAAAGGATATGACAAACCGGATATCACTGAAGGAATATGGCAAACTATTTACGGATGAGAAAAAATAATGCAAAACAAAAACAGCCACATTTCTGTGACTGCCTGTAATTATAATACCATAATAAATTCTCCCTGTTCCCTTGCAGAAGGTCAACAGAGCTATCCTTTCTAGGGATTGTTTCAACCACTTGCTTACCGATGGTTTTGATTTAATGCTTATGGTACTTCCAATATGACAAAAGCAGTGGCATAATTTTTGCAGTGGGATAAAGAAATATGAAATTTTCCGTGAAAAAAACCTTCTTTTTCTAAAATGGACTGCAATGGAGCAGTCATGTGCAAAAAGGGCTTTCCGTTTTTGTGATGTAATATTTCCACATCCAATGGGGAAAAGCCTCTAAAGCCGGTGCCTATGGCTTTTGCCACAGCCTCCTTGGCACAAAAAACAGCAGCCAACGTTTGGGGATGGCTGCCCTTTTTTTGATAATACTGTTGCTCTGCTTTTGTAAATGTTTTGAAAAGAAAGGATTCTTTTTTTATGGCAGAGCAAATTCTTTCGATTTCTATGATATCTGTACCAATACCTGCAATCATGCTGATACCTTCTTTCTGTTTTTGGCTTTGTATTTTAGTATAAAACAAAAAGAAATGGGGGAAAAGTATTTTTTATCAAAATAAAAAATATTTCTAATAATTTGTGAGGACAAAGTAACAGCATATGCTTTAAGACAACAGCAGACTCAATATTTTTTGTAAAAAAAGGAAATTTTGTCAAATTAGTACTTGAAATGAAGAAAAATATATGATATATTCTTTGTTGCAAAGACAAATGTTTTTTATACAAAAACAAAGGGGGACTACAATGAAAGAGGAACAAAATTTTTATATCATCGACAAAAGCGTTTTGCCTATTATTTTTTTAAAAGTGATGGAAGTCAAAAATTTGCTGGAAAGCGGAAAAGAAAGAACGGTGCAGGATGCTGTGGCAAAGGTGGGCATCAGCAGAAGTGCCTTTTATAAATACAGAGATGCCATTTTCCCCCTTTATGAAAATACAAGAGGCAAAACCGTTACCATTTCTATCAATCTGGACCATACGCCGGGGCTGTTGTCCTCTGTGTTAAATGGGGTGGCGATGTATGGTGCCAATATTTTGACAATCAATCAAACCATTCCAATCAATGGTATTGCCAATGTAACATTAACCATAGAAACAAATGAGCTGACAGGAGATTTGTCTGGTTTAATCAAAAAAATAGAAGCAACAAAAGGGATACAATCATTAAAAATTATAGCGAGGGAGTGACAAAAATGGTCTATATAGCAGTATTGGGCTTTGGTACAGTAGGTTCCGGTGTTTATGAGGTGATTACAAAAAATAAAGCAGTCATTGCAAGAAAAGCAGGTGTGGACATTGCCATAAAATATGTTTTAGACAGCAAGGAATTTCCAAATCACCCTGTCAATGAAATATTGACACACAATATTGATGATATTTTGGAAGATGAAAGCATACAGGTAGTAGTGGAAGTAATGGGCGGCGTGGAGATGCCTTATCAGTTTGTAAAAGCTGCTTTGGAAAAGGGAAAACACGTTGCAACATCCAACAAGGCCCTTGTGGCGGCCCATGGCCCAGAGCTTTTGAGCATTGCAAAAGAAAAAAATGTCAACTTTTTGTTTGAGGCAAGTGTGGGAGGAGGCATTCCCATACTGCGCTCCATGAACCGCTGCCTTACAGCAGATGAAATATTGGAGGTAATGGGCATATTAAATGGCACAACAAATTACATTCTTACAGAAATGACGGAAAAAGGGCTTGCTTTTGAGGATGCATTAAAAGAAGCACAGGAACTGGGCTATGCAGAAAAGGACCCTACTGCCGATGTGGAGGGCTATGACGCCTGCCGAAAAATTGCCATTTTATCCTCTCTTGCTTTTGGAAAAACTGCTGATTTTGAAGAAATTCCCACAGAAGGGATTACAAAAATTACAAAAACCGATATTTTTTATGCCAAAAGGTGCAAATCTGTGATAAAATTGGTAGGTATCAGTAAAAAAACGCCGGAGGGAATTTCTGCTTCTGTGGAGCCATTGCTTTTGCCAAAGGACCATCCCCTGGCCAGCGTCAATGGTGCGTTTAATGCCATATTGGTAAAGGGAAACATGGTGGGGGATTTGATGTTTTATGGCAGCGGTGCAGGCAGTCTTCCCACAGCCAGTGCAGTGGTGTCCGATGTTGTGGCAGCTGTAAGACACCAGCATATCCATGTAGATGTGGACTGGACAGCAGAAAAAATGGATATTTTGTCAAAAGACCATGTGGCTGTAAAAGCGCTGATACGCATTGCAGGAGGAGAAGAACAGCAAAAAAAGGCACTCTCTGCATTTAAAGGGGGTAGCATTGTCACAATAGAAGAAGCACAGGACGAATTTGCCATCATCACAGACATGGAAACAGAAAAATCACTGGCAGATAAAATAGAACAGCTTTCTTGTGAAATGAAAGTACGCAATAGAATCAGAATGGAGGCAGCACAGCTATGATGCACATAAAGGTACCGGCCACATCTGCCAATATGGGACCGGGTTTTGACAGTATTGGCATTGCTTTGCAATTATACAATCATTTATGGTTTGAAGAAATAGAACAAGGGGTAGAAATTATTGTCAAACGAAAGCAGGAAATTGAAATTCCCACAGATAAAAACAATCTGATATATAAAACAATGGTGGATTTTTTTGCACAAACAGGCAATGTAATGCCCGGTGTTCGGCTGATACAGGAGGATTATATTCCCATGGTAAGAGGCCTGGGCAGCAGTGCAGCCTGCATTGTAGCAGGGCTTTTGGCGGCCAACCAGCTTTCGGGATGCCATTATGACAGACAACAGCTGGCACAGATTGCAGCAAAAATTGAAGGCCATCCGGATAATTCCAATCCTGCCCTTTTTGGCAGCATGGTAGTGGGGGCATTGGACCAGCATGAAATGCGTCATGTTCGTTTGGATTTGCCAAAGGATTTGATATTTGCCATTATGGTGCCTGATTTTCCTGTTTCCACAGAGGACTCCAGAAGGGTTTTGCCAAAAGAGTATTCAAAAGCAGACGCTGTATTCAACGCTTCCAGAGCGGCTCTTTTGGTAGCTTCTATTTATGCAGGAAAATATGAAAATCTTTCTATGGCAATGCAGGACCGTATCCATCAGCCTTACAGAAGCCAGCTGATACCGGATATGGACAGAATATTTCAAGCGGCCAAAAACTATGGTGCATTGGCAACCTATTTAAGCGGTGCCGGCTCCACATTAATGGCTGTGTTGACAGAAAAAACGGCAGAGGGATTTCAGCAAAAAATGAAAGCCTATTTAAAAGCCATTCCCAATGAATGGGAATTAACATTGCTGAAGCCTGATACAGAGGGCGCACAGCTCATTGCAGAATGACAGGAGGTATAATACATTGTTAATTGTACAAAAATTCGGCGGCAGCTCTGTTGCCAACAAAGAGCGTATTTTTAATGTAGCAAAACGTATCATTGATACTCATAACGCAGGGAATGATGTGGTGGTTGTGCTTTCTGCACAGGGAGATACCACAGATGAACTGATTGAAAAGGCCCACCAGATTAACCCCAAAGCATCCAAAAGAGAAATGGATATGCTTCTTTCTACGGGAGAACAGCAGTCTGTGGCACTGATGGCCATGGCAATCAACAGCATGGGAGCAAGAGCAATTTCATTAAATGCCATGCAGGTGGGGATTGATACCACATCTACATATGGCAATGCCCGCATCAAAACAATCAGCAGAGGCAGAATTGAGCATGAGCTGGACAGAAGAAACATTGTGATTGTCACAGGATTTCAGGGTGTCAACAAATATGATGACATTACCACATTGGGCAGAGGCGGCTCGGACACATCGGCAGTGGCGCTGGCAGCCATACTCCACGCAGATTTGTGTGAAATCTATACAGATGTAGACGGTGTTTATACAGCAGACCCCAGAGTGGTGAAGGATGCATGGAAGCTGGACGAAATCAGCTATGATGAAATGTTGGAGCTGGCATCATTGGGGGCAAAGGTACTGCACAATCGTTCTGTTGAAATGGCAAAAAAATATAATGTAAAATTGATTGTGCGCTCCAGTATGTCACAGGCAGAAGGTACGATTGTTAAGGAGGAATGTAAAGTGGAGAGAATGCTCATCAGCGGGGTAGCGGCAGATAAGGATGTGTCCAGAATTTCATTGATAGGGATTAAGGATGAACCGGGAAGGGCCTTTGAAGTGTTTGCACTGATGGCAAGAGAAAAAATCAGTGTGGATATTATACTGCAATCCATTGGAAGAGATGATACAAAAGACATTTCATTTACAGTGGCAAAATCTGATTTGGAACAGACATTAAAAGTGCTGGAAGAAAATAAAGAAAGATTGACTGCCCAGAAAATTGTACATGATGACCACATTGCAAAGCTTTCTGTTGTGGGCGCAGGCATGGCAACCAATCCCGGTGTTGCGGCATTGTTTTTTGAGGCACTGTATGATGCCGGTGTCAATATTAGCATGATTTCCACATCGGAAATTAAAATTTCTGTATTGATTGATGAAAATGAAGTGACTGCTGCACTGAATTCTGTCCATGAAAAATTTAAAACAGCAACAGCAAGCATGAGAAAGCTTTAAAAAGGGGGATTTCCCCCTTTTTTTATTGCAAAAAAAGGATTGTATTGCATAAAAAAATCATATTCCATTGGTGTAGTATGGTGTATGTTATGATATGATATTTTGTTCCTTGCATATATTTTTTAAAATATGTAATAAAGCAGATTGGGTTTCTTCCTCCAATGTTGAAAACAGCTTGATAAAAGAAGTGATTTGTTGGTCATTTTCTTTTTTGGGAAAAGGATATTTGATATCTTCTATGCCTAAAAGATAATCTATGGAAGTATCCAATATTTGTGCAATCCGTACCAAATCACGAAAGGAAGGCTCATTTTTTCCTGTTTCGTAATTGGAGATGGTGGCACAGTTGTATCCAAGGCAGTCACCGAGCTGTTGCTGTGTTTTATTGCAAGCCTTTCGGCACTCTCGCAGACGCTGAGAAAAATTCATAAGGATTCTCCTTTTGTCACATAATATCTTTATAGTTATATTTTATTCTTATAAAGATATTATAACAAAACAGTTTTCTATTTACAATAGATGAAAACATTTGTTGACTAGGTGATTAGTATGAAAATAGACCCTAAAAAAGTAGTAAATGAGGAAGTAGATTTTGCAGCTGTTGGCAGTCGTATCAAGTCATATCGTTTAAAAAACAACATGACACAGGAGGAAATGGCGGAATATTTGCATATGTCTGTGCCATATATGAGCCGTATGGAAAGCGGCACATCTGTGCCAAGAATATCTACCATTGTAAAAATTGCAAATTTGTTTCATATTACGCCCAATGATTTGTTATATGACACATTAAAGTGGACAGACCAAAAGCAATATTATGAAATCACCAATTTATTGTCCGATTGCTCTGAACAGCAAAGAAAAATGCTTTTTAAAATTATGAGGGTGGTGAAGGAAAGTATTTGCCAAAAAGAAGAATAGCTTTGTGCCAAGACGCATTTTTCAATGGTCATTGCGTCTTATTTTTATGATTTTAAAAATGAAAAAACTTTCGGCACACATTTTATATTTACACATACTATAAATATTGTAAGAAACAAAAAAAGGAGGATTTTTCATGAGGGAGATGTGCAATGATTTTTTAAACGAAGCAAATACTGCTGCCAATAGAACAAGAAGCTGTCCTTGTCAAAATAATACAAATTCCGGAGGAAATAACAATGTGCTGGAGCAGGACTGTGACTCTTGGCTGATTGGCAAAATGGGATTGGCACAGGCCTATGTGCCTTTTCAGCCCAATGCAGATACCATGACACCGGAGCAAAGCTTGGTTTGCGGTACAGCATTTTCGGATTTGGTGATGCCTTATACACAAGGAAGCAATTTCGTTCGATTTTTGTAAAGGAGGGAAAGAAAATGGATAGAGAGGAGCTTTTGAGCAGTTTGACACAGTTGGATTTTATGGCTGTCGATTTGGGATTGTATTTAAACACACATCCTGACGATGAAGAAGCCATCCAAGCCTATAATCAAGTGATTATTGCCGCAGATACTGTCAGAGAAAAATATGAAGAGCAGTTTGGTCCTTTATGTTCCTTCAGAAGCTATGCCGCAGATACCCAAAATTGGCAGTGGAAAAACAATCCATGGCCTTGGCAGTCCGAGTTTAATTATTCCCTTGCAGGAAAGGAGTGTAAATAAATGTGGATTTATGAAAAAAAATTAGAATTTCCCGTAAAAATTACAACACCAGATGCAAGACTGGCTAAAATTATGATTGAGCAATACGGCGGACCAGA
>CALWSR010000035.1 GCA_944384265.1 uncultured Clostridia bacterium
TCATTTAGGCGCTGGCTAATTGATATGCCCTTATAGGGCTAGTGCAAACCACGTCTTTTAGGCGTGGTTTTGATTGGATTCACCAAAAAATGCGTAACAGACAAAATCTGTTACGCAAAAAAGTCTAACTTTTTGTGGTCACCTCATGATGTTTTTTCATCCACTGCCTTAATTCAAATATCTTTTCCATCGTTTAATATTCAGTTTACTTATACAAATTTATTTTTTATACTTTTGCGACATTTTTCATCATAATTTTCACACTTTTCAAGAACTTTTTTAATTTTTTTTCAAAAAAGGGTTGTAATTTTGAAAATCGCTTTTTCGTTAAGTTCTGAAAACTGAAAAAGGCAGTGAGATTTTTTTCATCTCACTGCCCGAAAATCGTTTTTTAACTCCAAAAACGCTTTTGTCATCTATAAAATTCGAATTTTTGGGGCTTTGAAAATTGCCCTCAAAAACCGCCGAAACCCTTGATTTTACTTATCTTTCGGCTTTTGTCATCTATTTTGATCACTCATCCCATCACGATTGAATTAAAAGTATGCCAACTGAAGCTGGTTGTGCCTTGGTGTAGGGGTATTTTTCAAAAAGTATTGCTTCTTGTTTCTCTAAAAAATAGCGGAAACAAAAAATCTAGAATGGGTGTTTTTTCTTACCATTCCAGATTTTTTTCTTTTCACTATATATAGATATTAACCTTTTAATATTGCGTCTTGGATAATCCGAATGAGATACTCATATTCAGAGTACATTCCATCTGATGCTTTGACCAGTGCATCTCTCACATATTCTGAGTTGTCTTTTAATAACGCTTTGTTCATACGAAAACCATGTTTTTCAGCAAACTGTGTAGCAAATGTGATGATAGTACGAGTATTGCCCTCACGGAAAGGATGTATTTGCCATATTTGGGCAATCAATTTAGAGAACAACTCCGCTGTTTCAGATATATCTAAAACTTCCCACTTAACTTGATTCAGCTCCTTTAATGCTGCTTCCATTTCAGTTTCTATGCTGTTTGTATCAGCATACCTGACAGTATCACCACCTAATACTCTCTCACCTTTTACAATATTGATATCTCGTTCTTTTCCTGCCCACTCATATAAATCTCCAAAAATATATGCATTATGCATGAATGTCCTTAATACGCTTATAATCAAACACATCTCCATAAATCTTATTATCAATGTCAAGCAACTTTACATATGTAATATTGCTTTCTGCTTCCTCCAGCAATTTTTCATCTTTGATATTCAGCAAATTTCTTAATACTGGGACGTCATCATATAAATAATAGTCCTTCATTTCTCCACCGCCTTAATCATTGCAATATTTTGCCTGTTCCCGATAATAAGCAATGGTTTCCTTTAAGATTTCAGAAATTTCTTTTTTCCCATCAATATATTCTTGTATCAAATTCATGGTTCTTTCTGTTGGAGCATCTGCATCCAATGTCGCAATCGCCAAAGCGTCATTCACAATTTTTTCACGCCCAACCTTTGTTGTTTCTTTGATAGAATATTTCTTTTCGATTGTATATGCCATAAATACACTTCCCTTCTATCTGTTTCTATTATTTTATCACATATCCATGCAAAAAATCAAAAACAGAACTCTTTTGCATAATGTCCTTAACGGAAATTGATGTAGCGAAAAGACCGCACAGTAAAAACAGTATAGTCATGAAATTTAACCTTTATTCAGCTGTGCCTGCAAAGCAGTAAAACTGTCCAACGCACTTTGTAAATTTTCAATGATATCATTGGCAAGCTCATCTGGAGATGGAAGATTATCAAGATCCGCTAATGACTTATCTTTAATCCAGAAAATATCCAAACTTGTCTTATCTCTTTCCATAATTTCTTCTATTGAAAACTTACGAAAACGACCGTCTGGATTATCTGCCGAATAGGTTTCTGTACGTTCATATCGGTTTTCTGGATGATAGCAGTGAACAAAATCTTCCAGATCGGCATCAGTCATTGGATGCTGTTTGAGGGTAAAATGGATGTTGGTACGGAAATCATAAATCCATATCTCTTTTGTCTGACGCTGCGCACTGGCAGGGCGTTTATCAAAAAACAAAACATTCGCCTTTACACCAGGTTTATAAAAAATACCGGTAGGTAATCGAAGAATGGTATGCAAATCCGTTGTTTCCAGCAGTTTTTTCCGAACGACTTCCCCTGCGCCGCCTTCAAACAGAACATTATCCGGCACAACAACTGCCGCTTTCCCTGTCGCTTTGAGAATTGTATTGATGTGCTGTACGAAATTAAGCTGTTTATTCGAGCTGGTTGTCCAGAAATCCTGTCGATTATAAACGAGATCTTCGTCTTCCTGTTCCCCCTCCTCGTTTGTAAAGGTGATAGAGGACTTTTTGCCAAACGGCGGATTGGTCATCACATAGTCTACACGATATCCCGGATCTGTCAGCAACGCATCGCCCAACGTAATCGGAACATTTCCATAAATATCACCAATATTGTGCAAATACAGGTTCATCAACGCCGTTTTATATGTTGCCGGAACAATTTCATTTCCATAAAAAGTTTCATTTTTTAAAAATTCCTTCTGCTCCCTATCTAACGTATAATTGTTTGGATCAGCAAGGAAAGACTGAGCCGCTAGGAAAAAGCCACCGCTTCCGCAGCAGGGATCAGCAATGGTTTTCATCGGCTCTGGACGCAAACAACGCACCATAGCACGAATCAGCGGACGAGGTGTAAAGTATTGTCCTGCTCCGCTTTTGATATCCTCTGCATTCTTCTGCAATAAGCCTTCGTAAATTTCACCTTTTACATCGGAGGACATCGCCACCCATTTTTCATTATTTATCATCTGTACCACACGGTACAGAATCGCCGCATTGCTGATTTTGTTGACAGCGCCTTTGAATATCTGTCCTAAAATGCCAGCTTGTTCTCCCAACTTTTCCAGTGTAGCTTTATATTGGTCTTCCAACTCTGCCCCTTTTAATGTATTCATATCTGACCAAGTATAGCCAGCGGGAATCCCTGTATCCCGTTTGTATGGCGGTTTTGCGTATTCATCTGACATTTTCAGAAAAATCAGGTATGTAAGCTGTTCCAGATAATCGCCGTAAGATACGCCATCATCTCGAAGTGGATTACACATTCCCCAGACTTTTGAGATTATTGTTGTTGTTTGTTCTGACATTAGGTTGCTCCTTATTTCACTTAATTTGTTTTTTCAAAGTATCAATCAAAAGATCATAAAAGACTTTTTTATCGGTAGCTTTTATAAAACTATTCAGCTGCTTTAATGTTTCATCATTGAAATACAGTTTTACTTTACTGGATTCTCGAATTAAAGCTCTTTTAATATCTTCGTTATCTGGTTGCCGCATAAATGCGGAAGTCAAATCAATAAGAGTAAGTGACAACTGAGTTTGTATTTTATATAGCTCAATTTTTTTAGTATTACGCTTTTCTAACCATTTTGAATAAAACTGCCCAATAAATACGGTTATGATCAATGTAATTAAAGCTTGTATAACTGTATTATTTGAAAAATCTTTTACTGACAATTTTAAAATTAAATCATAAATTAAATATCCCAAAAAAGCAAAAAGTGACATTCCAAAAAATACAGCAACAATGGAGTATATCCAATATCCTCGTTTGTTATCATTCATTTTATAACCTTCCTTCAAACGCTTGTTTTAGAATACTCTGATGCATAGCTTCAGCTTGTTGTAAAGCGGTATCAACTGTTTGTTCTATACTATCACAAGTTGACATCCTTGATTCTATTTCTGCTATTACATTTTTTTGTTCCTGTATAGAACAATAAGGCACTATCAATTTTTCTAAAGTATTTAAATTGATATTCTTTTGTGCAGTTGCTGGCGCAAAAGCCCATAATCTTAATTTTTGTGATTCAATAAAATACTTGATATACTTTGGAATAATATTTTCATATGCAGTGAATCCAACAACACTATCTGGGAAACAAGCATCAATACCTAAAAAAGCTGTTTCAGCTATGTTGGCAGCAATTGTAATACATAAAGTTCCTTTAGACCACAACTTACTTTGTTGCAGACCAAATTCATTATACATTTTAGAATAATTGGTAATGTATTGTTTAGCCGCTTTTACTTCACTGGTTTGTAAAAAAGGATATTTCCCATCTTCAAATAATTTTGGATCATTTCGAGGTCTATGTTTGGATTTACCGCGTCCTAAATCACCTAATTTTGAAAGTGCAATATATCTCCATTCTTTCGGAATAGCAGGAAGACCATGAGTTTCTTCTACAGACAACCATTCTAGTTCCACATCACAAGAACAATGTAATGTGAATCTACCCTCAAACGCCTCTTTCAGCACCGCCTGGCGGTAGACAGCTATCTGCTGTTTCGTGGTTTTCAGTGTTTCCACCGCCTTGTCAAGCTCGGAAAACAACTCCTCAATTCTTGTGACAATCCTCTCCTGCTCTGGTAGTGAGGGAACACTCAGTTCTTTTTTCTCAAGATGTTGATAATGTCTTGCATATCCCTTATCCTCAATACGGAATGTTAGATATTGTGTTCCATAATAAAGGTATTTAGGTAGAATCTCTTTCTTCGGTTGTAGTACTTTTATACCATCAGCTCCCGGAGCAAATGGAAATGTAATAAATTTCACACACTTCGTATGGTCTCCAAATATAATAACAGGATAATCACATACAATCGCCTTAGTAGAATCATCCGTATATCCACCAATCAACAAATGTCCTTGGTCTATAATTGGCAATAACCCTTTATCCAAATATGCTTTTTGCTTGATTTTTTTATCTGCCGGAACACTTATCTTTTTCACTAATTCTTTATATATTGCCATTTTATGCCACCAATTCTATATTCATTTCCTCTAAAATTTCTTCATACTGTTCTCCGAATGCTTCGTAGAAGCCAAGCAATCCACCTTTTTTATCAAATGGTGTCAGATCCAAATCCTCCGGCAGAATACTCAAAGAACTTGCAATATGGTCTTTAATCAACCTCAACCATTCCATCTGTACCTCGGTAAAATGTACTGCGCCTGCGTTTCGTCTGAGCGTCCACTTCATAAAGTTGTAATTCACCTTATCGGCAAATGGAGAAAGCTGATCCGTATACCCCATCTCAAAGCGAATGATGGAAATCAGGTCAGCAAGCTGAGCCATTACACCTTTTTTCACTTTATCTGGCTTCTTAATGGCATAGCAATCCCACAGACGTTCCACGGTGATACCTCTTGACTTGAGTTTTGCGTATAATGCTTTCAGTTGTTCTACCGCCATTGCACGGTTTGCATAGGATTCGCTGTAAATAATCCGCAAAGCAATGATTTCATCCCTGTTTTCTTCAATAAAAGTACGGAATGTCTGTATCACACGGTCAGCAGTTTCCTCCTTCTGCGCATCGTATCCGGCAAACAAAACCGAATCCAGATTTACATTGTCAATAATCTGGTCATGACTCCGGCGGACATTTTCAATAAAATCGCGTGTATCAGGATTCATAAATGGCGCTACTGCCTGCGAAATTAAGTCTTTTTGTGCTTGTTTTAGCGCTTCGTCTGACGGGTTTTCTGTTTTTGTATCTGCCTTAGCCTTTTCTGCAATCACATCTTCGTCAAAGGCATTAAGCAGATTTTCTGCAACTTTTTCCGCACTTTCTCCCACTACTTCTTTAAATTGCTTCCGTTCAGAATTGTTCATCTGGCTATTTAAACGTATGATACGGTTTGCAAGTGAGGTAAGAGTATCATCATCTTTAGAGCCCAGCGCTACATTCATCATTAGTTCTTTCATGGAAACAGAGGGTTTCCTTTCCAGTGGACGGGTGTCGCACTTTTTGGACTTGGTAACACCCACTGCGTCTACAATCACAAAATGATCTTTGTTCTCCGTTGCGGAAGGCGTGACCTTTTGCAGATCGTCTTTTCCCAGTGTCCGAGTGCCACGCCCCTTCATCTGTTCAAAATAATTTTTACTGCGCACATCACGCATAAAAATCAGGCATTCGATGGGTTTTACATCGGTACCGGTAGCAATCATATCAACCGTGACAGCAATTCTTGGATTGTAGTCATTTCGGAAAGAACTGAGTACAGATTCTGGATTTTCTGCGGAATATGTAATTTTACGGCAAAAATCATTTCCTTCTCCGAATTCGTCCCGCACCATCTGGACAATATCATCCGCATGGCTGTCCGTCTTCGCAAAAATAAGGGTTTTCGGCACTTCTTTTCTTCGCGGAAATAACATCGTAAATAAATTTTCTTTGAAAGTACGAATCACAGTCCTGATTTGACTGGGATTTACAATATCTCTGTCAAGCTGCGGCGGAACATAATCCATATCTTCGTCCATCTGCATCCAGCGTTTTTCACGTGACAGACGGTTACGATGTTCTATCACCTGCTTCATCAGATGTGCCCCGTTTTTTGTAATGTCAGTTTCAATCAGGAAAATATCCTCACCTACATTGACACCGTCTATAATCGCCTGTTCACGGGGATATTCGCTGACGATATTTTCATCAAAAAAGGCAAAAGTCCTCTTATCTGGTGTAGCAGTCAGCCCAATGATAAAAGAATCAAAATAGGAAAGCACCTGACTCCACACATTATAAATAGATCGATGACATTCGTCCACAATAATACAATCAAAAAATTCTGGAGGATATTTTGCATTATATACCACTTCTTTTGGCGCCTTGGTATTGGCAGTTGCATATTCTGCAAAGGATGTTTCCTCAGCAGATTCATCCAATTCTTCACCTTTAAGGATAGAATACATTCTTTGAATCGTACTGATGCAAATCTGAACATCAGAAGGAATATAAGAAGATTTCAACCGACGCACTCCATAAAGCTGAGAAAAAGAGCGGGGATCATCATTTGGTGTATAAGCAAGAAATTCACGCTCTGCTTGTTCTCCAAGACTTTTGGTATCCACCAAAAATAAAATACGATTCATCTTACCGTATTTCAACAAACGATATGCTGCCGTAATCGCCGTAAATGTTTTGCCTGCACCAGTTGCCATTTGTACAAGCGCTTTCGGACGATTGTTGACAAAAGAATTGTCTAAATTTCTAATGGCGTTAATCTGGCATTTTCGAAAGCCTGTTTCATCAAGCGGAGGAAAATGCTTCAAATTATTCCGGATCGTATCCTGACTTGCAAGTAATAACTCCAAGGTCTCTGGTCTGTGAAATGAAAAAACTGTACGGGAACGGAACTTGACATCTTTATAATCCGTAAATCGAATTAGTTTGTCTGTTGCTTCATAGGCAAACCGAATGGAATATTCCATTTTTAGCCACTTAAAAGTACTGTTTGCGTAACGTGCAGACTGTTCTTCTACAGTGGTGATATTCTCGCCTGTATTGCTCGGTTTCGCTTCAATAACACCAACCGGTTTTCCACTCACAAAAAGCGCATAATCAACCGGACCGGTATCTGTTGGAAACTCACGCACGGCAATGCCGAGGGAAGCCATTGGATTTAATTGCTTCAAATCTTGTACCGTCCAGCCAGATTGCTCTAATTTTTTATCAATCGATAGTCTTGCTTTCTGTTCAGGCGTCATTGTTTATTCACCTCTTCATGTTCATCGGATATAAACTCTAAAATATCATCTACGCCACAGCACATTGCTCGACATATACTTTCTACGCTTTCTAAGGAAATATAGCTGCCCCTTTTCATACGAGTAATGATATTTGCCGAAAAACCCGCCTGTTCCATTAACTGAGCATTGCTCATATCTCGTTCAATCATCATATGAAAAAGCTTTTTATAACTGACAGCCATATTATTTCCTCCATACACAGATATACATTTAAATTGTATTATATCACGAAAGCGTAAAAATATCAATTTAGACAAAATATTTAGGATGAAACAAGTATCAGAAATTTTACCGATACTTGTTTTAATACAATTCAATTCTTGACCCTTGATAACATGATGCCTTTTTGGAATGTATTTCAATGTTAAAAGTGACGATCAGCTTTTTACTCCATTCTTATTCGTTTAATATTCCGGAAGAATCTCCTCAACTGTAATTCCAGATTTGAATACTACCTCTACCTTTCTTGCATTCACCACGTTAATATTCTGAATCATCTGGCGCACCAGTTTATCATCGTATTCTGTCAGTACGCAGTTTGTTTTGTCCAGAAAATTCTCGATATCTTCCATCTTTCTGCTCTTCTCGTCTCTGCTGGCTGCTTTGATTTGCTTCATTTCCAGTGCTTCTATCTGTGCTGTGATTACCTGACAACGTTCCTCAAAGGCGGTTTTATCGCCGTTCTGCTGGGCTTGTTGCTGTATCAGTTCTGCCATAGCTTTCTGCAAATTTTTCTTTTCTTCAGCATATTCGGAATCCTCTGTGTCATGCGTCAAGGCTGTGACTACATTTTTTCTGAATGTCTGGACGAAGTCACCTTTGTTTTCCAGCACTTGATTAATGGCTTGTAACACAGCTATATGTAATACGCTTTCTTCTATGGTTGGGGAATTCTTGCAGTATCTTGTCCCATTTCTCAGTCTGTTTTCACATCTCCATACGACTTTCTTTTCCCCATACTTAGACCAGATTTGTCTGCGGTACTCACAGCCACATTCCTTGCAGACCGTGATCTTGGATAAGGCGTATTTTCCACTATGCTTTCCCTTTGATTCTGTTTCCTGTTTGCTGGATTTCTTATATATATTGGCTCGCTGGTGCAGTTCTTCCTGAACTTTATAGAATATCTCTCTTGGAATAATCGCTTCATGAGCATTTTCCACATAATACTTTTGTAGCTCCCCTTGGTTCTCTTTTCGTGCTTTGGTCAAATAATCTATTGTGAAGGTCTTTTGTGCCATAGCATCACCAATGTACTTTTCATTCATCAGAATGGTACGGATTGAATTGACATTCCATTGAGTATTGCCCCTGATTGTTTTGATACCCTTTTCTTTCAGTATGCGGGCAATACTGTTCAGGCTTTCCCCCTCCAAATATTTTCCGTAAATCAATCGTACCACTTCTGCTTCTTCTGGAATGATATACAGCTGTCCATCTGTACCTTTGCCATATCCAAACATTCTTCTGACCAGCATCTCTCCCTTTTCATATTTTCGTTTTAAGCCCCATTTCACATTTTCACTGATGTTTCGGCTTTCTTCCTGTGCTTGGCTGCTGAGTATGGTAATCAGCAGTTCTCCTGTGGATTCCAGTGTATTGATATGCTCTTTCTCGAAGTAAATAGCGATATTCCGTTCTTTTAGCTTTCGGATACAGGACAGGCAGTCAACTGTATTTCTGGCAAATCGGCTGATGGATTTTGTTAGGATCAGGTCAATATCTCCGTCCTTTTGTAGGCATCTTTCCATCATAGCATTGAAGTTATCTCTTTTTTTCATATCCGTTCCAGAAATACCATCATCGGCATAAATCCCTGCTAACTGCCAACTGGGGTTTTCTGTAATCAGCTTGGTGAAGTATGTCACCTGTGCTTCATAGCTGGTTTCCTGGTCTTCTTGTGCAGTACTGACTCTGCAATATGCGGCAACATGGATTCGTTTTACTTCCTGTTTCTTCGTTGTATTGATATTGATCTTCGGCGGAATGACTTGCACTTTTCGTTCATATGTAATACTCATAATACGCACCCTTTCTTTTTTCAATGTTTTTTCTTAATTTCTCAAAGTAGTTTCGTCATCGCTACGCCGTTTTTCAGTGTAAATACAATTCTGCCGTCTTTGTATATGGTAATAGCTTCGATTATGGCATCGAATAAATCTTTATCGAATGTTTTTTCTTCTGACTGCTCTTTGTGCTGCTGAATCAAGTCTTCTATTTTCTGTGTGTGGTATGCATCTCCACCATCATCTGCATTTTCGTATAGCAAAGATGCTCTTTTGTAGACCAGCCTTAACAGCTCTTCTATCTCGGTGGTGCTACTGTTTTTAAGCATCTCTATTTCTCGTTCCAACGCTTCCAGTCGACTATTTCTTCGGATTCTATGTATTGTAATTTTCCTGATCTGTTCTGGATGTTTTTTCAAATTCCCTACTGCCTGCATAAATAACTCTTTGATTTGGTCTTCCTGTATACGCTGATTTCTGCAGGTGACTCTGCCCTTTACCAGACGTTTGCTGCAGTCCCATCTACGCAACTCTCCATGCTTGTAGCAATGATACGCACTGCCGCATTCTCCGCATTTCATTTTATCTCCCAGCAGAAACTGCTCTTTATGGTAAATATAGGGCTGTTCCTTGCCTACTGCTTTGCGTCGTTCCTTTTTCCTTTGCTGTACGGCTTCAAACAATTCCGGTTCTATAATCTTTGGGAAGTTCTCATCCCCCATATACCTTTTGTCGCTGAGCATATCGCTGAGTCTAACTCGGTTGATTTCCAGTCCTTCAATATAGTCTTTTAACCTTGATACTGGAATGCCGCTGTTATATACATTGAATATCTCCTGCACAAATTTGCTTTGTTCCTTATCTGCCTGCAATATGCCATCTTTAAATCGATAGCCGTATACTGTTACTTTTCTTCCCATATTTATTTCCTTCTTTCTGTTAGCTTTAATCCGTTTGTCAGTTCAAATACCAGCTCATTTGGATTTACAATAATCTGCTTTACGATTGCTTGGAATAATGTCTTGTCGTATGCCTCCAGATACTGCGGTCCTTTTTTGATCCATTTGATCAGTTCTTTGGTTTGTGTCAGTTCTTTTCGCTGTCTGGATTTTTTAAGGCATTGTTCCTTTGCTCTCTGGTACTTTTTCAGGTTTTTACTGATGATATTTTGCTGTTCCATATAAAAAGCAGAGTCGATCATCTCTCCACTTGCCAAATGGTTGAGAAGCTCCCTCTGCTTTTTTTGTTCCTGTATTTGTTTTTCTAACTGTTCCAACTGCTTTTGAATCATAGGTGTTGCCTGTAACTGTCCCAGCTCATTCATCAGTGGTACCAATATCTCATCGCAGTGGTTTGACAGCTTATTCCACATGATGACAAAGGTTTGTTCTAACTGACTTTCTTTTATTATGTCATTCTCACAAAGTTCTTTTGTCTGTATGCGTCTGGCACAGCTCCACATGATATTGCTTTTGCCTGTCCTGCCTTTTTTCACCTGACGATTGTATGAGGAGCTGCAGATGCCACAGATAACTTTTCCTTTAAATTCCGATATTTCTTCTATCTGTTCCTCTTGATTTTCTTTTGTTCTGTTGGATTTTTGTTTCAGCATTCTCTGAACGGCTTTGTATTCTTCATGTGTTACGATTGGTTCATGGTCATTTTCAATCAGTACCCGACGATACTCCCCATGGTTTTTTCTTCTGACGAATGGTACCATATCCTCGCTGTATGTTTTCTGGAGAAGCAAGTCCCCTGTATAAATACTGTTTTTCAGAATGATATAAACAGCTCCGCCTAACCATGCCGTCTTTCCTGTTTTTGTGGGTATTTTTTGTTCGTTCAATCTTTTGGCAATCCGCCATATTCCATTCCCCTCCAGATATTCATCGAATATAAATCTAACGACAGCTGCCTGCTTATGGTCCAGCTCCAGCAATCCGTTTGCATTTGTACAGTAGCCATATGCCGGATTTGGCAGTATATAGGTACCATTTAAAAATCTTTTTTGTATGCTCCATTTCTGGTTTGAGGAAATGCTCTCTGATTCCGCCTGTGCTACAGACGAATAGATAGAAAGCAGCAATTCACTTTTTTCTGAGAGCGTATGGATCCTTTCTTTTTCAAAATACACATCGATTTGTTTTTTCTTAAGTTCCCTTACAACCTTGATACATTCTACTGTATTTCTGGCAAATCTTGATATAGATTTTGTACAGATGATGTCAATCTCTCCTGCTTCACAGTCTTCCAGCATACGCATAAAATCCGTTCTGCCTTTTTCCTTTGTTCCGCTTTTACCATAATCCGCATAGATGCCAGCGAAATTCCAGCCGGCTTTTCTCCGGATCATATTTTCGTAATACTCCAGCTGGGATTCATAAGAACCTTTCTGATGTGGAATATTTGTGCTGACTCTGCAGTATGCACAGACATTTTTCACTTTTTGCCGCTTCATTTCTGCGTCTGCAGTATCTATCAGTTTTACTTCCATGGTGTCCCTCCTTTTTTCAAGCAAAGGATACCTGTTTTTCAGTGACACATCTACTATTTTTTTCATAAAGTTTGGCTTCTGCTGGCTGGAAAGTTTGCAGATTCAACCTGTTCATCTGATTGTATTCTTCTTCGGTAATCAGATTTCGAAACAGCATTCTTGTCAATAACTCCTTAGAAAGTTGGTATCTGATTTCATTTTGCATCTGATCTTTTAACATATAATTTCCCCCTTAATGACTATTTTCCTATTTATGACCTTTCATCAAAGAGCCACTCTTTCTCTGATGAAAAGTCACAAATGTGTGCCGCTTAATAGCGGCACACTGTTCTGACTTAAATTTGCCGTATTTGACACTACTTCCCCGACATTGGGCAGCAATATAAACTGTGCTTGGCTACACACATAGGCTTTTTACCTCCCCCGTCATGCGGGCTGCCGTCCTTGCGATGTCTGGGACTCGGCAGAAGTATCATTGTGGCTCTGCTTCGGTCGTGGCATTTGATCCTGCCAAAAGATCAATCCCATACAGCAAAGTCGCTCGGATTATGTATTACAGACCAACGAACCTCTCTCAAGAATATATTTATTTCACGTTCTGTTGTAACAAATCGTCGTGGCGCACTGTATGGTGCTGCTTTTCCCTTTCGGGCAAAACAGAGTAACGTATTTATATTGCCTGTATATAATTTTCAAGGTGCATTGAAGGGACGAAAAAACCCTCTTACTTATAAGCCGAAAAAACATACCCTTTAACAGCCAATTTTGAAAATTTTGTGCAATTTATTTTAATTTTTTTCAAAATCCACTATTGCTTCTATTGGTTGCCGTTATCCTGCATAGTTTTTGTTTTTGGATATGTAGTTTCAATACAAATGAAAGGGACAAAAAAATCCCTTCATATATCAGGTCACTACGAGAAGGTCTGATGCAGAAATCTTTTCAATTTTTAAACTTTTAGTTATTTGAAAAATTTGTTTGATGATTAAAGGCATATTTTTTATTCAGAAAAGGAATTTATTTTCCTTTTCTGTATACATATAACTGTTATATTGAGTAGTTCACATTCATAGCTCATTGTGAACCATACCATGGATCAGTAAAAGGGCAGACCTCTCCCGTCAAAAACCTTTCTCTGTTTTCAAAATTTTCTACCCTGATTTTCAAAAGAAAAAGACTGCGTTCTGTTTGTCAGCTGAACCAAACAATCAGCAGTCTTTTCTTCTGAACAGGCAAAATGATTTGTCCTCTCCTCTCTGATATTTTATAGTGCAAGAGAATGATTATTCATCACTTCTTTGATATCTCACAACATCCTCCATGGTGAGGATGTCATTGATCTTTTTCACTTCATTGACACAGCGAATGTGAAGTCTGCGTATGGTTGCCTCTTCCATATCGTTGATAGCGGCAAGCATACTTTCCAGCTTTGCCATTTCCACAGCAATTTTAAAAAGCAAACGAGCCAAACGATTTTCTGAAGTTTTCACGATGCCCTTCGTAGATTTCAACATCACTTCAGACAAAAAAGGCTGATGGCTTTCCTAATAAAGATAAGCGGAGTAAAAGTTAATGGTTCTTTCTATAAATGCACTGCGGTTTGCGAAATCTTCCCTTGTTAATGCAGCATCGCTTTTCTGAATGACGTCCTTGGACAGCTACACAGTATATCGTTGTTTCTGATATTCTTCTTTCATAAAAACGCTCCTTTCTCTCCATAGCGTCGGTACCAGCACACTTGGCAAAGCCGCTGTCTCCTAAGACAATCTTTTCTTTTTCTGTTTCATAACACGCAAATGAGCGCCAGTCTTTTTTTACCAGCGCTGGCAAAAAATCTCCGTACTGCGGGGATTTGAGGAATTCTGCCGGCAGTTTAGCATCGGCTTTTCACCTGCAAGTTTTTTCGCATCTGTCAAAGCCCTCCCTTACAGATACTTGCTCCAAACACCCTCTTTTTTCCTTCGCCCAAAATCGGGGCAAATTCGCTCCAAACTGCCTCGCCCTGAAACTACTCCACCTGCTCCGCAAAGCGGCAGACAGGGGCAAATACGGTGTAAAAAAGGCGAAGCATTTAACTGCTCGCCTTGCTATGTTGTTTTCTGTTCTGTGAACTTCTATGCTCTTTTGATGAAAACTACTCCCAATCCGATAGGATTTTTCAAGAAGTTTTGCTCTTTAGCAGAATACATTTCCACTTCCTAACTCACTTTCCAAAACAAAATTTGTATTATAGTGTTGAAAGCTTTCATGATTTTCATATTTTCCAGCACCATTTCAAATCAAAAAGCCAATTCTGAAACATAATTGTTTTCATTTTTTTACTTGACACCTCCCTTCACCAGAGTTTATATACCACAAGCGGCTTTGCCGACTTTTTGAAAAGTTGGTTTTACTTATGGATATTTTTCAATATTTTCTTTCGCATCAATCTGAAAACACATCAGCGTTTTCAGATATTTTTCATACTGCACGAGAATTTCATCAGCCTCTTGGACGGAAAAGTTACCTGCTGGATCATTATTTATCTATGTTTTTTCACCTGATTACGGAAATGGATTTCTTCATTTTGGAAGATAAAATTTATCAAGCCATTTCAGAATTGCAGAAGAAAATGCTTGATGATTTAGAAAGCAATGCAGACTACATTCCTGCATTTGACTGTCAGGAGCCTGCTATCCAGCAGGAACGTTTCTGGACTGCATTGGCGGATACGCTGCTGGAACAGGCACTCACTGATTTTCTCAAGCAGAACACTTTGATTTATCATACGGCTATCGTTCTCGTTGATTTGAAGCAGACAGAACAAAAACTCATCGAATTTCTCGACAAGGATAGCTGGGAAATGTTCCAGCAGAAACTGATTCACTGCTTTCTGCCCTGTTCCTTGATGCAGTTATTTCGTCAAGGTATCGTGATTGAAATCACGAAACGCTTTCTGTCACGAGATTTGGAAACGGATCAGGAAATCTTTCGATTGTATCTCAAACGCTTTTTTCAGAAGATAGTAGCCAATAAACAACTGCTTTTTTCTGATTTCTCTTACTTCACATACTCATAAGCATCACTTTATTTCATATTTTTATCATGAAAATGAGATAGAACTTGCAACAGTGTCAGCAGGGGCAGTTATTTTAGCAGTACCAGAAAAACCGTCACTACCGTCACTGTTTGCGTCATAACTGGAAATAAAACTCCGAGTTTTTCTTGATTTCAAAGGCTTTTCTGCATATTGGTTTTTATCATAACAGGGGCAGTAGAAATATTTTTCCATATATAACCGTCACTGTATATCTTGCCCCTACCATGCTTTTGCTTTGATTGCCTTTGTTCTTCTGAGATTTCTTATTGTAATTTCTCTTTTACATTTGATTTATTTTCCTTTTCAACCTCCTCACTTTGTTCCATATACCAATAGGCATCACCCCCTTTGCGGTTATACTTGAGTTCAGAAACGAAAAAAGCAGTGAGATTTTTTCTATCATCTCACTGCCTCAAAATCGTTTTTTAACTTCAAAAACGCTATGTCATCTATAAAATTGGATTTTTTGGGGCTTTAAAAATCGCCCTCAAAAACCGCTGGAAGCCTTAATTTTACTTATCTTTCGGCTATGTCATCTATTTTAATCACTCATCCCAATTATGATATACATTTTGTACGTCATCATCCTCCTCCAACAAGTCAAGGAGTTTATTCATTTTTTTGATATCCTCTTCATTTGTCAATTCTGTATAGGTTTGCGGAATCATTGTCACTTCAGCACTTGCCATAGGAATATTTGCTTTTTCCAAAGCTTCTCTCACAGCAGAAAAATCATCAGGTGTTGTTGTAATTTCAAAGCTGTCTTCTTCAGAAGCCACATCCTCTGCTCCTGAATCAATGGCCAAAAGCATCATCTCATCTTCATCCATATCCACTTCTTCTTTATCTACAACAATCAAACCCTTTTCATCAAACATAAATGAAACACATCCACTTGTTCCCATATTTCCACCGCCTTTTGTAAAGGCATTTCTTACATTTGCTGCCGCTCTGTTTCTATTGTCTGTCAACACCTCTACAATCACGGCTACGCCGCTAGGCCCATAGCCTTCATACACAACTGTTTCATAATCAACATCATCTCCGCCGCCGGCAGCTTTTTTGATGCTTCTTTCTATGGTATCATTTGGCATATTGTTTGATTTTGCCTTGGCAATCACATCTCTTAATTTTCCGTTGTTTGCAGGGTCAGGCCCGCCTGCTTTCACAGCTACTGCAATTTCTCTGCCAAGCATAGTAAATATTTTCCCTTTTTTGGCATCATTTTTTTCTTTTTTATGTTTAATGTTTGCAAATTTAGAATGTCCTGACATAAAATTCCTCCTTAAAATTCCGTTCTGCTTTTCTGTATTTTTACAGTCAGGTAATGAAGCTTTCATTTTAACAACATCAAATATTATACCTATAATCAAAGTGATTTTCAAGCTGCTATTATCTTTTTTTATAAAATCTGTAATTGTCCGTCTAGCCATGCTCCATAAAAAGGCATATCCTCTTTGATTTGAGCTCGATTGCTCGTAACATCAATCATTTTTTTTAAAAAAGCATCTCCCCAAGCTGCTTTTGTCAATACAACATAGGTAACATTTTCCGTATATATTGTATCATATAAAGTATATCCTCCCTGCAATATTTCATATTGCACTTTTCCTGCATCGGTATAAGCTACGGAAACATAAAACTTTTTATAAAAAATGACCTCCCAAATGCCGGCAGCAATCATTCCTTCCTTTGCTGCTTTTCCATATGCTCTGACAAGACCGCCTGTACCAAGCAATGTGCCGCCAAAATATCTGGTAACAACAATGGCAGCATTTTTAATATCTTCTTTTTGCAATACATCCAACACAGGCATACCAGCAGTACCTTGAGGTTCTCCGTCGTCGCTAAAGCGTTGTATTTCATTTTTTGGACCGATTTGGTAAGCAAACACGTTGTGTGTGGCATCCCAATATTTCTTTTTCATTTCATAGATAAACTCTTTGGCTTCTTCTTCTGTTTTGACAGGTCTTACCGTTGCAATAAAGCGGGATTTTTTTTCTACAATTTCTGCCTGCCCTTGCTGTCGAATGGTTTGATATTGTTCCAGCATAAGCTTCTCCTTTTTAAAAAATTTGTATAAAATTTTGTTTTTTTGCACATTCTATTTTCGAGGTGATAGTATGGAAAAGAAATATACCAATTTGAATCATCTTTTAGAGAGCAATCCTTCTGCAAAACAGTTTTTCAGCGGATTGCCTGATTATGTAAAAAGTACCATTGCAGAACGTGGAAACAATGTTTGTTCTGAAAAAGCCTTGCACACTTATGCCAATAATCTTTTACAAGGTGATGACTAATTGATAAGGAGGAATTGATATGCATAAAACATACAAAAATTTAGCTGATTTATTACTCAACTGTGAAAGTGCTCAACAATTTTATAATCATCTGCCCCTTCACTCCAAGCTGGAGCTGAAGGAAAAAGGCTCCCACCTTCAAACAGAAGATGCTTTGCGCTCTTTGGCAAAAACCATTTCTGAGCAATGATTTTTATAAAAATAATTCCCCTTTTAAAAAAAGGGGATTATTTTCTATGCAGTTTTTCCAGTGTGCCGTCCGGTCTTTTTAGATATGTGTGTTCCAAAACATTTATCATACCGGCACGAAACTGTTTTAAATATTCTTTTCTAAGCATATCTCTTTCTTTGATTTCTTCTTCTGTCAGCCCTTGTGTTTTTTGTTTTTTTGCAAGGGCATTGATACGGTCTAATAATTCTTTTTGCATATATCATTACTGCTCCTCTTTTTGTTCTGATTTTCTTAGCTGCCTGTGTCTGGCACGCATTTCCTCTCTTGCCTTTCTTCTTTTTTCAAATTCAGATTCCTGTTTTTTCTCTTTTGGCTGTTGAGCCTCTTTTTGTTGTACAGGCTGTTGATTTATAACCTCTGTGGAAAGTATATCATTTTCTTCCGGAGGCAAAAATGCTTCAAGGGGTGATTTTTTTTCCGATTTTTTAGCAGTCTCTGTTTCTTGTGGTTTCGGCTCTGGCGGAGCTTGCTCTGTTTCTTCTTTTTTCTTTTCTCTTTTAAACAAAGCGGCAATCCCCTTTGTCTGTTGCTTTTGTTTTTGTGCTTCTTCCTCCATTTCTTGCTTTAGTGCTTTATAGGCTTGCAGTGTTTGGGTATCTATTTGAAAATAAATGGCTTTTTCAAAAAATTCCAAAGCATATTCTTTTCTCTCTCTTTTCAAAGCAAGCTCAGCACATTGTTTATAAAGCTTGGCATTGCGAGCCGCTTGGCTGTTTTCTGCTTTTGACAAATATTTTTTTGCCAATGCCATATCTCCAAACTCTGCTTCAAAGCAGGCATAATGGTCATAGCACCAATACATATCTCCCACCTTTTCAATGGCCAGCTCAAACAATGCTCTGATTTCTCTTTTTCTGGACTCTGTTTCATCCTTTCTGAGCAATTCTATTTTGTCCACAGCATTATTGACATATGCAATGGGATAATACAATCGGTTTAATGTATTTTTTTCCTCTTGCAAGCTAATGGCATTTCCTCTAAAATCATATTGCAGCATTAAACCACAGGGAAAATGTATTTCTATTGTAGAATCGGTCAGCTGTATACGGCTTTTTGAAATTTGTTCAAAATCCATATCAAAATATTTTTTATAAATAAAGCTGCCCTTTTGTGTGTTATAAATGGAAAGAAAATATTTATTTTCTTTTTTATAAAGCAGTATAGTAAATTCTTCACAAAAATAACTGGTAATAATTTGTACGTCCTCTTCTTCCAATGCCATAACAAGGGTTTCTTTTTGCCCAAAATCATATAGATGAAATTGTCCGTCTTTTGTATAAAGAGAAAAAGCCCCTGTATTTGTTACATATGCTTCTATCACATCTGACTGTGTTACAACCTTATGCAATGCTCTTTCTCTGTTAAAAAAAACATAACAATCTATTGTAATTTGTTTTCCATAAGAACCTCTTGCCATGACATATTTGTCATTTTTCGCTTTTGCCACCAATGTGCCTGTAAACATCATATCAATACTGCGAAATGTGACAAAATTTTTTTCATCTACTTCCAAAAAATCTGTTTTTACGCCTGATGGAGTATGGGAAGCGTATGAAATATTTTCCTCCGTTTTTTTTTCAGACTGTTTTTTTTCAAAAATATTGTTTAAATTCATTTTTAAATTGTGAAAAATATTTTTTTTTATTTTTGTGTGTCTTTTTGTTTTATTATGAATATACGCTTCAGCTTCTTGTAAGCTCATACCGGAATAGTAAGCCAATACTTCAATACCATATTCATTATCTTTTTGATAATGCTCCATAATCTCTGTCATGTTAATGGAAGCACCGCCAATATATTCTAGGGTATCTGTTTCAAGAGGTTTACGAGGCGGCTGAATATATTGCTTGCTTTTTTCTGCCGCAGCTTGGTCCTCCACAAGCAAACCGCCGCAGTCAGCACAAAATTTTCCCTTTCCCTCTTTTCCGCAATTAGAACAATGCATCATAGGCCTCCTTTACCGTATGTCATTTTTTATAATAGTTGAAATTGCTTTTATGTTGTTGTATATGACATAGAAGTCCTTACAAAAAAAATAAAACGACAGCCCATTTCGTTTTCACATAATTAAAAATAAAACAATTGTTTTTGTGGACTGCAATGGTTTCTATATTCAAAAAATATTATAATACAACAAATTACGAATTGCAACAGCAAAACATTGTTTATTTACATAATTTGGAATGAATTGAAACAATTTTTAATAAAATACATTTTTTGACAGAAAAAGTGGTTGCTTTTTTTGATTGCTGTTGATATAATACCTCTGTCAGCAAGCCGTGGAGAAATGTCCGAGTGGTTTAAGGTGACAGTCTCGAAAACTGTTGAGGTAAATGCCTCCGAGGGTTCGAATCCCTCTTTCTCCGTTTTATAAAATCGTCGGGCCGTTGAGTCAATCAATGGCTCTTTTTTCTATATTATTTTTTTTTGCTCTTGACACGCTTTGCCGTGTTCTGTATTGTATATGCTATAAAATATTATAAAGAACAACTGTTCTTTAATAAACAGAGGTTATGTTATGAATGAAAATCAAACAAATTATAATAACGAAAGTATTACATCTTTAAAAGGTGCAGACAGAGTTCGTCTGCGTCCCAGTGTCATTTTTGGCTCCGATGGACTGGAGGGCTGCCAGCATTCCATATTTGAAATCCTTTCTAATTCCATTGATGAAGCCAGAGAAGGCCACGGCTCTTTCATAGAGGTAGTCCGTTATAAAAACCATTGTATCAGCATAAAAGATTTTGGCCGTGGCATTCCGGTAGATTATAATCCCAAGGAAGAGCGGTATAACTGGGAATTGGTATTTTGTGAATTATATGCCGGAGGAAAATATCAAAACAATTCCGGTGAAAACTATGAATTCAGTTTAGGATTAAACGGGCTGGGTACTTGTGCTACACAATATGCTTCTGAATATATGGATGCAGTCATATATCGAGACGGCTATCGCTATATGCTCCATTTTGAAAAAGGTGAAAATATAGGAGGATTGAAAAAAGAAAAAACACAACAAACCACAACAGGTACAGAAATCACATGGCTTCCTGACAGAGATGTTTTTACAAATATTGATGTTCCCCTTTCCTTTTTTCAGGATGTGTTAAAAAAGCAGGCCATTGTTAATGCAGGCTTAACATTTCGATTATATGATGAGCAAACAGAAGAAACATTTACTTATGTTTATGAAAATGGCATACAGGATTATTTGCAGGAGCTTAATGGGCAAAAGGGTTTTACTGATATACAATATTATGAACAGGAAACCAAAGGCAGAGACAGAGAGGATAAACCGGAATATAAATTAAAATTCCAGATTGCTTTTTGCTTTAACAATGAAATCAATCTTTTGGAATATTATCATAATTCCAGCTTTTTGGAATATGGGGGTTCTCCAGATAAGGCTGTCAAAAATGCTTTCACATTTGCCATTGATAAGTACTTAAAATCAAATAATCTTTATAAAAAAGAAGAAAAGAAAATTACATTTAATGACATTGAAGACAGCCTAATACTGGTCATCAATTCTTTTTCTACCATTACAAGCTATGAAAATCAAACCAAAAAATCCATTACCAATAAATTTATACAAGATGCCATTACAGAGTATTTGCGCCATCAGCTGGAAATTTATTTTATAGAAAATAAAATGGAGGCAGACAAAATTGCCGCACAGATTTTAGCAAACAAACGAAGTCGAGAAACAGCAGAAAAAACACGCATCAATATACGAAAAAAATTGACAGGCAGCTTGGATATGAACAATCGTGTAGAAAAATTTGTAAACTGTCGTTCCAAAGATGTAACCCGAAGAGAAATTTATATTGTGGAGGGTGATTCTGCTCTTGGTGCCTGCAAGCTGGGCAGGGATGCAGAGTTTCAAGCAATCATACCCATTCGTGGAAAAATATTAAACTGTTTGAAAGCAGATTATAATAAAATTTTTAATAATGATATTATCACAGACCTTTTAAAAGTGTTGGGCTGTGGTGTGGAAATCAAATCAAAACACGCTTCCGGCATCAATTCCTTTGATATAGAACAGCTTCGCTGGAGCAAAGTGATTATTTGCACCGATGCCGATGTAGATGGCTTTCAAATCAGAACATTGATATTGACTATGCTATATCGCCTTGTACCAACACTGATAGAGCAGAAAAAAATATTCATTGCAGAATCTCCTCTTTACGAAATTACCTGTGGAAAGGATACTTTTTTTGCCTATTCCGATGGAGAGAAAAACAGTATTGTATCCAAATTAAAAAATAAAAAGTATAAAATCAACCGTTCCAAGGGACTTGGTGAAAATCAGCCCGAAATGATGTGGGAAACCACCATGAATCCGGAAACAAGAAGGCTGATATTGGTTTCTGCTGATGATGTGGAAAAAACACAACAGAAATTTGAATTGCTTTTGGGTGAAAATCTAAAAGGCAGAAAAGAATTTATAGAAACAGAAGGATATCGTTATTTAGACATTAGTGATTTGAGCTAACCTTCCTTTCTAAAGGAGTGAAAATAGTATGGCAAAAAAGAAAAAAGTAATACAACAATATCAAGAATCTCATATTGAAGAACAAAAAATAACAGATACATTGGAATGGAATTATATGCCCTATGCTATGAGTGTCATTGTTTCTCGTGCCATTCCTGAAATAGACGGCTTCAAGCCCTCTCACAGAAAGCTGCTTTATACCATGTTTAAAATGAATCTGCTGAAGGGAGACAGAACAAAATCTTCTAATGTAGTAGGACAAACCATGAAGCTGAATCCCCATGGAGACAGTGCCATTTATGAAACATTGGTACGTCTGACAGAGGGAAACGGCGCACTGCTTTTGCCTTTTGTAGATTCAAAGGGAAATTTTGGAAAGCAATATTCTCGTGATATGGCATATGCTGCCCCACGTTATACAGAGGTGAAGCTTTCCCCTATTTGTCAGGAAATATTTGCAGATATTGATAAAAATACCGTTACATTTGTAGATAATTATGATGGTTCCATGAAAGAGCCTTTGCTGCTGCCCACTACATTTCCAAATATATTGGTCAACCCTAATTTAGGCATTGCCGTTGGTATGGCAAGCTCCATTTGCAGCTTCAATTTGCAAGAAATTTGTCAAACCACAATACAGCTTATCAAAAATGAAAATGCCAATATTTTAAAAACATTGCAGGCTCCCGATTTTCCCACAGGAGGAGAAGTAATATACAATGAAAAGGAATTATCTCAAATTTATGAAACGGGACGAGGCAGTGTCAAAATAAGAGCAAAATATAGCTTTGACGAAAAAAATAATTGTATTGAAATATATGAAATTCCCTATACTACTAATATTGAAGCCATTATGGACAAAATTTTTGCCCTTGTCAAGGCAGGAAAAATAAGAGATATTACAGATGTGCGTGATGAAACAGATTTAAATGGTCTAAAAATTGCCATTGATGTGAAAAAAAATACAAAGGCCGATTTACTCATGCATCGCCTTTATCAAATGACTCCCCTTGCAGATACATTTAACTGCAATTTTAATTTATTGATAGACAGTAAGCCTATGACACTGGGTGTCAGAGATATTTTAAAGCAGTGGGTCAATTTCCGCATCCATTCTATCCAAAATCAAATTGCATTTGATATTGGAAAAAAATCAGAAAAATACCATCTTTTAATAGGTCTTTCTAAAATATTGATGGATATTGACAAGGCCATTTCTATTATAAGACATACTGAAAAAGAAGAAATGGTTGTGCCAAACCTTATGAGCGGCTTTTCCATTGATGAAAAACAGGCAGAATATATTGCAGAAATTAAGCTTAGAAATATTAACAAAGAATATATTCTCAAAAGAATTGAGGAGCTGGACAGCCTGAAAAAGGAAATACAGGAATTAAAAGATATATTAAATGATGAACAGAAAATAAAAGCACTCATATGCACACAGTTAAAACAAGTATCCAAAAAATATGGCAAACCAAGAAAAACTCAAATTATATCTGAAGAAGAAATTCAGTATATACCGGAACAGGAGTTTATAGAAGACTATGGTATCCGTCTTTTTTTAACAGAACAAAATTATTTCAAAAAAATATCATTGATATCCCTTCGCTCTGCTGGAGAACAGAAATTAAAGGAAGAGGATAAAATTATATTTGAATTGGAAACTACAAACAGAGCAGATGTTTTGTTGTTTTCAAACAAACAAAATCTTTATAAATTAAAAGCAAACGATATTGTTGACACCAAAGCCAGCTCCTTTGGCGATTATTTGATGAATCTGTTGGGTATGGAGGCAGATGAAAAAATTATATATATGACAGCCACATATGATTATAGTGGATTTATGGTGTTTTTATTTGAAAACGGAAAAGCCGCCAAGGTACAGCTTTCCAGCTATGCTACAAAAACAAACCGAAAAAAAATTATAAACGCTTATTCTAATAAATCTAATATTATTTTTATGAAAAAATTAGAAGAGGAAGAGGACCTTTTGTTGCTGAGAGATACAGATAAGGCTACATTGTTTCATACTGCCCTGCTGCCTTTGACAGCATCTAAAAATGCCAGTGGTATACAGGTTTATAAGTTAAAGAAAAACAGTGTTGTTACTGCTGTATATGAAAAGAGCAATTTTATTTCTGATAATGTGGAATATTATCGCACAGAACAAATTCCCACAACAGGACATTTTATACAGGAAATAGATAAACAAAAAAATAACATATCCTATCAAACCCCCTAGAAGGGATATTTCTGCTGATTCCCTGCAAGGGAATAGGAAATCCTATATTAAAACAGCCACTAAAAGTGGCTGTTTTATTTTGCCTCATTTTCATAAAATAATATCCTTTTAGACTTATTTTTTATGTACTCTTTTATCAAATTGTCATTTTTTACTGAAAAATATCTTTTTGTTCAAAAATTTCTTCATTTTAAATTTGAATGTCTATCAACACTTTTACTTTCCATAAATTTCTATAAACTATACTGCACTGAAATACAACAATATACTAACATCATATGTATGATATGGCCCAAATAGACCTTCTAACCCTTCTACTTTTTTCTTTCCTTATGATTTAACATTACTCTTTATACATCTCTTCTATATTTCAGTACAAATGCAACATAATATTCATATTTATATTTTAAGTGTACTGTATTTTTTATTTATGTGAAAAACATCCTAATTATATTATTTATAACACCATTGTCAAATCTTCATTATGAAATGACAATCTGAATATTTTATATACTAAAATAGTTTTATTTACCCCTAGTGGAGCCATATTTTTTTATCAAAAACATTTTGTTGTTTATCGCATTATGGAGATATTTTAATTTACATAATAAAATTATTGTAAATAAAAAATATTGTTTTTTTATAGGATTCAAAATTTTTTTATTTTAAAAAAGAATATTTTTGTTCAAAAAGTACATTTCGTTTTCTACAATATATAGCATAAATAATTATTGTATTTATTTTTTCGTTTATCATTTTAGAAATAAAAAAAGCAGGCATATACCTGCTTTGCTTCCTTCTGTCAAAAGCTTTCATCATAAAATTTTTTAATATACCGCTTTTTATTACAATTTTTCTACTTTTACAGATGTATCCACATCCTTGTCTGTGCAATGACAATCGGAATCATCACAGCATTCATCCTCAAAATCATCCCAATCACAATCCCAGTCTTCGTCATAGTCATCTGCCATTTTATTTTTCAGCAGACATACAACACCAATGACTGCTGCAATCAATATAGCTGTTACAATAGCTATAAAAATATAAAGCCCTCTTTTGTCCTCCCTTTTTTGTATGCCTCGAATGGCATCTTTTAAATCTTCCAAAGATGTGTTGCCTTCAAAATACTTTTTCATGTTAAAATACCCTTCTTTCCTTTTTATTTTTAGGATTATCTATATCCTCTTAATAATTTTTTTCTGACAAATTCTTTATTTTTTTTCAATTCTGTATATTCAAAATATGCTTTTTTTAATATCTGCCTTTCGTCATTGAATTTTAATAGATGATATGCTTCATGAAACTTATAAAAACCGGCGTCTGCAAAATATTCTTCACTTTGAGGCTTGCAGTAAAATGAAGTAGTTGTCATCAAATACCAATGCACTGTTTTGTTGACAAAATCTTCATTTCCTTTAAAATTATACTGTGTTTTTCCCACATATTTTATAATATCTCCTAAAGCACCAGACTCCTCTCTCACCTCTCTCAAAGCTGTTTGGCGATAGGTTTCTCCCGGTTCCACAGTTCCTTTGGGCAATACCCAGCCTAAATACTTTCCATTTTGGTTTTTATACAAAAGCAGTATCTTCCATCGAAAAATGACAATGCCGCCGCAGCTGACTGCTTCTACCAAATTGTTACCTCCACATTTTTTTACTTCTATTTCTTTCCTGTTAATAGTATACATGGTATTTTACACTTTTTCAAGTCAGTTTTTTTATAAAATGCCTTCCTTTTTGGGAAAAGCATTTTTAAAGGGAGAGCGTTCCAAAAGCATTTTCATTCTTTTCAAGCCCAGCCACCATAAAAATAGGACAAACAACAAAAAAGGAATCCATAATATATTTCTGTTTAAAAATAAAATATAATTGTATATACCATGCAACAGATATGGTACAAAAAAGGCTTCTGCCAAATATCTTTTTTTGGCATAAAACTTTGCCAATGCCAAATAATATCCCATTTCCAGCCCAAACAAGCCATGTCCCGGCACAGAAAAAATTCCTCTGCCAAGTGCCGTTTCATACCCTCCCAAATCCTCATGCAATACATATATTATGTTTTCCAGCCATGCAAATCCCAATGCCACAAAAACACCATATACAATTCCATCAAATGGCTCATTGAAATTAGGATTACGAAACACCAAAAAATATAAAAATAGAAATTTAATTCCTTCTTCAATTCCTGCTGAACTGACAAAAGCATTCAAAAAAGGAGATTCTGTATGAGGAAACATTTTTTCCACGGCTGTACCCACTGCCCATATCACAAAGGTGCTGTAAATACCATATAAAAGCCCTAAAAATAACATGGTATAAGGCTCCTTTTCATATTTATCCCGTATAAAAAGATAGACTGCACCAATGACAACCGGTGCGGAAGCTGCCTGCAATAATCCTGCCACAGACTTCACCTCCTCTAAAAAAGAGTCTATCCATTTTTTTATAAAATATGTTATTGGTATTTTTCCAATGCAGCCTGCAATACCTTTGCCGCAATGGGTGTTGCTCTGCCATCTTGGTCTGCATTTTCAATGACAACTGCCACAGAAACCTTGGGATTGTCTGCTGGTGCAAAGCCAATAAACCAAGAATGGTCACTTCCTGTGGCATTTTCTGCCGTTCCTGTTTTTCCTGCCACTTCTATGCCGGAAATCCGTGCCGCTGTTCCAGTTCCTTCCTCCACACAGGAAACCATCATATCTGTTATGATGTTGGCATATTCTGCTGAAAAAACTTCATCCAGCTTTTCTGGTACAGTGGTTTTGGAAACAGCCCCATTGTAATATTGTATATGGTCTACAATATAAGGCTTCATCATCATGCCATCATTTGCCACTGCACAGGCAATCATTGCCATATGCAGCGGTGTTGCAAGGGTTTTGCCCTGTCCAATGGCAGTTTCTACAATTTCATTTTCTTTGGAATCCCCATTTAATACAACACTGCTGTCACTGTGTGCCAGCAAAAAAGGATAGGTTTCATTAAAATACAATTTATCTGCCTCTTTGCGAATGGCTTCTGCACCCATTGTTTTGGCAAGCTCTGCAAAATAACAGTTACAAGAGGTAGCAATGGCTTTTTTCATATCCACTGTACCATGAACTGTATTATTATAACAGTGTATTACTTTATTTTCAAAAACAGCCTCTCCTTTGCATTCATATGTAAAATTCTGCCAGCCGTCATAATACTCCAATGCCGCCAATGCTGTCACAATTTTAAATGTAGAGCCGGGAGGATACAATCCTTGTGTGCTGCGATTGACAAGGGCGCTGTCCGGGTCATCCTTCAAGCTTTCCCAATTTTGTGCCACTGTATTGGGGTCAAAATCAGGATAGGCCTGCAATGCCAATACCCTTCCCGTAGATGGTTCCATTACCACAACAGCTCCCTTTTTGTTTCCCAAAAGATTGCCTGCCACAGATTGTATGTCCATATCCACTGTCAATATCACATCATTTCCTTTAATGGGTTCTCCTGTCAAAATATATTCTATTCTTTGCAGTATTTCATTGTGTACCTTCTGCAGTTCAAAATTTTCTGCTGCTTCCACACCTGTTTTGCCTTTACTGCTGTATCCTGTAATATGGGCGGCCATACGGGAACGGTTATATTTTCTTGTATAAGTGCCGTCACCATTGTCCACACTTTCTGCCAATGTATCTTCGTTGATATCTTTTATACTTCCTCTTTTGACAGAACTGTCTGCATAGTTCAGTCTGGGATTATAAGGACTGGAGGCAATTTCCTGCCTGTCAAACAACACAAGCTTTGCCATGGCTGCCAATATCAAAAAAAATATCAGTGTAATCAGCCAAAATATTCTTTGTGTACTTCTTTTTAAGTTATTCATGGAAATCGTCACCGTCCCATTCTGTTTCATTTTGATTTTGCGACAGACTGTTTTGATAATTCATATCATGCTGTTCACAATACACATTCACCCATTGCAGCAATCCCAGCATCATAATGCTTACTAACACAGAACTGCCTCCATAGCTGACAAAGGGCAATGTAACGCCTGTCAAAGGAATCAGCTTTATCACGCCGCCTATAATCAAAAATGCCTGAAAAGCAAACATCGTTGTTACTCCTGCCGCCAAAAGACTGTAATATCTTCTTTGACAGCGTATGACAATCAATATCCCTCTAAAAAAAAGCATAATATAGAGACAAACCATTCCCATGCCAAAAAGTGTACCCATTTCTTCACAAATGGCCGCAAATATAAAATCGCTTTCTACCACAGGAATGCTCTTTGGCATTCCCTTTGTCAATCCACTGCCCAAAAGCCCCCATGTTGTAATGGCAAAAAGGGAATTGACAATCTGATATCCTCCTCCGTCTACATCTGACCAAGGGTTTTTCCATGCGGCCACTCTCACCCGTACATGGGAAAATAAGTGATATGCCAATGTGGCTGCCACGCTGGCTGCTCCCATGCCTGCAAAAAATAACAGCTCATTTGATGTGGCAATATAAAGCATAACCATATATGTCATAAAAAAAATTAATGCGCCGCCTAAATCCTTTTGCAGCACCAACAAAAGCACAATCCCTGCACTCAAGCCTCCTGTAATGAGCAGCTGTTTTAATTCCACCCTTTTGCGGAAGACGCTGGCTAAATAAAATATAAACAAAAATTTTACAATTTCAGATGGCTGAAATGTAATCGGGCCTATTTTCAGCCAGTTTACAGAGCCATACTTTGCTGTGCCAAAAAGCAATGTAGTCAATATCAGTCCATAGGCTGCAATAATATAGACCAGTTCAAATGCCTCAAATCTTGGTATCAAACGCAATATAAACGGAATAAAAAGCATGATAGCAATGCCAATGCTCATCCACATAAGCTGTCTGAGTGCCAGCGCCGGGTCCAATCTTTGCAGCATAATCATGCTCACATCCAATAAAAACAGCATACCTGTCCAAACAAGCGGGCATCCTTCATAATAAAATTTGTCCAAAAGCACCATTGCTGCCAGCAAAAAAACCAGCCCTGCCACCCCTGTGGACAATGCTTTAAAATCTAAAAGCATCATCTCCGGCTCATAGGAGAGTATCAAAAATGCCGTTACATGAAGCCACACAATCACTCCCTTTTGTATGGAAACAGCACGGGAAGGACTTCCTAAATAGCCCCCCTGTTCATATGCTACATACACCACAGCTTGCCACAAAAATAGTATAATATAAAACAAAAATAAATATCTGCTAAGCATTATGATTAAATCAAACATACAGTAACCCTCTTTTAATCATTCCACACCACGGAAATAATGTCCCTTGGTGCTTCCTTTTTCATTCATTTGGTGCAATAAAATTTTTGTTTCCACATTTTGTGTAGTGCAGTCCTCTGTCATATCTGCATAAGCATCGAGTATTTTTTTTGTTCTTTGCCCTCCCTCTTTTGTAAAAAGAAGACGAACGCTTCCCGTAGTGCTTTGCAATATTTCATCATAAAATTTTAGTGTGAACAAAGGCTTTGCATTTAATATGGTGCAAACACATTGCCTGCAATCAGGCATCAAAGGAAATTTCATTGCTTTTCTGTCTTTTAAAAAGTATAGTCCATCTTTTCCCTTTTCAGAACAATAAATGCCTGCTTTTTTTCCTCCTGCAAAATTTCCAATGGGACACTGCTGTGTTGTCATCAAAGGTAAATAGCCATATACCACCATTTCACAATCCTTGTCTGCCATGGCATTGATTTCTTCCAAATTGTTTTCTACCGAAACACAAATTGTATCTGCACCTGCTTTTTTCCAAAAATCAATGGCAGCTTTATTCAGTACATTCATATTATAGTCTATTGTAATTTTTTTATCCGTTTTTGCAATATCTTCCAGCTGTCCCGGCGTTCTGACTAAAAAACCATCCATATTGCTTTTTTTCAATTTCTCTACCAATTCTTTATAAATGGCTTCTGTTTGCTTTCTTTCAATGCGGGGAAGTGCTGCATAAAGCTGAATGCGATTTTTGTGACATATATCAATATATTTTTGATAATTTTTTTCAAAATCCTCTGTCAGTTCATAATATAAAATATGCACATGACTATGATTGCTTGCCACATCAAACTGTTCCTTTGTACTAACAAGCACATTTAAATTTTTCATTGTTATCAGAGGTCTTTTTTGACTGCTTTCCATTTTAATAGGAGAGGTTTTTCTTTTACATTTTTTTAATATAGCTTTTTGCAAAGCATCTGTTGCGGCTCTGCGCAATTCATTAATACTGCTGATACCAATGTAAATATTCTCCTCTGCCTCCACCTGCAGTTCTTTTATCACAAAAGGAGTGGAACCAGTTTTCATAATTTGCTGTTTTAATTTTTCAACAGATAAGGGCTGTTTTTGTGCCAATTCCACCACAGCGCCCTTTTGGTATACCACACTTCCCCTGTTGTCCCAAAGCTGAAGAGAGAAAGGCTGTCCTGCTTTTGCACGCAATTTTCCATATACAGCCAATTTTCTCATATCCTTTTGCCATGTTTTTTGTAAAGCATCCTCCAACGATTTGTCATGGGTTTTGTACACTACATCATTTTTAGAAATATCTCCCTCCATACTTAGGCTGATGACCTCTCCCGCTTTGGAAGCCTTTGAAATACCACTGCCCACATGAGGCTGCTTTTGCGTCCAAATTTCAATACCATCTCCAGGAACAAAGGGTTCTCTTGTACGTATAAAAACACGTCCTATTTTTTCATTGTAGCTGTCTACAAATCCGGCCTTCAGTCCCCATGTTTTTGGGCGTTCTATACTCATCATATCACTGCCCCCGTTTGTTTTATAATAGCCTTCTGTAAAACCGCCTCGGTTGAATAGCTGTGTCAGTATTTTTAAATCCTTTGTATCCACTTGATAGTGAGATGGAGATTTTTCATATAAATCTAAATATTTTCTGTAAATCTGTGTTACTCCTGCCACATATACAGGGCTTTTCATACGTCCTTCTATTTTGAGAGAGGCAACGCCGCTTTCAATCAATTCCGGCAATATGGTAATGGTTTGCATATCCTTTGGAGAAAGCAAATGTCCCTCTGCTAATTTATCATAGCCTTTGTATAATGTATAAGGCAAACGGCAGGTCTGAGCGCATCTTCCTCTGTTTCCGCTTCTTCCTCCCAGCATACTGCTCATAATACATTGACCGGAATAACAAACACAAAGAGCCCCATGAACAAATACTTCAATTTCAGCCTCTGTATTTTCAGCAATATATTTTACCTCTTCCAAAGAAAGCTCTCTGCTCAATACAATTTTAGAAAAGCCCTGTTCATATAAAAATGCAACATCTTTTATATGATTGGCTGTTAATTGTGTACTGGCGTGCAATGGCATATCAGCAAAATGCTTTTTGACAAGCATGGCTGCTCCCACATCCTGAAGTATCAGCGCATCCACACCCATTTCATAAAGCTTTTTTACATATTCCAAAAAGGAATCCATTTCTTTTTCTTTGTATAATGTATTAACTGTCACATACAAATTGACATTTCTCAAATGACAATAATCACAAGCCTGCTGTAATTGTTCTATGGAAAAATTGTTGGCATACTGTCTTGCACTAAATTCTTTGCCTCCAACATAAACTGCATTACAACCATTATTGACTGCCGCATAAATACTTTCCATAGAGCCTGCCGGCGACAACAGCTCAGGTAAAATCTTTTTTTCCATGGTTTGTCCCCTTCCAATGCGATTTTTTTATTTTCTGTGGGATTTAATTCTGTTGTAATTTCTTGTATAGGAATCATGACTTTTGTTTTCTGATGCAATTTTTTGCTGTGCTGTTTGCAGCTGTTGCTTCAACTGCTCTGTCAAGCTTTTTTCTGCCTCCAGCTTCTGCTGCAATGCAGAGATTTCTCTTTGTTTTTCCAACTGTTGCTGCAGTTGAGAAAACTCCTGCTTTTTTTCTTCTAATGCCTGTTTTTGCTCCAACTGCTTTTCAAGCTCCTGGGTTTTTTTTCTTTCCTCTTCTAACTGCAGTTCAAAATCAAATAACTGATGCTCCATTTCCTTTTCTTTGTTTCGCCAATCAGATTCTATTTTATGGATGTTTTCATTTTTTTCATTTGCTTGCTGAAGCTCTCTTTGCAGCCGCTCTGTTTTTTGCTTCTCTTCCTCCAGCTGTGCAGAAATGGCTGTCAGTTCTTCTGTGTATCC
>CALWSR010000036.1 GCA_944384265.1 uncultured Clostridia bacterium
TGGGCCGATTGTGCCGGCTGGGCCGATTGTGCCGGCTGGGCCGATTGTGCCGGCTGGGCCGATTGTGCCGGCTGGGCGGGAGTGGCCGGCTGGGCCGGAGTGGCCGGCTGGGCCGGAGTGGCCCCTTGTGTTGTCTGACCGCTTACACTTTCACAGGCCGACAAAAGGATAATACCAGAAGCTGCCATAGCAATCAAAGCAGTCATTTTCTTTTTCATAAGTTTTCATCCCTTTTGCCATAACCATTTTTTCATACTGTTGCACTTGTTTGCGCATCTGTTGTTTGTGTATTGGTAGTCTGTGTCGTTTGCTGAGGTGTACTTTCTTCTGTACTGCCACAGGCGGATAATACCATAACACTGCTTAAAACTGTTATCATACATAACCATATTTTTATCTTCATTTTTTCCCCTCTTTTCTTTCTGTTTTCTTTACCATTATAACTGCATTTTATAAAAAATGCCATTTTTTTCTGCAAAACTTTTGCTATATTTTTTTCTGTCATACCAGTGACCATTTGTCATATTTTTGATGATTTCGGTTCAAAAGCACAAAATGCCGTAACCAAAATAAAAATTTTTTGTAATTGTATACTATTTTCTGATAAAAATAAAAAAAGCATTTCTATTGCAACCACAAAACAACATTCTGCCACAAAAAAAGCGGATGTTGCACCAATTACTTCCCTCATTATAATAAAATAAGTGCAGATATCAAAATGAATTGCTCTTTGACAACTACACCTTTATGGTACTAAGCAACGCTATAAAAAGAAACGATAAACAAAGCCTGTTTATCGTTTTCAAAAGCAGTATGGACAGATGATAAAATGTATTTTTATGTGTTTTTATGGAAAAAGGGAATCCTCCTTTTGCTCCAAAAGAGAAATATCTGTATTTTCTTCCTCCCCAATCCCTTGGACTGCCTCCTCCTGGGATATGGCAGACACCTCTTGCTGTGCAGTCATTTCCTGCTCCTCCTTTTTTTCATTTTGATTTTGTGACGGAACTTTTTCTTCCAGCCTTTTATTTTCTGCTTCCAGCAGAGCAATTTTTTCTTGCAGCCGTATATTTTCTGTTTCCAGTGCAGAAACCTGTGCCATTAAATTTTGTTTTTCTGTTTCTATTTGATTTTGTCTTTCTCTCCAGCGCATATTCAAATTTGCCAGTTCCTCTCCTCGGCGTACCAAAAGCTTTGTCAGTTCTTCTATTTGCTGGTTTTTAGACTGCTGCTTTGTGGCAAAATAAGCATCTGATTCTCTGGAGGCAGCCATAATATCATTTTCCAGCAGAATCACAGGCGCCGCCGGTGCAAAAACTGCCAGCTGAAAGCCATTTTGACCATCTCCAAAGGCCTCTGAAGCATTTAAAACAGTTTTGTCTTCTGTCAAAAGCTCCCCCTTTATGCAATGATAAGGAAAAAAGGCAGTATACCGTTCTATGGGGCTGAAACGATTGCCATTGTCAACAGACTGGCAGCAATAAGGCTGGCCTCCTGCAATCCACATGGCCTCCAATTTATGATTTCTTTGAAAAATCAAGCATTGCTCGCAGCTACCTCCTTCCCAAAGCACACGAGGAGCGCTGATGGATGTGGCTTGTTTATACTGATATATCACTTGACTACGAAAAAAATTTTTGACTATATAAAGCATATGTATTCTTTCCTCGTCCTGTATAATGGACAAATCTGTGCAGGGATAGGGTGTTTGTATCACAGGGTACATACTGCCTATGGTGGAAGGAGAAAGGAGCATTTCTCTTACTGTCACCACATTTCTGGCACTGCGGTAATAAAGCATGATATGCCTTGGATTTCTTTTGCCTGTCAAAAAGGGTGTTTGTCCAAAGGGCAAAAATCGGTCAATCTGGCAGGGCTTTTCCCATTTTCCATTGCGAAATACAGTATAAATAAGGGCATGAACACCTGCTGTTTCTGTGGGCAAATGATAAAAAAGATGCAGTGCCGATTGGTCTGTTGTCATAAAAAATTTTGTTTGGCTCAAATCCTTTTTTTCAATGGAAATCTGTTTTCTGTCCCATTTTACAAAGTCAGATGTTCTTACAATATAAAGCTCTCCCAGCCGTGTGCTGTAAAGCAAAAATGCCTCCCCATTGTAATAGCTTAATGCAAAGGATGGATTCACCTCGTCTGCTATCATTTGAGCATGGGACCAGCCGGAATTTGTACCAATTTTAAAAAACAATGCATTCCTTTCAAAATAAACAAGCAGTGTATCCTGATTTTTTGTTTTTAAATATTTCACATATGGTATCTGCATATGCTATCCTCCTAGGTTTTTAGCTAGTTTATGCGCTTTTGTATAAAAAAAGAACAAAAATACATTTTTTCACATTTTACAGCACATTTCTTCAGGAAATATTAGGTTTTTTCAAACAACACTTGACGGAATTTTTTCTAACGCATATACTAAAAGAAAACAAAAACAACGGAGGTGACCTATATGGACGGCAGTGGCAGTAGTCACAAGGGTACAAACAATGACTCTATCGGCTCGAAACAACAAAATAATGCTATGACACAAAACAAATTATGCTGGGCATTTGGTCACTTTTGGATTGCTTAATACTCCTCGCCAAAGCCTTGTATGCCTGTGGAAACGGTGCCAGAGGCTTGTTTTTGTGCAAAAAAATTTAGGTGAGGTGTGATACAATGAGTGAATTAGAAGAAATCTATAACAGATTGATTCCCTTGATGGAAAAAGGAGATTATGTTACATTAAAACAAAAATTAAACGAAGAAAATCCCATTGATATTGCAGAATTGTTTGAGGAGCTTCCCGGTGAAAAGCAGCTCTTTCTTTTTCGTCTTTTAACAAAGGACAATGCGGCAGAAGCCTTTTCCTATATGGATTCTGACACACAGGAGCATATTGTCCGCTCTATTACAGACAATGAAGTACGCAATATGGTAGATGAAATGTTTTTGGATGATACTGTGGACTTTCTTTCTGAGGCCCCTGCAAACTTGGTCAACAAAGTGCTTCGCAACACAGATACAGCCACCAGAAGGCTTATCAATCAGTTTTTAAATTACCCTGACAATTCAGCAGGCAGCATTATGACCATAGAATTTGTACAGCTTCGAGAAACCATGACTGTGGAAAGAGCCATGCGCTATCTCAGAAAAACAGGGCTTGATAAAGAAACCATATACACTTGTTATGTATTGGATGAAAGAAAAATACTTTTGGGCGTTGTGCCTTTGAGAACATTGATACTGGCAGAGGACGATGTCATCATAAAGGATTTGATGGAGGATGATGTGGTTTCTGTACACACATTGGATGACCAAGAGGACATTGCCAACATATTCAAAAAATATAACTGGATTTCCCTTCCTGTGGTAGACAAAGAAAACCGTATGGTGGGCATCATCACCGTAGACGACATTGTGGATGTCATTGAACAGGAAACCACAGAGGACTTTGAAAAAATGGCGGCTTTGCTCCCTTCTGATGAAGAATATTTAAAAACCAGTGTATTTGCATTGGCAAAAAACAGAATTGTATGGCTTTGTGTACTGATGCTCTCCGGCACCATTTCCGCCGTCATCATCAGCGGCTATGAAGCTCTTTTAAATACGGCGGTGGTGCTTTCCAGCTTTATACCAACACTGACCGGCACGGGGGGAAACGCCGGCTCTCAGGCCTCCACAATGATTATTCGTGGTATGGCATTGGGAGAGATTGAAACAAAGGATATTTTAAAAGTAATATGGAAGGAAATCCGTGTAGGTTTGCTCTGTGGCATATTGCTTGGCAGTATCAATATGCTGCGTTTGACCATATTCAGCAGAAGTACAAACTTCTGGGTGGATTTGACCGTTTCTGTCAGTATGTGTCTTGTGGTGGTGGTGGCCAAAAGTGTGGGCTGTCTTTTGCCTATTTTTGCAAAAATCATGAAATTTGACCCCGCCATTATGGCCGGTCCTTTGATTTCCACAGTGGTGGACGCCATTGCATTGGTGGTATTTTTTAACATTGCTCAAATATTTGTATTATAAAAAAAGCATGGGGAAGACTCCCTATGCTTTTTTGTTTATGAATAAAGCTGTGCTTTTATGACATTTTTTTTGATGACAGGAGCGCATAATATGACAAGCACAATTTTGCAAATATCCCCTGGTAAAAACGGCACCACAGCAGAAGCTGCCGCCTGCAAAAATGTGGTGTTTGTAATGACAGAAAGCCACAGTGTGCCAAAACACTGCAAAAAAACAGTGCCTACTATCATACCCAACAGCTGTAAAACCATTGTATTGGGAAATTTTTCTGCAAAATAGCCTGTAAAAAATGCCAGAAAAAAATAACCTATCAAATAGCCTCCCGTGGCTCCTGAAAGCTTGGAAAAGCCTGCCGAAAACCCGGAAAAAACAGGAATGCCGGCCAATCCTATCAAAAAATATAATAAACAGCAAATAACCCCCTTTTTCCAGCCTAATAAATAAGCAGAAAAACAAATCACCAGTGAAGCCAGTGAAAGAGGCACAGGGCTGACAGGAATGGGAATGCTCATAGGTGCCACAATGCAAAGCAGTGCCGTAAAAAGTCCGATTTGTGTCATTGTTTTTGTTGTCATACTTCATCCCCTTCTCATATGATTGATACTGTCATGAAGCCAAAACCAACAGGGAAGAAAGAAGTATCATTCCTTTCTTCATTTGAGGGCATTTTCCATGCTCCCAATCCTTCTGCTCCCTTTCTGTCACACCAATCTTTGTTCTATTTTGAAGTTTGCACCATATCATTTGGCATTGGGCGGATTTATCACAAATTTTTATCAGCTTATGCCAATATACAAAATATTTTATTTTTTACAAAGGTTATCCTATTTTTATAAAAACCTTCTTTTCATTTTTATATCAATGATATGCTATCTCCGTTACATTATAAAAGAATTCATTGAGATTGTCAATTTTTATATTTTATATAGTTTACAATTTATATTTACTTTTTTTACCTATTGACAAATTGTATATGAAGTATTATAGTGTATATATACAATATATACATTAAGGAAGTGACCGCCGGTGGATATTATCGTAAGCAGTACATCCTCTACTCCCATTTATGAGCAGATTGTATCCCAAATCAAAAAATACATTATGAATGGACAACTAAAAGAAGGAGAGGCGCTTCCTTCCATGAGAACATTGGCAAAGGAACTGCGCATCAGTGTCATCACCACAAAACGAGCCTATGAAGAACTGGAAAATGCCGGGTTTATTGTCACTGTGATGGGAAAAGGCAGCTTTGTAGCAAAAAAAAATTTACAGCTGATTCGAGAGGAGCAGTTAAAAGAAATTGAATACCTCATAGAGCAGGCCGTCATGCTGGCACAAACCAATGGCATACCATTTGAAGAATTGCTGGAGCTTTTAAAAATTATGTATGGAGAGGGTCATTATGAAAAATAGTTTAATATGGCATAACGCAGAAAAAAAATTTGATACCTTTTATTTGCATCCCACCAACATCGCTGTGGAGCAAGGCAGTATTATGGGGCTGATTGGAGAAAACGGCTCTGGTAAAACTACTTTGATTAAACTGATTTTCAATTTAATTGCTTTAGACGGCGGAGAAATCAAAGTATTTGATTTGGACAGCAGAAAACAGGAGCTGCAAATCAAACAAAAAATTGGCTTTGTGCCTGACAACAATCTATTTTATGAAAAATTTACACCCAAAGAAATTCAAAAAATATTGTCAAAATTATACCAAAACTGGCAGGAAAATTTATTTTTTGCCTATTTAGAAAAATTTGAAATTCCCAAAGCCAAAAACATAGAGCATTTTTCAATGGGTATGAAAAAGAAATTGTTGATTGCCGCTGCACTCAGCCACAATGCAGAGCTTTTGATATTGGATGAACCCATGAATGGTCTTGACCCTGTGGCCAGAGGAGAAATCAGAGATATTTTGCAGACATTTATAGAAGAGGAGCATCATTCTGTATTATTATCCTCCCATATTACAGAGGATTTGGAAAAAATAGCAGATTATGTGACATTGATAGAAAGAGGGAAAGTGATTTTCAGCCAAAACAAAGAAACCATTTTAGAAAATTATGGTATTGCCCACATTGGCAAAAAGGATTTTTCCCAAATCCAACCCCAATATTATGTAAGCTTTCGCAAAAACCCATTTGGTTATGATATGCTTTTGAAAGACAAAAAAGCATTTTTACAAAAATACAGCGGTGCTGTTGTGGACAATGCCCATTTAGAGGACATTATGCTGTTTTATCATGAAATAAAAAAAGGAGGAATGTAACATGGCAGGAATGTTATGGAAAGATATTTTTTATATGAAAAAAATGAAAAAAACATTGATTTATATTATATTACTTTTTATCATGCTGTCTGCGGCAGGTATCATTGACAAACAGTATACCTTATTTTATCTCACCATATTTTTTTGCATCAATCTTTCTACACTGCCCTTTAGCTATGACAGTTACAGCCATTGGAGTGAATATCAGTATGCACTGCCTGTCAGCAAAAAAACAGCAGTGTACAGCAGATATCTGTTTGGATTGCTTATTTTTGGCTGTTGCTTTGTGTTTCAAGCACTGTCCGCCATAATACTTTCTCTGTTTTTTCAAACAGAAATTGGCAATACCACAGATTTTATATTCATACAATTCAGTATTTTGTTATTTGTGCCTTTATTGCAGGCCATACTCTTTCCCATACTATATCGGTTCGGCTCGGAAAAAGGACGATTATATATGGTGGGTATTATCATTATACTTTTTGGCATTGCGGGATTTTTGTCGTCAATCATGGAAACAGAGCATTTTTCCATACGACCTCTTTCTCTTTTTACAACCATGTTCCTTTTGACAGCAGTGTTGTATGCTTTTTCTTTGTTCCTTTCCATTAAAATAGAACAAAAAAAGCAAAAATAAAGGGGCCGTTGCAAAATAGCCCCCTTGCAATAACAGTATGCAAAAATCGGTTGCTTTTTGAGAAAATTTCACTCAAAAAACAGCCGGTTTTTTGTTATTTGTAAACCTTTTTTGTGTAAATTGCTGTCACAATTTCATTTTGCGACAGCTCCTTTTATTCCATCAATTCCTCTGCTATAATAATACCATTCATTTTGTTGGCAAAAATTTGCATTTTATATTCTTCTATGGTAGAAAAATTTGTTTTTCCATCCAGCTGTATCAGCTCCCCATTTTTGTAGCATTGATTTTTGGTAAATATCTCCAACAATTTTTTTTCAAATCTTGTCATTTTATCATATTGGAAAAAACCGCCTATGGAAGCAATACAAACTGCATGATTTGCCAATTCTCTTGAAAAGCCACGTATGGCATAGCTTTTCAGTTGAGTATAAACCTCTGTCATGCAGCAAAAGCAAATGCCAAAATGTCTCTCCAGCAGCTCTTGCCGATGTCTTTTTACAAATTTTCTGACATATTTCGGCACATCTGCTGCATAAACAGAGCTGAATATCACCACTTTTTTATATTTTGAAAAATCCACTTTCTTTGTTCGTTTTAAATCTACCACATCCACCTCTCCATCCAGCATTTTTGCCAAAAGAGCCGTATTTTCTCTTGTAGCACCATGCTTAGATGCATAAGCCAACAATGTATACAAAACCATTTCCCCCTTTTTTAACACAAACAGAAAAATCAAGCAGCACCCGATTTTTCAAGGTGTTCTATTTCATTTGTGTAATCAACTGCTCTGACATTTCTGCCACATATGCTAAAATTTCACTGCAATCTGCTCTGCAACAGGATAGCTTACAGCAGTTTAAAGAGCCAAATTTTTCATGGAACGCCAAAAATAACTGCATACGCAATATTTTTGCTTTTTCCTCTTCAAAAAGCATTCCAAACAATTCCACCGCCGCTACCAATGCACAGCAAATGCTTCCAATGCCAAAGCCATTGCTCATGGCATGACAGCTGTTTTCCATTTCGTGGGAAAGTACTATGCCAAAACGGTCTGCACCTGCTTTTAAAATTGCCAAAGAACAATTATATCCTTGAGTACAATAAAACAATGCTCTTTGTTTCATATCGCTTCCCTCCTTTGTCCCTTTTTTCTATCATATGGACAAAAAGAGGGGGAAGTTCCATTTAGTCTTCCTTTGTTGTGATTTTTGCAGCCACAGGACGTATTTTCTTTTTGTCCCAAGAGGCCTCCTTACTATGTATCCAAACATAGCAAAGCAACGTTGCCGCTGCCCCCATGCCAAAGCTGAGCAGCTCTCGATTGACCATGGAAAAATATGGATATACTCCATAATACCCTAAAAAAATGCCTGCCACAAGCCCTATCATGGGAATGCCATATAATATCAGCACAGCTTTTAGAAAGCTGTTATTTCTCAGCTCCATAATCACCCAGTCGCCCACCTTGGCATCGCATTCATTTTCTGCCTCAATAATCATCTCTTCCTTTTTCATACCCGCCAAACAGGCACGGCATTCTCCGCAGGCTTCTTTTCTTGTCATTTGTATCACAGCCAAATGGTCCTTTACATTGATAACCAAGCCTTTTTCACCCATGTGCCTCCGCCTTTCTATGTTTTTACAAAACCATCTACTATATTTTACTGTTTTGATATGATTTGTTTTGACTCAGTATAGCACAAACAGTTCAGAAAAAAAAGTAGTTTTCATTTAAAAAAACAATAAAACACAAAATGTAAATACTGCCAAGCTTTCCAGCCATATTCTTATCATTGTTTTTTTATGCTTTTTTATGGCATGAGAGGTATAATAAACCAATGCCAAGCAAAACAAAAGCAGTATGCAGGGATTTGCTTTCATGTGAAATATTTCCATCACAATTCCAAACAGCCCAAAGGAAATGCCAAAGCAGCCCGGCGTCACATAGCTTTCCCAGCCGGTTTTATAAAAACGATACAGCAAAAAAACACCTCCTACCATAAAAAGTATTGCTGTAAACACTGCCTTGTTTAAAAAAGGAAGCTCCTTGTCCAATCCCCAAAACAAAAGTAAAAAAAAGCAGCACCAAAAAGCCCACCATTTTTGTTTTTTCCAAAAAAGCAATAAAAACGCTCCTTCTAATACAGCCAAAACAAACACATCCTCCAGAGCGTGTCCCTCTTTTCTCAGTACAAAAAAGCATGTCAAAAACAGCAGTATAATCAATGCCAAAAGACATTTGTTTCTTTTTTCCACCATAATATTCCATTTCTCCCCTGCTAGTTTTCTGTTGTGGACTGCTGTGCTTTTTTCCATTGATACAGACGTATTGCAAATATTTTCAGCAATGCACCGCATGGCACCGCCACCACCATGCCCACTATGCCAAAAAGCCCTCCAAACACTGCCAATGAAATGATAACAAGTGCAGGATGCAGCTCCACACTTTTTCCCACAACCTTTGGTACAATCAATATACTGTCTATTTGCTGCAATACCAATACGATAATAATGGCATACAATGCTCTGATAGGTTCTCCGCTTAAAAGCCCCATTGCCACAGAAAGCAAAAATGCCATCACTGCTCCCACATAGGGTATCAAATTGGAAAAGCCGGATATCACCCCTATCATAACGGCATAAGGTATTTTCACAATGGTAAAGCTGATGCTGATAAGTATGGCCATAATGATGGCATCTGTCATTTGCCCTGTAATATAGCCGGAAAATGTGCTGTTTGCCAAATGGCACACTTCCTTGATGCGCTCTGCCGTTTTTTTTCTAAAAAAAACATCCACCCCTTTTTGGCAGTAGTATACTATTTTTTCTTTTTCCACCAATATATAAAATCCGATTGTCAAACCCAACACTCCATTGACTGCCCAGCCTCCTGCTTTGGAAATGGAGTTTGTAACACTCATTACCCCCGCCTGAAGCAGCTCTGAAATGCCTGTTGTCCAGCTGGAAAGCAGACTTTCGATGTTGTGGAATATACCGTATTCTGCCAGCTTTACACTAATCAGCACAAAAAAATCGCTGAAATCACTGATATAGGCATTGATTTTGTCTGCTATGGCAGTCACATCTGTGGCGCCAATTTTTAACACTGCATATTGTATCATACAATAAATGGCCAACAATACCAATATATAAACCGTTGCTGTGCCTCTTTTTCTGGTGGGAAACTGTGAGTATGCTCTTGCAGGCATATATTTTTCCCATTTTTTTTGAAAAAAATCCACCGCCGGATTCATCAAAAATGCAATGACAAGGGCCACCAGCAAAGGGGCAAATACAGAAATCATCTTTCCTGCCACTGCCAGCAGGGTATCTTTAAAATTTGTCAGGTTTCCGGCAACACCGGCTAATATATAAATCACCAATACAGTAAATACTACATGAAACGATATTTTTAAATATTGTTTATCCCAAGGCAGCTTCATTTGTTTCTCCTTTATCTCATTTTACAAAGTACTTTCTGCAAAAATTCCCATACTCTTTGTACAGAGGCAATATCTACCCTTTCCTCAGGAGAATGGGCTCCTCTAATTTCAGGGCCAATGGAAATCATATCCAGCCCCGGTATTTTTTTGGCAAAAATGCCGCATTCCAGTCCTGCATGAATGGAAGTGATAACAGGCTGTTTTTGATAAAGCTCCTGATAAGTCTGCTGACAAAGTGCTGTAATGGCAGAGCTTTTAGAAAATGTCCATTCAGGATATTCTCCTTTTACAACAGTCTGTGCATTTGTCAATTTTGCTATCAAACGGATTTTGTCTGCAATAAGCTGTTTTCTGCTTTCCAGTGAGCTTCTGATGGCATTGTGAAAATGCACTGTATTTTCTGTTGTTTCAACCACTCCCACATTGCTGGAGCTTTCTACCAAATTTCCCAGCTTCATGTCCATTGTTTCCACACCATAAGGCAGCAGCAGCAATATGGAAATGATTTTTTCTGTGGTTTCCTTTGAAAAGCATTGTCCCACCTTTTCCCTCATGGGCAGTAAAGAGAGAGTGATGTTTTCTTCTACGCCTTCATATTCTTCAGCATATATTTTATTAAGCCTTTGCAGCAATGCCTCTATTGCTTGCAGCTGCTGTTGTTTTAACAAAAGCACGGCCTCTGCCTCTCTGGGTATGGCATTGTCCTGCAAGCCTCCGTCAATGCGGCACATTCTGCTATCATATACGGAAAAAATATCAAAAAGTATTCTTCCCATCAATTTGTTTGCGCTGGCCCTTTGCAAATGAATATCACTGCCGGAGTGTCCTCCTGTCAGGCCGGTTATTTTCAGCAAATAAGGGCTTGCCTCAAAATCCCCCTGTTCCCACACAATGGGCAGTGAAACAATGGTTCTGTTTCCTCCACAGCAGCTGACAACAAATTCCCCCTCTTCTTCTGTATCTAAATTGATCAGTGTTTTTCCTTCCAAGTCGCCGGCATCAAAGGCTTTTGCCCCATGCATTCCTCTTTCCTCATCTGTTGTAAAAACTGCCTCCAAAGGAGGATGAGAAATGTTATCCGCCGCCAGCAGTGCCAGCATATATGCCGCACCAATGCCATTGTCCGCACCCAATGTGGTGCCTTTTGCTTTGATTTTGCCCTCCTCCACCATCAGCTTTATTCCTTGTGTTTCAAAGTCGTGGTCAACATTTCCATTTTTTTCGCATACCATATCGATATGGCTTTGTAAAATCACTGGGGGAGCTGTTTCATATCCCTTTGTACCTGCTTTTTTCACCAGTACATTGTTTGCCCCATCCTGTCTGCAAAAAAGCCCTTTTTCCTGTGCAAAATGAACAATATAATCACTTAATTTTTTTTCATTTTCACTGCCATGGGGAATATTGCAAATTTCTTCAAAAAAATAAAATACCTCTTTGGGCTGTAAATTTTCTAATATTCTCATTTTTTCACACTCCTATATGTTTCAGTATAGCCCTTTCCATTTTATCACATACATGGGCATTGCGTCATTTTATTTTTATATTCTTTTTTTGACATAAAAAGGCCGGCTTTTGCCGGCCCCATATTGTAGAAAAACTAGATTTTATATTTTTTCAAAGATGCCTTGTAAAACGAAGGGCTTTCCAACTAAAATCCCCAGCGGGAATTTATTTTTGGTAAGGAAAAGCAGGAGCTTCAAGGCTTTTAGCCCATAAAACCTCTGCTTGATGCTACTGAGCCTTTGACAACAGAGTGTCCACTTTTTAGACACACTGAGGCGGGCTTTTGTCGCCACCATATTATATACAAATTGATACAATTTTCAGAAATCCTAAGTCTTTGCACAATAAAATCCCTTTTCAGACATAAGCTCTGGTAAAAATTGATTTTCAGCAGTGTCACACTTTGCTTCTGCCTTTGTATGCCCATCAAAAAAGCAGCCTTTTTTGACGTTATAAACAGACTGGATGAAAAAAATCAATATCCTATTTTTTGTTTTATCACACTGCAAAGTTCTGAAAGAGAAATGGTTTCTGAACTGCCTTCTTTCATATTTTTTAATTCTGCTTTATTTTCTTTTAATTCTGTTTCTCCAATGACAACAGAATACACTGCACCAATTTTATTGGCATATTTCATTTGTGCCTTAACACTTCTTTCCACTGTGTCGCACTCTGCATGAATATGCTCTTTTCTAAGCTGCAATGTGAGAGCCTGTGCTTTTAGCAGTCCTTTTTCTCCCATAGAACCAATGTAAAGCAGTACATCACTTTTTTGTTCCATAACACCATATTGTTTTTCCAGTATCATCATAAGACGCTCTATTCCCATACCAAAGCCTACGGCGCCTGTGGACTTTCCGCCGCACTGCTCTACTAAATTGTCATAGCGGCCGCCCCCGCATACTGTCAAACCGTCTGATACAAATTCAAACACAGTTCTGGTATAATAGTCCAGTCCTCTTACAATTTTAGGGTCCACTGTAAAGGCAATGCCCATTTCATTTAATATGGACTGTACCTTTTGAAAATGCTCGCTGCACGCCTCATCCAAGCATTCCAGCACAGAAGGAGCGTCTGCAATGATTTTTTGACACTTCTCTTCCTTACAGTCCAGCACACGGAGGGGATTTTTTTCATATCTTTCTTTGCAGGTAGGGCAAAGCTTTTCCAGATTTGCGCCAATAAACTCCCTTAGCCTTTGATTATATTGGCTTCTGCATTTTGGACAGCCCAAGCTGTTGATACGAAGCTCCACATTTTTTACGCCCAGCTTTTCCAGCAGTGTGGTTGCCACAGAAATGGCCTCTGCGTCCTGAGCGGCACTGTATGAGCCAAACATTTCCACACCAAACTGATGAAACTGTCTTTGTCTGCCTGCCTGTGTGTTTTCACAACGGAATGTGGGGGAAATATAATATAATTTGGTAGGCTGAGGCTGGTTGTGCATACCATGCTCAATATATGCCCTCACTGTGCCTGCTGTTCCTTCCGGGCGAAGCGTCAGGCTTCTGTTGCCGTCGTCTGTAAAGGTATACATTTCCTTTTGCACAATGTCTGTGGTTTCTCCCACACCTCTTGCAAACAGCTCTGTAAATTCAAACATAGGCGTTCTGATTTCTCCAATGCCAAAGCAAGCGCAAATGGTGCGTATCTCTCTTTCCAGCCTCTGCCACTGCACCACTTCACTGCCATACAAATCCTTTGTACCCTTTACTAATTGAATTGCCATCCAATCCCTCCTAAAACATATTTTTTTGCAAACCATATAATCCTTGTCTTTTTCTTTCTATCATCTCATCAATGCGGCTGATGTACTCCTCTACACTTTTTACATTAAAAATACGTTCAATTCTGTTTTGTGAAAAATCAACGGTTTTTGTGCTGGCACCTGCGCCGGCGGCCAGTATGGTTTGTTTTTCCTCCATAATTTGCACATTGTAAACACATTGCTTATGAGGCATACAATAGCCTACATTTTCAAAATTCCCCACCATATTTTTTTGACGATACATATAATAGGGCTTCATACCCATTGCTTCGGCTCTTTCAAAAGCAATGGAAATCATTTTTTCCATTTCCTTTGCCTTTGTCAGTGTATAAAGGTCAAAATTTTCTTTCAAACGGGAGGCTCTTTTGACAGCCAGTGTATGTATGGTCAAGCTGTCAGGCCTCAGCTTTTCCATTTCTGCCATGGTTTGCTCCACATCCTCTGCCGTTTCCTGAGGCAGTCCCAATATCAAATCCATGTTGATGTTGTCATGCCCCAGCTCTCTTGCCTGAAAATATACTTTTTTCACATCCTCCACAGTATGCTCTCTGCCAATGATATGCAATGTTTTTTGATTCATTGTCTGCGGATTGATAGAAATACGGTTGACGCCATATTCCTTCATTACAGAAAGCTTTCCCTTTGTAATGGTATCGGCTCTGCCTGCCTCCACTGTAAATTCCAGCCCCTGTTTTTGCAAATCAAAATGCTCTGCCATTTTTTCAAAAAGCCATTTCATTTGCTCCTCTGTCAAAGAGGTGGGCGTTCCCCCTCCTACATAAACTGTTTTTAATTGGAGATTTTTTGCATATTCTCCCAAAAAAGCCAATTCCTTTTTCAATGCCTGCAAGTACTGCTCTACACGGCTTTGATATTGTGTCAGGGGATAGGATGTAAAAGAACAGTATAGACATCTTGTGGGACAAAAAGGAATCCCTACATACAAACTGATATCTTCCCCACCATTTTGGCTCAAAATCTCTCTTTCTGACTGTGCCACATCCAAAGCAAGCTTTGCTTTTTTTGGCGTCACATCATACCCTTCTGTCAAATAGCAAATACATTGCTGCGGGGTATATCCCTTGTCCAAAAGCTCATTGACAGCCTTTGCAGGACGCACACCTGTAATAAATCCCCATTGGGGACGCATTGCCGTTTTTTGTTTCAGCAGTTGATAAATAGAGCCTTTTACCACTCTTTTTTTTTCTTTTTCTGTACTCTGCCCTTTTTGGCAAAGCATTTCCCACTGCTCCTTTTGGATACCGTTTTCATAAAACACGGCAATGGCTTTTTCTCCTTGGAGTATACTTTCTATGGTAATGCCCTCCTGCACAGGCTGCTCTGTGGTGTAATAATGGGTGTTGGGATAAAATACTTGTATTATGGTCTGCACATCATGCTCCCATGTATGCCCCTTTGTCATAAAATATATCATTGCTTTTCCCTCAAATCAGAATTTCTTTTCACTGTCCAAAAGAATGGTAACTGGCCCGTCGTTTATGATTTCCACGGCCATATCTGCCTGAAATTCTCCTGTGGCAACCTTTTCAACAGGCAGTGTTTTGGCATATTCCACCAGCTGTTCAAACAGCACTCTGGCCTTTTCCGGAGAGGCACCGGCGGAATAACCGGGACGTCTGCCCTTTCTGGCATCTCCATACAATGTAAAATTAGGCACAATCAAAAGCTCCCCTTTGATATCCAGCAATGACAAATTCATTTTGCCGGCTTCATCTTCAAATATTCTCATGTTGATGACTTTATCCAGCATATATTCTATCACATTTTGGTCATCGCTCTCCAGCATACCAAAAAGCACCATAATGCCCTTTTGTATTTCTCCAATCACATTACCATCTACGGTCACGCTGCCTCTTTGTACTCTTTGCAACACTGCTCTCATACGCTTCCTCCTTCATTTTGCAAACAGGTTTTACATTTTTTTCAGCCTATGCGTTGGCAACCCGTTCAATTTCTATAATATCTTTTAATTTCATAAGTCTTTTAATGACTTTTTCCAGCTGCTCCTTGCCTTTTATCTCTATTGTAACATCAAATATGGCCGTTGCCTTTGCTGTTTTAATGGTCAAGGCCTTTACAGAAATGCCCTCATCATTAAACACCTTTGACACCTCCATCATCAGTCCCACTCTGTCGGAGCCAACCACACGAATTCCTGCCAAATAGGACACATTCTCCAGTGCCTTGTCTGCCAAATCCCATTCTGCTTCAATCAGTCTGTGTCTGTCCTCCTCTGTTAAATTCATAATATTAATACAATCTGTTCTGTGTATGGTAACACCTCGTCCTCTTGTGACAAAGCCTACAATTTCATCCCCAGGCACAGGATTGCAGCATTTTGAAAAACGGACTGCCACATCTCCTATTCCCTTGACTACCACACCGCTTTTGCTTTTATGCCGCTGTTTATAAGGGTTTTCCTCCTCCACAGGCTGAAGCAGAGCCTTTTCTGCCTCTTTCTTTTTCTTTTCCTTCAAAAGCTCTTCTATCAGTCTGTTGGCAACCTGTCCTTCCTTCACACCGCCATGACCTACCGCAGCGCAAAGAGCGTCCCAGTCTTTAAATCTAAATTTGTTTAACAAAATGCTCATCCACTCTGTACGCAGCAGTTCAGAGGGCATATAGCCTTTTTTCTTAATATCCTTATCAATCAGTTCTTTTCCCTTTAAAATATTTTCTTCTTTAAATTCCTTTTTAAACCATTGATTGATTTTTGTTCTTGCCTGAGAGCTTTTTACCAAATTGAGCCAGTCTCTGCTTGGTCCTTTTGAATTTTGGGAAGTCAATATTTCAATTCTGTCGCCATTTTGTACTTTATAATCAATAGGCACCATTTTGTTGTTGACCCTTGCCCCCACCATTTTGTTGCCTACGGCACTGTGTATCATATAAGCAAAATCAATGGGAGTAGAGCCTTTTGGCAGGCTGACCACCTTTCCCTGAGGGGTGAAGGCATACACCTGGTCTGTAAACACATTCAAATCCAGTTTAATGGTATCCAGATATTCTTTGTTGTCAGACATATCCTGCTGCCATTCCAATATTTGACGAAGCCATGTCAGCTTTTCCTCTGCTGTGTCGCCTTTTTTGCCACCATTTCCTCCCTTGCCTTCTTTATACTTCCAATGGGCTGCAATACCATATTCACTGGTACGGTGCATTTCCCATGTTCTGATTTGTATTTCAAAAGGCTCTCCCTCAGGGCCAATGAGGGTATTGTGCAGCGACTGATACATATTGGGCTTTGGCATGGCAATATAATCCTTAAATCTGCCCGGCATAGGGGTATACATGGTATGCACCACACCCAAAACACCATAACAGTCCCTTACTGTATCTACAATGGCTCTGACAGCAAACAAATCATAAATCTGGTCCAATGTTTTATGTTGATTGACCATTTTTTTATAAATGCTGAAAAAATGCTTGCTTCTGCCTTCCACCTTTCCTTTGATGCCTGACTGGGCCATTTTTTCTTTCACATCATTTACAATGGAATTGACAAAGGATTCTCTTTCTACTTTTTTTCGTTCTATTTTTTCTTTTAAATCGTAATAAGCATCCGGATTCAGATATTTAAAGCAGAGGTCCTCCATTTCTGTTCTGATTTTAGAAATACCCAGCCTGTGGGCTAATGGTGCATAAATATCCAGTGTTTCCTGGGCTTTTTCCCTTTGCTTTGCCTCTGTCATATAATTTAATGTTCTCATATTATGCAAACGGTCGGCCAGCTTTATCAATATCACACGAATGTCCTTTGCCATGGCCATAAACATTTTTCGATAATTTTCCGCCTGCATTTCTTCTTTTGTAGAGTAAGAAAGCTTTCCCAGCTTTGTCACTCCATCTACCAAATTGGCTACTTCCTCACTAAATATATTTGCAATATCATCATAGGTATATGGTGTATCCTCAATGGTATCATGCAAAATACCTGCTGTAATCGTTTCTCTATCCAATTCCAGTTCAGCTAAAATATAGGCAACCTTCAAGGGATGGATGATATACGGCTCTCCGGATTTTCTTTTTTGGTCTTTATGCGCCTCCACTGCCAGCCGATAGGCTCTTTGAATCATATCAAATTCCTTGGTCGGATGGTAGGTATTCATTTTATCAATCAGCTGCTGGTATAATTGTTCTTCTATCCTCATAAAATCACCCCTTTTATACTATACCGCCTACAAAAAAGAAACCAAATATTATTATAGTAATTCCTATATCTTTTTGCAAGTCCCTGCGTACATTCCAGACAGTATCAGAGTTCTTTTTCAAAATATCCTTTGTCATATTTCAGTGATAGTATTCTTTTTACTTTTTCATTTAATGCATCTTCTGATAATGTTCCCTCTTTGACAGCATTTAAAATATCTGTGTGTGCCTTTTGTATATCCACAGGCATCAAGGCCATATCCGCTCCTGCCTGTATTGCCATCAGTGCAGAGTCTTCATAGCTTGTTACTGCTCCCATATCCAATGCATCTGTAATGATAATGCCCTCAAACCCCAAATGATTTCTCAGCTGCTCTGTCAGCATTTGATAGGATAAGGAAGCCGGCAGGCCATCTGTTGTGGCATTGGGTGTGCTGATATGTCCTGCCATAATAAAATCTATATCCTTTTCAATCACCCTTTGAAAAGGAATCCACTGCTTTTGCTCCATTTGCTCCAATGTATCATTTGAAACGGCCATGCCGTCATGGCTGTCCTCTATGGTGTTGCCATGGCCGGGAAAATGTTTTGCCGCCGCACTGATGCCCTGCTGCTTCAGTCCCTGAACAAATGCCACCGCCATATCTGCTGCCTTTTGAGGGTCATCAGAAAAGGCTCTGCTGGCCACCACTGTGTTTTCCTGATTTTCTCTAATATCTGCAACCGGTGCAAAATCCACATCAAATCCCAATTCCTTTAATTCCTTTGCAATGGTATTTGCCGCCTCATAAGCCACTGTGGTGTCGTTTGTATCTCCTATTTCTTTTGCTGTGGGAATGTCTGCCACATCCAGCTTTCCGCTAAAATGCAGCCGGCTGACACTGCCTCCCTCTTCATCCACACCAATAAAAAGAGGGATTTCCGAGCTGCTTTGCATATCCTCAATCAACTGCTTTGTTTGCTGCTGTGTGTCAATATTTTCTCCAAAAAGCACAACCCCTCCTATGTGATATTTCTGCAATGCTTCCTTTATGCTTTCATTGCAGTATGTAACAGGCACATTGTTTTCATCTCTGCGAAAGGCACAAAACAAAACCTGTCCTGCCTTTTGCTCCAGTGTCATGCCGGCAATTTTTTCATTTAAAAAGGCCTCCTTTTTTTCCTTTGGTGTCATTTCTTCTGTTGGTTCTATCACAATATTGGAAAATTCCTCCTCCGGAAGCACATCTCCTTTTTGACAGCCTAAAAGCGCTATGCAAATGCAAACCATCAGTGCAATATAACCCCTTATTTTTTGCATAAAAAAACCCCTTTCTTTTTGATTTATTTCTATTATAGCTTTTCTCCGGAAAAAAGGATAGTAATACTTTTTATTTCTTGTTTTTTTTAGTATAATAAAAAACATCATATCCATAGTAATAAACTATTTTTTATGGTTATCATCATCAGGAGGTTATTATGAAATTACAAAAACTGCTTAGCTATGTACGTCGTGCTGTGGAGGATTATCATATGATTGAACAGGGGGATAAAATTGCCGTAGGCGTTTCCGGAGGAAAAGACAGCATATGTCTTCTTTTGGCATTAAAGCATCTTCAAAGATTTTATCCCAAAAAATTTGAATTGGAGGCCATCACCGTTTCTTTGGGCCTTCCCGGCGCTGTTTATGATGATATAGAAGCGTTTTGCAATGAAATAGGCGTTCATTATACTGTGGTGCATACCGATATTGGTCAAATTATATTTCACGAACGCAAAGAAAAAAATCCCTGTTCTCTTTGTGCCAAAATGAGAAAGGGCGCATTAAACGACATGGCAGAAAAATTGGGCTGTAATAAAGTAGCTTTGGGACACAATAAAGATGATGTGGTAGAAACATTTTTTATGTCTCTTTTTTATGAAGGCCGTATCAACTGCTTTGCACCGGTGAGCTTTTTGGACAGAAAGCAGATTTATTCCATTCGCCCTTTGATGTATGTGCCGGAGCCGGAAATAAAGGGATTTATACAAAAAAGCGGCCTCTCCATTGTCAAAAACCCTTGTCTGGCAGACGGCAATACAAAAAGACAGGAAACAAAGGAGCTTTTGGCAGAGCTTTCCCAAAATTATAATCATTTGCAGGAAAAAATATTTGGTGCCATACAACGCTCTGATTTAAAGGGCTGGCAAAAACAATCACAAAGGGATGAGATAGTATGAGTACTTATCATGAAGAACAAAAAGCAAAGGATACCATACGTTTGAGGGCTCTTTTAGAAGAGCTGCCCTATTTTTTGGGAGAGTTTTTCAGGGGCATTTCCAACACCACATCTATAAAAACACGCATAAACTATGCAAACGATTTAAAAATATTTTTTACATATCTTTGTGAGCATCACAAAGCATTTCAAAACACTGCCTTTGAACAAATGCAGTCTGACTGCTTAAATGACATTACAGCAGAGGATATTGATTGTTTTTTGGAATATGTTACATACTATACCAGACCGGACCCGGTTCATAAAGAAAAAACACTTTCATTTCAAAATGATGAAAAGGGCAAGGCCAGAAAATTGGCCTCCATTCGTTCCATGTATAAATATTTTTTCAAAAAACAAAAGGTTTCTTCCAATCCAGCCGCCATTGTGGATACACCCAAAATACATGATAAAAAAATCATTCGTTTGGAAGCAAACGAAGTGGCAGACCTTTTGGATTTGGTAGAAAGCTGTGATACAGACGCCATGTCTGAAAGACAAAAAAGCTATATTGCCCATACCAGAAAAAGAGATTTGGCACTTCTTACACTGCTTTTAGGCACGGGTATGCGTGTTTCAGAATGTGTGGGCATCAATATCAGCGACATAGATTTTCAAAACAACAGTGTTAAAATACTCCGCAAAGGAGGAAACGAAACCACACTTTATTTTGGAGAGGAGGTTTTGCAGTCTCTTTTGGAATATCTTCCCCAAAGAGAACAGCAAAAAAACAAAGCTGAAAAGGAGGATGCTCTTTTTCTTTCCACCAGAGGCACCAGAATCACTGTACGTGCTGTACAAAATATTGTCAAAAAATATGCCCGCATTGTTTCTCCCCAAAAAAAAATATCGCCCCACAAGCTCCGCAGTACCTATGGCACTGCACTGTATCAAGAGACAGGGGATATCTATCTTGTGGCGGACGTATTGGGCCATGCAGATGTGAATACCACCAGAAAGCATTATGCAGAAATTGAAGAAAGCCGCCGCAGAAGTGCCTCAAAATATGTACAGCTGCGTAAAAACCAATGACATAAAGGAGTGTTTTTATGAAACAACAAATTCCTTCTGTACAAACGATTAAAGCCATATTGAAAAACAGAACACCTCAGCCTATCATACGGCATATCCCTTCCTCTGTTATGCTGCTGCTTTTTTCTATGGAAAATGAATTGCACTTGCTTTTTACAAAAAGGGCAGAGCATTTGACACATCAGCCGGGGGATATCAGCTTTCCCGGAGGCAGAAGGGAAAATGGGGAAACTGCGTTGGAAACCGCTTTAAGAGAAACCCAAGAGGAGCTTGGCATTTTACCAGAGCAAATTACGGTGCTGGGAAAAACGGATTTTATGCTCACAACATATGGGGCTTTTATTATGCCCTTTGTGGGCTATGTACCAAATGTGAAGGTAGAGGACATTGCTTTTAGCAAAGACGAAGTGGCGGAGATTTTTACCGTTCCTCTTTCTTTTTTTCAGCAGACAAAGCCGGAGGTGCATTTTTTATATCTTTCTCCTTTTACAGAGGATACCTTTCCCTATGACCGTATTGCCGGGGGCAAAAACTATCCCTTTTTCCGTCCCAAAATACCGGAGCTGTTTTATCAGTATAAACAATATACCATATGGGGTCTTACAGCTCAAATTGCCTGCCATGCTGTTTCTTTATTTTTTCAGGAGGAGGAAAAAACATGATATTTGAAACAGAAAGACTTTTTGTGCGTCCCTTAGAAATCGCAGACAAAAAGGAGCTGTCTGCTATTTTGCAGGACCCCTGTGTTATGTATGCCTATGAACACCCATTTTGTGATGAGGAGGTTTTGCAATGGCTTCATAAACAGCTTGCCAGCTACAAAACATATGGTTTTGGACTTTGGGCTGTTATAGAAAAACAGACCAATGCCTTTGTTGGACAATGCGGCATCACAATGCAGCAGTGCCATAACACACTTGTGCCTGAAATCGGCTATCTTTTCAAAAAAAAATACTGGCATAAGGGCTATGCCACAGAGGCCGCCAGAGGATGCAAAAAATATGCTTTTGAGCAGCTGGGTTTTTCAAAGGTTTATTCCATCATCAGAGAAAACAATTTTCCCTCTCAGGCTGTGGCAAAAAGAAACCATATGATTTTAGAAGGTACGCTCATTAAAAAATATTATGGCATTACAATGCCTCATATGATATACGCTGTGGAAAAAACAAAATGATTGTGAAAAAAATGTATTTGTCATGCCATCTCCATAGCAATGGCCAGTGCCAAAATGACACTGGCTTTTTTTCTAAAAGCACTCTCATCATTTGTTGTAATACAAAAAAGCCTGTACAGTGCAGCAAAATGCAGCAGCACAAAATCAGATTATAATAAAGCAATCATTTTACTGCAAAAAATACACAGTTATAATAAAACATTTTTATACAAAATGGAGGCTTTAAAATCAAATATGGATGAAATGGCACCATTGCTTTTCTGTCTATCAATTGTGTTTTACCGTATCCTTTTTCATAAAAAAACAGATATTTTTTTGATTTTTCATAAGCCCCTTCTAAATCATGTCATTATCAACACTGTGCTTGTTTTCTTTTATTTTTGCTCTGTTTTTTTGCTGCCAACCTCCTTTATTTCACAGCACTCTTTGATTGAAAAATGTACATTTTATTTCGGGTAGAAAAAAAGCATTTTTTCTACACATTTATCACTATTTTTGTATTTGTTTTACTTTTCTATAAAATGTAGATGTGCTGATGCCAAATTCTGTACTGGCTTCATAGGCTGTAATTTCTTTTCTTTCCCATTTTTTTACAATTTCTGCAAATCTTTTAGGCAGCTTTTTTTCAGGTCTTCCAAATTTCATACCCTTTGCCTTTGCTGCTGCAATGCCTTCTGCCTGCCTTTTGTGTATATTTTCTCTTTCATTTTCTGCCACAAAAGAAAGCAGCTGCAACACCAAATCAGAAATCAATGTTCCCAGCAAATCCTTACTTTTGCTTGTATCCAGCAGCGGCATATCCAGCACCCGAATATCCACCCTTTTTTCTTTGGTCAAAAATTTCCATTGAGCAATGATTTCTTCATAATTTCTGCCCAGTCTGTCAATACTTTTTACAACAAGTAAATCCCCCTCCTTCAGCTTGCGAAGCATTCTTTTGTAGGCCGGTCTTTCAAAATCCTTTCCCGACTGCCAGTCTACAAATGTATTTTTCTGCTCTACCCCTTGTTCCTGCAATGCCGTTATTTGCCTTGTCTCATTTTGTTCTTTTGTAGAAACACGGATATATCCAAATATTTTCTGCGGCATTTTATTCACCCCAAAAAACAGTGTAGCAAACCCTTTTCATGGCTATATCATACATAAGTCATATCTTTTTTTATTTTAAAAGCTTTTTTTCAAAAAACCTTTCGTTTCTATATTTTTTCCTATTTTTCGATTTCTTTGCAAAAAAAAAGCAACTGGTGTCTGCCAAAAATACCCAAGCTGTTTTTTGAAGTGTTGTTGCCAAAAAAAATATATTGGGCTTTCTGAAAAACCCATCAGAAAGCCTAAAAAAATTCCCCTTTTTATCATAAAACCATGTTCACAGCATTGATTTTATTTTAGAAGCCTATTGTTTTACAGTTTTTTTCTGTATTTGTGGGTGTTATGTTTTATTCCAATATCGCACATCCTCTTCTCTTAAATCTATATAGCGAAATCTCTTTTGTTTCATAAAACCATGTGTATGAGGCTCTAATTCTCCATACAAATTGTATCTTAATGTCACTTCCAATAAAATATTTGCAGGTATCATTTTTCTAACTGTTTTTTCAATTTCCTTCTGAAGCTGCTTTTTTATCAGTCGTATTTCAATATGTAAATAATATAAATGATATTGCATTTCTACTGCCACATTTTCTTTTTCACAAAGCCCCTCCAGCCAGTCCAATAAATGAAAATAAGTATATGGCTTGTGATGATTCCATAAAAATAATATTCTTTGTCTAAAATCCTCTAAGCTCTCTGTTGGTTCTCTTACAATATTTAGTAAATCTCCTCTTCTTTTTAATCCTCTTTCTGTGGCAGTTGCAATCCATTGGTCATGTTCCAAATTTTGCTTTGCTTCTCTTTCCTCCTGCAATATTTGGCTTTCTATATTTGCCAAAATTTCAAATTCCCTTGTTTGCTTTACAAAGGGCGGTAAATATTTTGAATAAACCTCACTCATAATGTCACCACACTTTCCAATGTGGGTATTTCGTTATGCTCCAAAATATAATTTTGTGGCTTTGCATTGATTTTCGTATCCTGCACATCAATGACGCCCTCTGCATCCAATGCTCTTGCCTCCAAATAGCTAATGCGCACCGTCAAATATTCCATATCTGCCCATTGTTTTTTTAAATTAGAAAAATATTCTTCTATGGATGTCTGAATGGCTGCTGTTACTTTTTGTTCATTTGCGTCATCTTTCAGTGTCAGCTTCATTTCAATGTTAAATTTTACTTCCTTTGCTCCTTCCACTGTCACTTGATGTCCTATGGGTGCAATGCCATATCCCAGTCCTCTTTTTTCCGGGTCTATGGCTTGTTGTATCTGTGCAATCTCCCCTTCAATGGGTGTGTTGTAATTGCCGTCTACAACAGTCAGCTTCACAGTTCCACCGCCATTCCAAACAGGCGTCACCTTCACCCCGCCCACTCCCTTTAATGCCATCACCTTTATTTTGTAATCTTCTATATTGCCTCCAAATGCATCTGTATTAAAGCTGCTATAATACCGCTTTCTAAGGCTGTCATCATCCTCCTCGTCTTCCCCCTCTGTCAGCAGCTCTGTCAGCTCGCCTTCTGCCAGCCCTTCTAAATAAGTAATGGGAATCAAGCTTCCTAAGTATTGGTTTCCTGCCTCTCCTGCTGTTTCACATTCCAGTATATATTCTCCCTTTTTTTGTGTTTTTTCTGTCACAATATAGTTTAATTCTTCTAAATTAAACCGCATACCAATGGGTACATCCATCCCCTGTCCATTTTTGTCCAAAAACACTGCCAAAAATGTTGCTTTTGTGGCTTCCTTTCTAAAAACCCCTCTTTCCATACACCTTCTTGTCAAATCCTCTTCCGTGGCCGTATCGCCATAGGTACGGTTTTCCAGCATTTCTAAATCTGTATAAAACAGTGCTGTTTCTGCCGCATTGGGTGCCATGGCATCAAATATAATGCTCCCCTGTCTTCTGTCTCTTTTTTGGCTGACCTGCTGTAATTTTCTTTCCATCAGCTCTTCATAGCTTTCATACATACTCTTTCCTCCTCCATGCTTTTATGATTCTGCTGCCCTTTATAACCTGCCATTTTTCATTCCATACAAACCGCATATTGTTTTTCATCTGTTTTTATATCAATCACTTTTAAAACAGCCAAAAGCCCTTGCTTCTTTTTTCTATATGCAAAATGCTTTCATACATTTTTCAATCTGTGTCACTTTACCTTCAAAAACAAACCATATTCTTCATTAGTACTATTTTCAAAAATATAACTTCAGCTTATGCCTTTTTTCAAACCATAATCAAATCTGCTTTTCTCTCATCCTTCCCATTTGTTTATATATGTATCTTGCATACCCTTTTTCCATCAAAAGCTTTTCTCCTTTTCAAATATCCACCTGTCTTTGTACATCCAACACACCGAAAATAGTATGTACCCGAAAATTTACCTCCAAGCTTCCTTTTTCCCCGCCAAATGTAAAATCTGTCACAGCCTTGATTCTGTCATCAGCCAGCAATGCTTCTTCAATTCTTTTTTTCAATTCAGGTATCACATAGCTTTTTGCTCTGCCAAATAAATCAGATAGCTCCATACCATATTCCCAGTTATAAATTTCATATTGATATCTTTCTGTAAACAATATTTTAAATACAGCCTGCTTCATTGCCTCCAAATCCTCCACCGTTCCGGAAACAATTTCTTTTTCCTGCTGTACACGATAGGTCAATGAAGGAATTCTTTGTATCACCACATTTTCTGTCAGTTTGCTTTCTGTATCAGGAATCAGCTTCATTCTCTGCCTCCATTTCTTCTCCCACTCTGTCTAGCACAACATATCTTTGTCCTCCTGTCATTTTCATCAATATCACTCTTTCCCCCTTTTTCAGTTCCTGCTCCGCTATGATTTCATAGGCTCCCCAAGGGTCACTGCTGCCTTTTTCTCTCATCAAAAAGCTTTCGTAATGCCTTGTCACATTTCTGGATAATATCAAAAAATTTTCTGTCAATTCCAGCTTTTGCTCCAGCATAATTTTCAATGGCTCAACTTCCGTCACAGTTCCATAACAAATATCCGCCAGATTTTCCTGTTGCAGCACATCATAAGCCAACAATTTCACTGCCTCCAACATATTTTTTTCACTTCCTTTTATATTTTTCCTCCATGCATTTTTCTGCTTCTTTGTCTTTGCTCCAGCAATTTCTCTGTCATGTCATATAACAATGTATCCATATCTATTTTTGTTTCCTGCAAAGGCACTGCTCTATTTTGTTTTGTAGTATCTAATATATAGCTGTCATATTTTTTTTGAATATCATGCTGCTTTTTTGCTTCATAATGGGATTGTCCTTGCAGCTGTTCTATCTGTATCATTTGTTTTTCTTTTTGCCAAATATTTTCCAATGCATCATAAGGCTCCCATACACTTTGATTTTGCAAATATATATTTTTGGTGTTTTCCATATTTTCATACCATTTCTGTTTTTCATGTATGGTGTCAAAAAAATGGTATTTTTGTGTTTGCAGTATTTCCTGTATATCATTTCCTTCCAAAAAACGCTTTTTCTCTTCTTTGATTCTATTTTCATTCCACTGCCAAAAATTGATTTTGGTATTGCGCTCCAAAATTTCCTTTTCCTGCAAAAGCATTTTTTGTTGTTCTATGACTGTATTTTCCAGTATTTGATTTTCTTTTGCGTCATGTTGCTCTCGGCGTTGTTTTTCATACAAACTGCTTTTTTGTATTTCTTGATTTTGTTTCCTATCATCTATCCATATTTTTTTTGTTTGATAAAGCACATTTTTATTTTTTTCTGTCCATAATGCTTTGTTTTGCTGTTGTTGCCTTTGTGTTATAAAAATAGTTTGCTGCTGTTTTTCTTTTTGTTGTTTTATCTCTTGCTGTTGTTTTTCTTTTTGTTGTTTTATCTCTTGCTGTTGTTTTTCCCATTTCCAAATAGGATTTTGGTTATCATCCGTCTTTATTTTTTTTAAAACAGGCTCGTCTTTTTTTTCTTCCTGTAAAAAAGATATCTCTTCTTCTCTTTTTGGAATCCACCAAATTCCCTTTTGTTTTTGTTCTTTTTCAAAAAATGCTTTCCAAAACCAATTCTCTTTTGCAAAAAACACTTTTCTGTAAAAGAAAAGCAATGCCTCTTCTTTTTTCAAAAAACATCACCTTCTTTCTTCCAATTCCATTTCAATCACACTTTCTATAAACATTCTTTCTGCCAAAGATAAATTCACAAACACACTTGGCAGTATATGAAAATGGCGGAGGGCATATCCAGCATAATCTGCCTCTGCTTTGCCCTCCTTTATGGCTTTTTTACTTCTTTTTTCAATGCCTCTTTTCTTTGTTGAAATTGATTTTGCTGCTGCACAGCTCCCAACAGTGTCATATATTCCCCCATGGTCAGCATTTCTTTCAAAAGCTCCTCACCATTGGTGCATTGATAGCTTTCTAAAAGCCCCTTGTCCTCTAAATTGGGCTGCACCACAGAGGCCGCACAAAGCCTGCCCCAATATTTTTCTGCGCCCTCCTGCTGTGTTTGTTTTATTTTTTGATGCTCTCTTTCCTTTAATGCTTTTATTTTCCATAATAAAGGCTTGCCGTCTTTTGACAAAAACCTTTTTGATACTGCAATCTCTTTTTCTTTTGGCAGCTTTTCTTCTCCATATAAAAATGCTTTCAAATCTTCCATACTTCCTCCCCATTTCTATTTGTTATATATTTGCTTTTTATAAAGCCATTGATTTTTTCATTCAAATTGGTTTGCTGCAAAATGCTTCCCCTTTTTTTCATCATAAATTGCAGCTGCCCATTTTACTGCTCATACATAAATATAAATACAGCATTTCAAAAATATTTATTTTTTAGATGTAATATCCTTTCATCCATTGAATATTTTTTTCAATGCTTCTAAAATAGTAATCTGTTATATCAACAGATACAATCCTTTTATTTCATAGAGAAATTTACTTTCTTGCAACATCCAATGTCCATTTTTTTGTTTTTCAAATACTTGCCTCTTTTTTCTCATTTTTCATACCATTCATCATTTTTACACTGCATTGCTGTAACATTTCATTCATTTTGATATGCCGTCAATGTAGATATTTATTTTCCATTTCCCAACCATTTTTTAAAACACTCTAGGCGTTTATCAAACCCCCCCATTTCAGCAAATCCCCTTTTTACCATTTTCCACCACGCAAAAGCTTTTGTCATTGCTCCATTCTTATCCACAAATCCGCCTTATGACTTCCATTTCCAAATCTATGGTTACGCCCATTTCTTTATTCCTAATCCTTCAGTCCCGACACCAAAGCAGACACAAATTTATTTTCAACCAAATAAAACAGAATATATTTTTTACAAGCTTTTTTAATAAAGTCATTTATTTTCCATTTCCCAACCATTTTTTAAAACACTCTAGGCATTTATCAAACACCTCCCATTTCAGCAAAACAGCAAATCCCCTTTTTACCATTTTCCACCACGCAAAAGTTTTTGTCATTGCTCCATTCTTATCCACAAATCCGCCTTATGACTTCCATTTTCAAATCTATGGTTACGCCCATTTCTTTATTCCTAATCCTTCAGTCCCGACACCAAAGCAAACACACATTCATTTTCAACCAAATAAAACAGAATGTATTTTTTACAAGCTTTTTTCATAAAGTCATTTATTTTCCATTTCCCAACCATTTTTTAAAACACTCTAGGCGTTTATCAAACACCCCCCATTTCAGCAAAACAGCAAATACCCTTTTTACTATTTTCCACCACGCAAAAGCTTTTGTCATTGCTCCATTCTTATCCACAAATCCGCCTTATGACTTCCATTTCCAAATCTATGGTTACGCCCATTTCTTTATTCCTAATCCTTCAGCCCCGACACCAAAGCAGACACACATTCATTTTCAACCAAATAAAACAGAATATATTTTTTACAAGCTTTTTTCATAAAGTCATTTATTTTCCATTTCCCAACCATTTTTTAAAACACTCTAGGCATTTATAAAATACCTCCCGTTCCAGCAAAACAGCAAATCCCCTTTTTACTATTTTCCACCACGCAAAAGCTTTTGTCATTGCTCCATTCTTATCCACAAATCTGCCTTATGACTTCCATTTTCAAATCTATGGATACATCTTTCAACCACAAACATTCCCTTTAGACTAATCTCAGCCAGCTTTGGTATTTCTACCATAATAGAATTGCCTGCTCTCAAAATAACCTCTCCTGCCATTTGTTTTAATACGAGTATTTTTTTTACACGACATTTTTCTGCCAGCAAAGTATCTGCTATGGATTTTAAATCATACTGTGTCAATCTATGGTCCACTCTTTGATAATAGAAAAGTCTTCCCCAATTTTTGATTTCCTCTGCCCGCTCCACGCCATAGGACAATCGCTCTGTTTCCAGTCTGCCGGCCTGAAAAAGCTGTACTCCATTGTAAGTGTTCTCAGAAATATCTGTTGTATACAAAAAATCCTCTATACTGCCATCACATTGCAGCACCACATCTGTTATCATATCCTTTTTTTCTTTTAATGTCAGTCTGCCTCCCTCATCATAAAAAAAGTACTCTCTTCCAATCTCTTTTTGAGTCAAATCCAGCGCAGTCAATATCATGTCCAAAAGTGTTTGTCCCTCTTCAATTCTTTGAGGAATCTGCCATACACTGTCACAAATCTCTCCTGTTTCCAGCCCATAATCTCCTGCAATCATTTCTATCAGTTCAGACGCCTTTTTGTTGTAATATACATAGGTGTCTTTGTTTTGTATCATATAAAAAAACTGGTCATATGCAGTCACTGTAATAATTTGCTCTGCTGTTCTGCTTTTTTTCATAATCCAGCCGCTAAAAAGGAGCTTCTCCCCTGCAAAAAATTGTATTTTATTCCCTTCTATAAACTCTGCTGTGCCATCTCTGATAATGGAACAAACCATTTTCCCTGCACTGCTGTCAATGCTGTTTTCAATGGTCACCTCTCCCTCCAGCAAATTTGTCACATCATATACATTTGTTTTGTTTTCTATCAAAAGCTTTATGTTCATATCATTCCCCCAAATATAATATTTGTCCTACTTGTATTTTATTGGGATTGGCAATGCCATTTTTTTGTGCAATCTCTTTGTACCTGCTTCCGTCCTGGAGCATGGTCTTAGCAATTTTCCAAAGAGAATCTCCTTTTTTCACAGTATATGTATTGGGAATTTCCCGTCCTTCCCTTTTTACTCCTGTTTCCTCCAAAACCGTTTGGTGTTGCTGTTGTTTTATGGAATACGCCGTAGCCATTATTTTTCTGTACTCCTTTAATTGTATTTCCACCCAAAAATCTCCCTGTTCTCCTCCTCTTTCCAGTACAGTATATTCTTCAAATGAAACCTCCATATTTCCGCTAAAAAGCTCCTCTTTGTTTGCCAGCTTGCGAAATACAATTAAGTTGACAGGCCTTTTGCTCATTTTGTATTGCCGAAACTGATTTAAAAAAAAGATAGGCTGTTGAAATGCCCCCTCCGTTTGTACAAAGCTGTATTGTACTGCCGGCAAAAGTATTTTAAAAGAAAGCCTTCTCAGTCCAATGTCTTTTAATATGCTGCCTTCTCCCACATTGGTCAGCTCCACTTTTTTGCTTTCTCCCTTCACCTGTGTCATCAATTCTGCCGGTGCCACCGGAAGCAATATTTGCTGATTATTTTGTTTGAAATAAAACCGATACATATTTCCTCCTAAATCAAATTAATTTCCTCCACTGCCTCTTTCAATGCTTCATATTCCCCTGCCGTTACCATCTCCAGTAGCAATGCTTCCTTCCCTGCCACATGGTAGCTGTTTTGCAGCTGTACATTGTTTAAATCAGGAAAAACAACACTTTCTGCTAACACCATTGTTTCATAATATTTTTCTGTATGCTTTGCTGTCCTTGTCATTGTTCTGCATTTTTTTAATATTTCTTCATTTTCTTTTTGACTCAGCGGCCTGATTTCCCATGCTATTTCATTTCCTTCCTCATCTAAAAACCTTTTAGAAATCACCACTTTTTTATTTTGGATTTCTATTCTGTTTTCTTTATAAAATTCCTTCATAAATCCCTCCCAATATTTCATCAAATTTTGCTGTCTTTCTATAAAGCCTCATTTTTGTATTGCAATTTCATAGATTTTATTGTCAAATCATAAAATAAAAAATATATTTATCATTGCAATCATTTTTTATCATTGCTGTTTTTTCATTTCTTTTCAAAAATCAATTTGATTTATTTTCATTTCTCCACATCCCACCACATTTTATTTCTTAAAAGTATATTTTAAAAGCAGCTCTTTTCTGTATTTCAAAATATCCCTTTCCCCAACACCTTATTTTAGAGCCACTCTCCACATTCCCCCAGCATACTCTTTTTCCTCTACCCATCCCTTTTCACATTTTTCCCTTTATTTTCAAAAAACCTGTTATATTTACTGCCCATATCCTCATCTCTTTTTATCATCTCATCCACTCTATCCCATTTTCCCAAGCTTTTTTTCCTGCTCCATCATATCAACACAGATATCTCCTTCCCTTTTCCCCCACCTCTTTTTAGAGCCACTCTCCACATTCCCCCAGCACACCCTTTTTCCTCTATCCATCCCTTTTCACATTTTCCCCTTTATTTTCAAAAAATATGTTATGTTCACTGCCCATATCCTCATCTCTTTTTATCATCTCATCCACTTTATCCCATTTCCCTAAGCTTTTTCTTTCCTGCTCCATCATATCAATGCAGATATCTCCTTCCCTTTTCCCCCACCTCTTTTTAGAGCCACTTTCCACATTCCCCCAGCATACTCTTTTTCCTCTACCCATCCCTTTTCACATTTTTCCCTTTATTTTCAAAAAACCTGTTATGTTCACTGCCCATATCCTCATCTCTTTTTATCATCTCATCCACTTTATCCCATTTCCCTAAGCTTTTTCTT
>CALWSR010000037.1 GCA_944384265.1 uncultured Clostridia bacterium
GTTTGCAGAGATAAATAAATGATGTTATACTATTTTTAGAAAGGTTTCATAAAAATGAATTTTAATAAAAAATATTTGCCAAAATCTGACGTTGTATTTACTGTCATGTTTCTAAATAAAGAACTTTGTGAAAGGACACTGCAAGCTATTTTAGGAGAAAATATAGAGTTAGTCGATATTGTTGCAGAGTCTAAAAACGATATGCATAAGGCTGCACTCAATGCTATCTATTTTGACATTAAAACAAAGGCAGTTGACGGGCGTATTGTCACGTTAGACCTGCAGCGTAAATATAGGAAAGACAGAGTGAGAAAAAGAACGGTTTATTACGCCTGCCGTGAAATCTCCTCCCAAAAGGTAAGCAAAGGTGAATATGAAAACTTAAAGAGTGTTGTGGTTACCTTTCTTTTAACAGAAGCAACTCTAAAACATACCAATGACAACAAACATATCCTTTTAAAAGACGAAACTGGCAATATTTATTCTGATATATTAACAATACATGAAGTAAATATGAAACATATCAATCAAAAAAATAGTCAGGAAATGCAGATTTTGAAAGCATTTTTTGAAATAAACACCCAAAAGGACTTTCAAAACTTTTCTGAAAATTACAGTCAAAATGATTATGGCAGATTACTTTTAGATGCTTATGCACAAGCAATTAGAGATGACACTTTACTTGATTCTTTGGCAAAGGAGGATAAGTACATGATTAGACTGAGTGATGAGGAACGCCTTGAAGAACGAGAAAAGGGAGAAAAAATCGGAAAGGAAATTGGAAAAGAAGAAAAAGCTGTTGAAATTACTTTAAATATGTTAAAAATGGATTTAGATATGGATTTTATATCTCAAGCTACTGGTCTATCAGAAAAAGAAATACAACAGTTAAAAAGTTCTATATAATTTTTTAAAAACAGCATAAATAAATGCTGTTTTTATTTATATGTTTTTTAAATGCATATTCATGCTAGATTGTGTCAAGCTTCTTTCGCAAATATAAAATTCAGCCGTTTAGTAGCCGGTAGTCAACCGGCTATGATATCAGACAGCAGAGCATCCTCTGCTTTGAAAAGATGATCCATGTTCATATAGCATCTGGCTTCCCAGCTAGTCGCTGCTACATAACGCAGTCTGGCACATACGAGCATTAAAGTACTCTACAATAGCTTTTGTCCCACCCTTGATTTCACAGTTAAGGCGCTCAATGGTGTTATTGCTCCGGATTCTTGTCCAATGCCGAGCAGGAAAATCCATATAGGTTAATGTTTCTTCAATGCCATCCTCCACCTTTTTTCTACTTTCCTGAGAATAGATTGTTTTCAGCATGAGAGCTACTATTTTCATATTGTTTCGATATGTGACAGAAAAGATGTTCCTGTAAAAATATACCGTGCAGTGCTGGTATCTGGAAAGACTTCCGAAATAGTCCCCAGCATATCGAGATTTTTATCGCCAATGCTCAGACGTATGCCAGTAAGCCCCCGTTTTTTCAGCCATACAAGGAAAGAACGCCAGCTCTCATAATCTTCTTTCATGCCTTCAGCAGCACCAAGGATTTCACGGCAGCCATACTGGCTTACGCTGATTGCAACTAACAAGGAGACATTCTGGACCTCACCGCCCCAGCTGCATTTCAGGTAAACGCCATCTACATAAACATAGGGATAATCCCCGGAAAGCGGGCGAGTGCACCAGGTTTGGATATGTTCATATGCCTTCTTGTTCCGGTTGCTGATTGTTCCGGGAGGTACTTTCGTCCCCCATAAAGCTTCGGTGATATTTTCCACACGCCGTATGGAAACACCTGTCAGATACATCTCCATTAATGCTTCTTCAACGGAAGCTTCCCTGGGGCGGCAGTGTTTCATAATGGCAGCTTCCAAAGGAATACCCTGGCGTTTTGGAGCTTTCAGCTCTACTTCTCCTGCTGTTGTATGAAAATTTCGCTTATAGTGACCAATATCCCTGATGGTCAGCAGATTGTTCTTATTTCTCTGCATTGACTGACTCATCCGCTTCTTTATCCAGTAAAGCGTTTCAGGTTTCTTCGGCGTTGTTACAGACAAGAGCCTTCAAATCGTGCTTTATTCAGTCTTCACTTAGCTGTATAATCTTATCAGACATGGTTTTATAGCCTCTTTTGATATATTTTGTTGTGGTGACTTCATTTTACCAAACGGCTAGACTATGTCTATTTTTATGAAATTGATTTTGCGAAATTAACGATACCTTATCTTTAATTTGTTCAGCATTCTGGCTTTGCTCCATTTCATCACATTCAATAATGATATTTAGGCACATTATTTTTTAAATTAACTTGCACTATATCACACCCTTTCTTGTTATATTCTGTTAAAAATATAGTATATATTCAGCCCCAAAAAGGTGAAGTGCCTCATTTTTTAAGCACTTCACCCATAATTGAAACAAATTTTTATATTTTCATTATTGTGCAATAATATCTTCACAATATCGCATAAACATAGAAGCCACTTCTGCCCTTGTGGCAAAGTTTTTCATATGCAAATTTGTGCCGTCACCTTGAACAATGCCCACAGTAACCGCCCATTTTACGCCATCGAGAGCATAATCGGATATATTGTCTTTGTCAGCGAATCCTTCCAAAACGCCTTCACGGATAGGTGTTGCCATACCTTTCCATTTTGTATATCGATACAATATTGTGACTAATTGTTCTCTTGTAATTCTGTCGCCCAAACCGAATATAGTTTCGCTGTATCCGGCAACAATACCATTTGCTTTCCCCCACAATATGGCATTGGTGTACCACTGTCCATATTTCACATCTTGAAAACTGGTTTGCAGTCCGGTTACATCAGGATTGCCTTCCATATTGTAGAGAATCATGGTCAGCATTTCCCTTGTCAAAGGGATTTTTGGTTCAAACAGTTGGTTTCCTGTACCGCTCATCAGTTTATTTTTTACCACATACTGCACCGCACTATAAAACCAGTCTGTCTCCGCCACATCTGCAAACTCTATTTTTTCCACCACAGAAGGTGTGACATTGATTTCAGTTTCTATTTCTTGAGGTGTTTTCTCCGCCTCTTTTACAAGGCTGCCCGTTCTGCCGCCGCCACTGCCGCCGGAACTACCAGAGCTTTTTTTCTCCACCACAAACTCCACAAAAACCACTTTTTCCAGTGTTTCATTTGCTGTTATAGTCACATTTTGACTATATCTTCCTTCAGACAGTCCCTTTTTGGGCTGTATTGTAAATGTGGTTTGGCCATTCACATCAATGGCATCACTTTCCAATTCTCCTGCAATGAAGGCATTTCCTTCTGTTTCCAATTTCAATGCGGCGAGTACATTTCCTGTATTTCTCACTGTCACAGTCTTTGGTTTTGGCTGAGCATATCCTTTTTGCACTGTACCAAAATCCACAGTTTCAGGGGAAACAGTCATATTTAAAATACTTTCGCCTTCTCCACCTTCTTCGCTTTTCACAACAAAGCGTACATTCACCACCTGTGAAACAGATTTGTCATTGTATGTTCCTGTCACCTTTACATTCTGACTATATCTTCCTTCAGAAAGTCCCTTTTTGGGCTGTATTGTAAATGTGGTATCCCCATTCACATCAATGGCATCACTTTTCAATTCTCCCACAATGAAGGCATTTCCTTCCGTTTCCAATTTCAATGCGGCGAGTACATTTCCTGTATTTCTCACTGTCACGGTCTTTGGTTTTGGCTGAGCATATCCTTTTTGCACTGTACCAAAATCCACAGTTTCAGGGGAAACGGTCATATTTAAAATACTTTCGCCTTCTCCACCTTCTTCGCCTTCCACAACAAAGCGTACATTCACCACCTGTGAAACAGATTTGTCATTGTATGTTCCTGTCACCTTTACATTCTGACCATATCTTCCTTCAGACAGTCCCTTTTTGGGCTGTATTGTAAATGTGGTATCCCCATTCACATCAATGGCATCACTTTCCAATTCTCCTACAATAAAGGCATTTCCTTCTGTTTCCAATTTCAATGCGGCGGGTACATTTCCTGTATTTCTCACTGTCACGGTCTTTGGTTTTGGCTGAGCATATCCTTCTTTTGCTGTGACAAAATCTACATTTGTATTATCCACACCAATTCCCAGCCAAACAGCATTCAGCGTAATATTTCCCGTTATTTTTGTGTTAGCAAAATCAAATGTCTGTCCATTTTCCTGCCATTCCACTATCACAAAGCCTTCATTTGGTGTCACTTGCGGTTCTGCCACAGTTTTGCCGTCTACCACCAGCACAGTATTTTCCGCCAATGTACCGCCATTTCCTATTTCAAACGTCACAGAATGGCAATTTATACTTACACTTCCGTTAACATCTTTATCTACCGTGAAGTTATTTATCACAGTATCCCCTTGGCAGAAATCATACACACCATAAGGCACATTTGAGAATGTGATTTTACCGCCGTTGCCAATGGTATAATTTACCACTTGGCTTCCACTTGCTTGGTTTTTCAGATTCAGGTTTTGCAGTTGTGCCAGTTGTTCTTCTGTGGCTGATTGACCTCCAATTTCAATTTGAATTTCCACAGTATACACCGCCTGTTTTGCCAATCCCGTAATTTATACAGGCGTAGAGCCTTGCAGTCTGGGGTAAAAGCCCTGCTCCAATATCCATGGAGAAGGGAATAGTGTATTATTTATCACGATTTTTGATACTTCTTCCTCTGTCCCATTTTCGCTCGCATTGCCACTACTGCCCAGTAGCTGCATTATGTTTGCGGCAAAGCAGTTTTGTATGGTGCCATTATCCAATCCTGCCACTTTGCCCACATCGGTAGCACCAGCACCGCCCACAGATGAATGCAGTGCCGCACTGCTGCTGATGCTGTTATTTACATCACCCCACCCCACAAGGCCGCCAACCTTATCACTACCTGTCACACTCCCTGTGGCATAGCTGTTGCTGATGTTTCCTTTATTATATCCCACAAGGCCGCCAATCTCGTCTCGATTTCCTTCCACCTTTCCTATGACATAGCAGTTACTGATTTCTCCATAACTATCTCCCACAAGGCCACCGACAGTAGTACGCCCTGTCACACTGCCTGTGACATAGCTGTTGCTGATTTCCTTTCCAAAAAACACTCCTGCAAGACCACCAACTTCATTTCCTCCGTTTATATTCACATTTTCCAGTCCTACATTTTTTATCACACCGCTGTTGTCTGCACCATCGGTGTCCACATATCCAAACAGCCCCACACAATCATTGCTGCCTGTGATTGTCATATTGGAAATCACATGATTTCCGCCGTCAAATGTACCGCAAAATGGGTAATATCCACCTGAAGCTGAAGCACTATATACACCGATAGGCGTCCAGTTGACTCTCAGTGTGATGTCCGCACCCAAAAGCACCGTTTTGCCTGCAAAATCAGCGCCGCCATTGACTGCATTTCTAAAATCAATCAAATCCTTCTCTGACAAAATCACCATGTCTGCCCCCGATTTAATAATATACTCAGGGATTTGGGAGGACTGATTGCCGCCCACATCTTTGAGGGTGGGCAGTTGGTTAGCGGCTGTGTTTTCCCATGCACTCAAATCGACAATGAATATATCGCTCCAAGTTTCGTCAAATCTGTCGGTTACGGCGTTATAGTGCAAAGCAGTGCCGTCAGCACCGCTGCCGCTGCCAGTCACTGTCATGCCTGCCCAGCTATAGCATAAGTCCACCATTTCGTAGGCACTACTATATCCAGCCACTTTGCCCACATTATTATTGCCGCTGACAGAAGGGTTCAGTGCCACACTGATTCTGATTTCTCCAACCATATCGATACCAGCACCAATATCATTACCTCCCACAAGGCCGCCAACATTATCTCCACTGCCTTCCACACTCCCTGTGGCATAGCTGTTGCTGATTGCTCCACCACTACTATTCCCCACAAGGCCGCCCACATAACCGCCTGTTCCTGTCACCTCTCCTGTGGCATGGCTGTGGCTGATGGCTCCTTCCTCATTCCATCCCACAAGCCCGCCAACAGAACTCTGCCCTTTTACACGCCCTGTGGCATAGCTGCTGCTGATTTCTTTTTCATTACTATTATGTCCTATAAGACCGCCAACGTTTATAGTTCCTGTCACTTCTCCCATAGCATAGCAGTTGCTGATGCTTCCTTCATAATTATCTCCTATAAGACCGCCGACATACTGACTTCCGCTCACACTGCCTGCGGCATAGCTGTTGCTGATGCTTCCTGCATTATTCTGTCCCACAAGCCCGCCGACAGAATTTCCACTGCCTGTCACACTCCCTGTGGCATAGCTGCTGCTGATTTCTTTTCCTACAAAATACCCCGCAAGTCCGCCAACAAAACCTCCACCGCTTACATTCACATCTTCCAATCTCACATTTTGTATGGTACCGTTATCGTCCACAAATCCAAACAGCCCCACATAATCACTGCCGCTTGTGATAGTCATGTTGGAAATCACATAATTTCCGCCGTCAAAATCCCCTTTAAATGGTTCGGCAAACGTGCCGATAGGTGTCCAGTTTGCAATGCCGCTCAAATCAATGTCTGCCGCCACTTTGTATTCTGCCTCTGCAAAGGGTATGCCGCTGTATGTATTGCCGCTGTTGACCAGCGTTGCCAGTTCCGCCAATGTTTCTGCCGAGCCAATGATAAATGGCTCGTCTATTCTTACTGTCCTTAAAACTGAGCTACCCCCCCCGTCACTACATTAGTAGTATCATTCACACTCATTGCCCGAAAGCTTGGCTGTGGCTCACGCAGTGCCGCCTGCTCTACCAGCGAAAGCTCTGCCAGCTCTTCTTCTGTCCATTCCGTTGGGGTGTTGCTGTTGTCATTTCCATTGCTGTCGCTGTCGCCGGTTTTGTCAACATCATCGTTGCCATTTTTGTCATCTTGGCTGTTTTTGTCATCTTCGCTGTCTTTGCCTGTGTTGCCGTCTTTGTCATCTTGGCTGTCTTTGTCTGTGTTGCCGTCTTTGTCATCATTGCTGTTTTTGTCATCATTGCCGTCTTTGCCTGTGTTGCCGTCTTTGTCATCTTGGCTGTCTTTGCCTGTGTTGCCGTCTTTGTCATCTTGGTTGTCTTTGTTTGTGTTGCTGTCTTTGTTAGCACTGCCGTCTTTGTCTGTGTTGCCGTCGCCCATGCCCGTGCCGCCAATCATACCTCCCATGCCGTCACTGCCGTAAACCGCTATGCTCCCCTGGGAAAACAGCAGTGCCACCGTTATCAATATACTCAATGTCCTTTTCTTCCAAACGCTCAATCATATCCCTCCTATTTTTTTCTTTCTATTGTATCATATTTTTGTTAATAAAAATACTTTTTCTACGACAATATCCCTGATTTATTCCATTTTCGCCCATGGGCAGTAAAAAAGGCCTGAAAATACATTTAAAAATATATTTATCAGACGCCTTTCTACCTAATGATTATTTTTAACAGTCTGTTTTTACCAATATTTCTCCACAAAACGGTAAAGCATGGAGGAAATTTCACCACGAGAAGCTGTCCTATGTGGGTCAAAAATGTCCTATGTAAAATAAATTTTATTTCCTAATGGAGATGAACCAGCTATTTTAGATTGAAGCAATAGCAAATTTATGTCATACCATTATTTTATTTTTCAATCTGCCATTGGAATGCTTTTTCATAAATTCTATTTTAACCATAAAAATTCAAGCTTGCATCAAAAACATGGCAGTGAAATATCCATTTCCATTTTTTGATTCTGTTTGTTCTTTTGGCACAATAAAATATCTTTTTTTCCTAACCCATTTTTTCTATCTCTTCTTTTTCTATCTCTTTAAGGAGCCTATTACCATAACATTCAAATGGAAATTGTTTACCTTTTGCATTTCTTTCATACAGCTGTCATTGATTTTTTATATATCATTTTATTACTCCGGCTTTCTATTTCTGTAAACAGATATGTCACATTATAAAAAGCATATTTCGTTACATCATTTCTTTATGATATGATTGCAGCAGCATGGTTTTCCCGTTTATATTTTCATATTTTTTTAAAATATGCTCCATTTTCAAATGCATTTTTTGATATTAAAAAAAGCCTTCACAAAGCAATTTACTGCTGTAATCTCATCCATTGCTCCAATTCCTTTTTATGAAAGTGAGAATAATAACAATATTTTCCATTGTCTAAAATGATTTTTTTGTTTCCAGACTCCATATGAACAATTTTATTTTTATTGACAATGTAGCCGGAATGACAGCGAATAAATCTATTATCCAATCCTTTTATGACGTTTTTCAAGCTGTCTGTAAAAGGAATACTTCCATATTCATGTTCTAATATAATTTTACTGCGATTTTTCACTTTTTCAAAAAAATATATTGTACCATACAAAATGTGATGATGTCCTAATATATTATGACAATAAAAGGATTGGGCAGCGCATTGCTTATGGAGTATTTTTAATGTTTGAAAAAGCTCTGTTTTAAAATACTTTTTTGATTTCAAAATTATATTGCTGGCAATCAATTTTGCTTCTGTACAAAATTGTATGTGCTGAGGAAAAGCCGTTATAAATACAATTTTGTAGTCACAGTTGGCATCATGGATTGCCTTTGCCAATGCAATCCCTTCCATATGACCATATATTACAACAGCGATTAAAAATATGGTGGGTTCATGATTTTGTATCAAATAATTTTTTACAAAAAGACTGTTTTCTGTTGAAATCACAACATGAAATTTTTCACCCTCAGTATAATAGTCATTTAGCTTCTCAATCACTTCTTCACATAATTTTCTGATGGCTTTATTGTCATCTAATATCACAATGTTTGTCATGGTTTTAATATTTTATGGAATTTTCTTTTCATCATTCCTTGCCTCCAATTTCAAAATAAAACCCAATGCCGTTGGCTGCAAATTATATTTTTGCTGTTATAAAAATCAATGCTTTATTGTGAGAATGCAGCAATCTGTTTCTAAAATTTATATCAATTTTTTTATAAAATCCTCTTCTGTCATACCACAATATTATTTTTTATGGACCAAAATCCTTTTATCATTTCTTGCAAATGTTTATAAAAATGCCTTGCTTTACAAGGCTTTTTTGTTTCCCCTGTATATGTCTGTATAAATTGGTTTTGCAGCGTTGGGCATCATTTTGGCACCAAAGTGTCAAAAATGATTGTCATTTTTAGTACCTTAATCTGCTAAAAGTCAGTATTTACAATTTAGAGCTGTTCGATAGCACAAACCGAAATACTATTTTTATTAGAAATATCCCTTTTTACATTTATGCTTCCTTTTGTTTGTTACGCTATCTATATTCTCTTTCAGCCTAAATCATTCTAATATGTTTATAGCCAATATTTTTTACTAATTATGCTATTGTTGAAGTACTTTGTCAATAAATAATTATTTCCCTCTCATATTTTTTATGGACGCTCGCATCCATGCCATAGCTTTCAAAAAGCTTTTGTGTTCCCGGCACGTTCTCTTTCCATTTCGTATTTTTTCCTCTCCACTTTTGTTGTTCACAATGTTTTTTATATTCATTCCTCCCTTTTGTCAAAGGCTTATCATAAATGCCAAAGACAATGAGGCTATTTTAGTTTGTATCTACCGGCTTTATAACAAAAGGCAGAGTATTTTTCCTCTGCCTTTGTCATATTATTTTCTTTCCAATTCCTGCAATATACTTGCCAATTTCCCATATTGTTCTGCTTGCTCTTTTAGCTTTGGCATTTCTTTTCCTTCACTTTTTAATTTTTGATATAACGCTAATTGATAATCAGCAATTTGTTTAGAAAAAGAAAGCATATCTTTACAATCCCATAAAGGGGATTCAAATTCAACCATGCATTGAGGGTCAGAACGCAATTCATCTAATGTAACAGGCAATAATATAAAACCATAGTGAAAATCACTGTCTATTTTTCCCTCTTGTTTCAGCTCTGTAAGTAATGCTTCTCTTTCTGAATCATCTAAATTATGAACATCATATTTATCAGATAATGCTTTTGTATCCATTTGTTTTTTTATTTCAGCAGAATCTCTATGATTTTTTTGAAATTTTGTTTTTTGCTGCAATAAAGTGGAAAAATCACTGTTTTTTGCAGTACTCTGTTTTTGTGATGGATAAATAAAACTGCCTTGGGATACGCTGCTAATTGGAATCATATTCCTCTCTCCTTTCTAAATTTATTGATTGTAGGTTAAAATAGACTTGTTCCAGAATTGCCTCCCGGATAGGTAAATGCACAATATCCATATACATTGGTTTCATATACTTCTGTAATATCCTGCGGATTTGGTGTTACAATATTTTTCAGTGTATAAGAGCCTGGGGAATAAATAGGGAATCTGTTATATTCTCCCCCATTTATTTTTAATACCATTGCACTTGGGTCTGAAGCCTCTGCCACATAATTTACTTCAGATTACTCTTCTAAGACATAAATCCTTCCAATCTGCTTGGGCTTACCTGACTTTTCATACTGGTCTTTATCAACAAACTGTATGTAAAAAATATATTTGAAAAGAAATAATCGTTATATTTTATAAAATTTTGTTTCATTTTTCCAATAAATTATTTAGCTGTTTTATATATTTTTTTCTGATACCATTTTTTTGTTGTTACAGCAAACAGCAGCACAATCAAAGCAATACTTCCATGAATGGTAAAATATTCTCTTGCCAAAAAAAGAACATAAGAAACAGCCCAGCCTGTATTAGAAATTTCTTCTGTACAAAAATAAACCATATATAACTGAGTAGAAGCAAAATAAAGAGCCAGCAATATATTTCCTGTGAGCAAAAATGAGTTGGAAAAATAATGCACACAATAGCTAAATATAAAATGAAGCATGAAAAATACAAATAGAAATATATGGAAACTGATTTGATATGTTTTCATATCATCTGTTTTTAAAGCACAAATCAAAACACCTATCAATATACATAAAAGCAAGTGAAAACAATTTTTATTTTGTGAAATGGTGTCCCTTTCCCAAACAAAATATAAAAGCATAGCTAAGCATACAAGAGAAATATACCGTATTGCCACAATAAAAGCACTGATTGGAAATCTATTGAAAAACATAAAATCCGGTATGGCCACATTTATAAGCTCCATCAATAAAAACAATATAAATGTAGATATTAAACCAATCAAAACAGTACCAACGGTGCGAACGGAAAATATATTCAATATGCAATAAAAAACAGCAAGCTGTATCAATAAAAGCACAAGTCCATATACACTGCCGGCTACACTTGCATAAAAATAAAAAGAAAATAATGTCAATATTATTGCACAGATACAATATGCATATTGTTTCCATTTTATATTTTTACTAAAATGAGCATTCTTATCCATAACCATCCATCCCCTCCATATGTAATAACAGAAGGACTCTGTTGCTGTTATTAAAAATGTAAAATATATTACTTGGCATTACCTTTGAAATTTTATCTTCTATGTGTTATGCTTAGGAAAATGTCTTATATAAATATAGCATTTTACTGTATTCTCATACAATGTAAAAATTTATATGATAAGACATTTTTTCTTTTACTATCCTCCTCTCCAACGCATTTGAAAGATTATAAAAAGAAAAGGCAGAAGTAAAGCATATACTGCTTTACTTCTATCATTTTTATTAGTTGTGTCAAATATTGTATCATTTTTTATTCTTCTGAATTTTCATCTTTTGAATTATTATTTTTGATTTGAATCCAATCACCGACTAAACTTCCAAATATCGCCACAGCTGCTATCACAATATTTGATTTTATCATCTGATTAACAGTCCAACCATCATAACATTGACCTGCAATACTTGTAATCATAATAAATAAAAAAAGTTTCCAATTATTACAAAATGTTGTAAATTTAAAATATTTTCTCATACCTATACTTTCTTTCCTTATTCAACAACATACTCCACTTTATTATAACTTTGAACAGAGTGATGTATCTGATAATACACCGCAATGCCTTTTCCGGAATAATAAGCTTCATCTACAGCTTTTTCAAGAGCTGATTTTCCACCATATGCAACAACCGCACTTATAGCTGAAAGACCCCAACTCACTGGAGAGTATCCTGTTATACTTGCTATGTAAGAAATCAAACTTGAGATAGCTATTTCAGCTGATTTTGCTTTAGGCAATCCCTCTTCGTACAAATATACTACACCTTCATAATCAATATATCCCGCCTGTACTGCTGGATAATAATCATCACCACTTGCTCGTATAACAGCATTTATCTGATAAATATCCAAAAGCATTGCGTCATATTCTGCTTGACTAATAAGACCTTCACCGAACATACGAGATGCTTCATCCAATGCCTGAACCATTTCCATTGAAGCAGGCTTTAATGGTTCCGATAATTCCAGTGAAGCAGCTTCTTGTTTTTTTGTCAAAACATCATTAGAAATTTCTGCTGCAAATGCAAGAACGAAATTTGTGAAACCTATTGTTGTTGTCAATAATACTGTTAAAAATTTTTTATAATATATCCTTCTAAAATTAACATTTGAAATTTTATCTTCTATGTGTTATGCTTAGGAAAATATCTTATATAAATATAGAATTTTAACGCCGCTACGCAATGAAAAACTCTACATTATAAGGCATTTTTTCTTTTGTTATCCTCCTCTCCAACGCATTTGAAAGATTATAAGAGAGAAGACAGAAGTAAAGCATATACTGCTTTACTTCTATCATTTTTATTAGTTGTGTCAAATATTGTATCATTTTTTATTCTTCTGAATTTTCATCTTTTGAATTATTATTTTTGATTTGAATCCAATCACCGACTAAACTTCCAAATATCGCCACAGCTGCTATCACAATATTTGATTTTATCATCTGATTAACAGTCCAACCATCATAACATTGACCTGCAATACTTGTAATCATAATAAATAAAAAAAGTTTCCAATTATTACAAAATGTTGTAAATTTAAAATATTTTCTCATACCTATACTTTCTTTCCTTATTCAACAACATACTCCACTTTATTATAACTTTGAACAGAGTGATGTATCTGATAATACACCGCAATGCCTTTTCCGGAATAATAAGCTTCATCTACAGCTTTTTCAAGAGCTGATTTTCCGCCATATGCAGAAACTACCCCCATAGCTGAAAGTCCCCAACTTGTTACACTTGCTAAGTTACCTGCATTTATACATCCTATCAACAACACAATAACTGCTCTAGCTGTTTTTGCGTTCCTTAATCCCTCTTCGTACAAATATATTACACCTTCATAATCAATATATCCCGCCTGTACTGCTGGATAATAATCATTACCACTTGCTCGTGTAACAGCAGCATTTATATGATAAATATCCAAAAGCATTGCGTCATACTCTGCTTGACTAATAAGACCTTCACCGAACATACGAGAGGCTTCATCTAATGCCTGAACCATTTCCATTGAAGCAGGCTTTAATGGTTCCGATAATTCCAGTGAGGCAGCTTCTTGTTTTTTTGTCAAAATATCATTAGAAATTTCTGCTGCAAATGCAGGAACGAAATTTGTGAAACCTATCGTTGTTGTCAATAATACTGTTAAAAATTTTTTATAATATATTCTTCTAAAATTAACATTTGAAATTTGAAATTTTATCTTTTATGTGTTATGCTTAGGAAAATGTCTTATATAAATATAGCATTTTACTGTATTCTCATACAATGTAAAAATTTATATGATAAGACATTTTTTCTTTTATTATCCTCCTCTCCAACACATTTAAAATTCCCCCTTTCTATCAAAAATTTATCATAAATGCCAAAGGCAATGATGATACATTGATTTAATGTGTGCATTTTTACTGTGTAACAACATGGATGACATCACCTTTCCATACAGTGAGTACATTTTAACCCTTCATAGTATGTAGAACCGTTACTCCGTTTTTTATGTTCCCTTATAACCGTATCTTATTTATCTCTGTTTGTTAGACTATAACAATATACTATTTATCACAATATATCACACTCGTCATATTTCGTCAATATATAGCATAATCATAAAATAAATTCATTATATTTTTAGCTCTTATACACTAAATACAATTTATGAAATACATAATCATATACAAAACAGCCATAAAAACATACGATGTTTCTTTTTCCTATTTTTTTATTTTCAATCCATATTTTCATTTTGATGTCGCTTCCTAATTTGTAAAATCGTGTCCCATCAAAATCTCTCGTTCCTTTTTTCCGCTGTTTCATACAATCAGTACTGCCCTTTATATAGGGTGGGACTCTCCCCATGTAAAACATCCTTTTTCGAATAAAAAGTTGGTCTGCTTGTTTGTCAGGGCATAGCTCTCACAGGGATAGCGGCTGGTAAAACAGTGTTTCAGTGCCAACTGGCTTTTTGTCCAAATAGCCGTGGGCTGTGTCAAAATAGTTGAAACCAGCTTTCACAAATGTATCTATCATCTGATTAACTTGGGTTTCCTCTACCTCATCCCTCTTCATGGGCAAACCCATACACCCAAATCCAAAATTCTTTTTAATACGTTCCATGTGATATCTTCCTAATCATCCACTGTTTCTATAAACCACTTGTTTAAAAGAAAAGCAGACCAGAGGGATTTGCTCCCGGCCTGCCTTTCTTGTAGAAAAGTTCTTTACTGTGCCACGCCGCCAAAAATGCGGTCATAGAAGTAGGTCTTGAAGTCCTCCACATTCATGCTTCTGTACTGGTCGTAGAGCTTTTGGCACACACTGTCCGTCGGATAGTTAAGCTGGTCCTTGCCGTCGTTTACCGCAGTCCACACTGCCACAGCAGCCTCTTCCGGTCCGGGGAACGCAGCGTTGCCGTCCAGCAGATATTCCCGCTGTCTGGCCGCAGGCTCCTCATAGCCGTCCAAAATATTGATGGGGGTCTGGAAATTGGTGTTGGTTCCACCGGGAATCATGGCAGCCAGCTTCACACCAAAGGGCTTCAGCTCATAGTACAGGGATTCCACCATGCCCTGCTGGGCCCGCTTGGCTGCGCCATAAGCACCGTCACGAGGCAAGGCAATGATGCCGGCCAGAGAGGTAGTCGTCAAAATCGCACCCCCTTTGCGTGCCTTGAAGTGGGGGATGAACTGCTGCGTTACCAACATTGTCCCGATTACATCGGTGTCAAAGAGCTTACGAATCTCATCCTCCGGCAGTTTCTCAAAAGGCCCCATCATGCCATAACCGGCATTGTTGAACAGTACATCCACATCGTACTCCGCCAGTGCTTTCCGGCTGGTTTCTCGAATCTGCTCAGGGTTCATCAAATCCAGAGGCATAATGACCACCCCCGGCAAATCTGCCAATTCCCCTGCCTTCTGCGGATTTCTCATGGTGGCAATGACCCGCCAGCCGTGGTTTGCAAAATACTTGGTGGTTTCCCGGCCAATACCGGAAGACGCACCTGTGATAAAAATTGTCTTCATCATCATTTCACTCCTCATTGATTTCTATTGTCATGTTGTTCGGAAACAGCAACCATTTCCCCATCATAATCCCAGCTTTGAAATTCCAGAATGTTGATGTAGATAGCATCCTTTTGGGGTTCCAACTCCTTCACCAGAATAGGAAAAAAGCATCTATAATACGCCTGTAATCCTCCGGCGGTGTCAACGGAGCAAAATATATGCCGCAGGAGCTTCCACAGCCCCCGAAAGTTTATCCAACCGCCATCTGGATATTGGCCGCAACCTCTTTGCTGGATACTTCTCCAAAGACAGAGAGCAGTTTTTGGGGTAAGTCCTGTTTTTTCTTCTCAGATAATACTCTGGTGGTCTTTACTGCAATGCAGGGCATGGTTCACCTCCTCATTTTCCCTCAATTACAATCAACCTCTTGCTTCTGTACTTATTATATGGTATAATTTGTCATAAGTAAAATTCTTTTTTTATGATATGGAGATAACCAAATGATAATGAATAGAAATCTGGAAATCTTTATTAAAGTGGCAGAGTGCAAAAGCATTACACGAGTGGCAAAAATGCTGTATATTACACAGCCTGCTGTGAGTAACGCCATTTCAAAGCTGGAAGCAGAATTAAATGTAAAGCTATTCTTTCGTGACAAACGGAATGGACTGCTCCTGACCGATGTGGGGCAGAAGATTTTACTTCTCGCCAAACAGATAGAGGATTTGGATAACCGCATCGCCCAGACAGCCTATCTGGAAAATCACTTCGTAGAGGGCCGCCTGCGTATCGCCGCCTTGACTTCTCTTGTTTCGACCATTCTTTCAAAGGCTTTAAAGGAATACCGAACAGCGTTTCCGGGCGTGACGGTTGAAATCAGGGAAGGCAGCCCCAACCATATTTTCCGTATGGTGGAGGAGCATACAGTGGATTTTGCAGTGTCCTGTTCTCCTTTTGGAAGATTTGATTCCATCACACTATACCATGACCGCATGGCCGCCATGCTCCCAAAGGAATATACTGATGTTTTGGAGGTGGACTTGACCGCACCGCCGACTCTGCTGATTATCAATAAACCTGCCTATGAAACGATTTTAGATCATGTGAAACAGCCGCTTCCCGTTGAGCAGTTTCTTCAGGTACAAACAGCGGAAACGGCCATCAACATGGTTTTGGATAGGATTGGCATCGGCATCCTGTCCGAATACACAATGGATACGCTGGTAGCAGGATATCAGAAATATACTGTTAAACCAGAAATTACCTTTGATATTGGGATATTTGCCAACGACCTGGATGACCTGACGCCTGCGGCATCAGAATTTGTTCGCCTCATTACCCGACCAATAGCATAGAACCACACTCTCCATAGATTCACCATTACAGCTTTCTATAACATATCTACTTAAAAAATCGGTAAAAGGGTATCCTCATAAGCTTACCTTTTTACCGATTTTTTTCATGTTCCTAAAAATTTAGATGCCACCATAATAAATCACCACATCCATTCGTTTCACTACATACCGAAGCCCCCATCCGGCATGGCAATATCCCCGATATGGGGCATCCTCTTTCATTGCCCCCCTTTCTTTAAGACAGAGGGCTTCATTCCTTTTTCTATACAGGCTGAGATAAGCGTTCCCCTTTCTTTCACTGTAATACTTCTTTCACTGACCAGCCCTTCAAAGAAATGCTCCACCTGTTTCAACATTTGCTTTTCCTGTCACACTAATTCTATGTCCTTTAAAGATAATATATTATCTACTGATTGTGACTATTATAGTATCTTTTTGGGAATTAGAATAGATACAGATAGGAAGGTGATGGCATGGATACGCAAAAACGCATAAAACAACTCATGGAAGAACGAAGCTGGACGGATTACAGACTGGCAAAGGAATCCCATCTTTCCCATTCCACAGTCACAAATATGTTCCATCGAAATAACGCTCCCACACTGCCAACATTAGAAGCAGTCTGCAAAGCATTCGGTATTACTTTAGCCCAGTTCTTTACAGAAGGAAACAGCCCCGAACTGACGGAGGAACAGCGCATACTATTTGCAAAATGGAGTACTTTAAAAGACGGTCAGAAACAGGCACTGCTTGCACTGATTGACACCATGAGAAGCTAAAAAGCACATTGTTTTCAACTGAGCGGAAATAATGTGCTTTTTCTGCTTAACCATGCTGTCAACGCAACACTTCTTTTATCTATTCTGTATCTACATCCTCCTCTATATCAATACTGTATGCTCAACCCTTCGCCTGTTTTCCTTCTCAATATGTTCCCACAAAGTAAGTATAAAAAAGAATCCTGCTTTGCAGTATTCTTCGCTTGTAGCGGATGGCTTGCACAACAGCTTTCGCCGCAGCGCAATCCGTGCGGAGCACTTATGATTTCACAGGAGCGCAGTTTCCTATAAAATAACAAATCCAGGAGCCAGAACTGCTGTCCAAACTCCCGGAAACCCCTTATTTTCTACACTTTTTCAGTGCAACTTCGCCATGCAGATTCCCTGCAAAGGCAAGCTTTCTATGCTCACCCATGTCATTTGCCGTATCATCCCGTTTGCATAATTGTGCTTCTGTAAGCAAACTCCCATCCCACATTATGCTCCGGTATTGCATGGCTCATTGCTGACGCATGACATCAACACTACGCACTCCACATGGTTTGAGCGGATAGGCTGCATTTCTTTGCTCTTTTTACAAGCAAGGGAATACATCTACAGCCTTTTTCACACTTTTGCCCTTTGTGGGAATATATCCATAAAAATAATAATTTCTCTAAACCTCAATGAATACTCTATCTCCCTTGTGGTAGATTTCCACGATACATTCGTAATGAACACCATTACCCAAAATGAAACCGCTATACTTAGTCACATGATATCCAAATGTTTCATCCATAATGGAAATACCAAACTGAGGAAATCTCTCAATGAAATCCTTGAGGAACAATTTTTCTCCCTCAAATTTTCCCATATTCCCTGTCCTGCTCAAAAGATATACATAGCTAAAATCCCATTGCACATCATAAAATTCAACATACCCATCCACCTGAGCATAGGGTGGTGCAGTGTTTACCAGCCCCGTATCACTTCGCATGGTAATCTTGTTATCTGAAACATCAAATGCCGTTATGCGCATATCATGCAAGCTGTAAGGCAGATTTATGTTATTATGGATAATTCTTTTCATTTATATGAACCTCGCTGATTAGAATTGATTTACTCAAGGCTTCATGCCGTTTTCTGCCCAATATTTGAGTAGATGCGGCGCAGAAATACCATGCTTTTTATAGTTATCTTTTGCCTGATTCAATGTCATGCCGTGGTTCTGGTCGCTTGGTTCGTCATCAGATTGAATAAAAGTATCGTTTTCCCACCAGCAAATGTCACAGATAAAACCAATGTCATCCTTTGGTGGTACTGGATAGGTTGGATTCCCGCAGCATGGACAGTTATACATTCTCTTTTCTGTCATAATTACATTTCTCCCTAATTTGTGGTTTCTCACCAGGATATACCTCCAGCGGCATCACATTCTCACTTCTTCGCATTTTCTTCTAACTCAAGCAGATACCTGTCATAGTCTGACATAAACAATCTGTCTTGAATCACACCATATTTTTCAAGCTTCATTTCGGCTTTGGACTTAGCAATCTTTGCTGTGATTTTTTTGACATCCCACAAAACCTCTCAGTCATCAGCCATCCAGAATAAATCCATACTGCTTGTGTACTGCTGTGGTGGGCGGCAGATATTTCGTTTTCAATAGGCAATATCCTTCAATGCTTTTTAGTATAATTTTCCCATATACCCATGAGCATGCAGTTTTAAATATTTCTTCACTTCTGCTAACTGTTGTTCGTACTGCTTCTTCGTTTTAAGATTGTAAAACATTATACTAGTAATCGTTTCTTTGCCTTTTAATACACTAAAATCCTCTACTCGTGATGAATCTATTCCGATTGAGCGAATCTTAGGGCAGTGCTGATATCGTTTCATATCAGGAACAGGATACTGGAAACTTTGCAAATATTTCATATTTGCAATACATTCTAAAGCTGTTTCATCATCAGCGCAATATTGCATGGTAAATTTCTTTAACTTTGGTAAATCATACAAAAAGTTCAAATTACTTATAGATACTTTATGCAACTCCAAAGCGTTAAGGTTCTTTAGTTTTTTCATAAAGTCAAAGGAAGAAACCTCTGCTTCCTCTATGTACAACCGCAGTAATTTAGGAAAATACTCCAAATCACCATAATCTATTCCTTCCATCCTCCGAAAGTGAAGTTCTCTTAACGATATGATATCCGCCAGACACAATATATTTTCTATTTTCATAAGACCAAGAACTATTTCCTTTAGCTTCTCCAATTCTTTCAAGCAATTCAAATCTTCACTTGTAATATTACAATTCACTATGGCTATGGATTTTAGTGCCTTAGCTGATACTATACGAGAAAAATTTGTCACAGTACAATCATGCAGAACAAGTTCCTTTATACTTTCTACATCATCAACCTGTGCAAAATCTACAACCTGCTCTTTTTTGTAAAAAAACGATTCCATCCTTACGCCTCCTATTGGTTTGTGTTGAGGAAATTATAACACAAATGTAGTAACATTTCCACTGTTTTTGCTCTATAATGAGCGGCAACGGCAGCACTTGCCCCTTTCTTAACCAGCACCTCGGTTTTGGTAATTGTTTGGTTATATACGACAATTTCATATCCGACCTGCAAAAATATCTCTGCCAATAGGCTGCCGGTCATATCTGTTCCTAAAATTGCAGCTTTCATAGTTTGTCCTTCTCCATATTCAAAGCTTTTATAGACAATACTGCTTTTTTAATTTCCACAGCATAATCTCTAAATAACTTAAAGGTTGATGCTCTTACCCTAAAGTCCTACAATGATTAACCATAATGGGAAGGTGAAGAAAGCTATGAAAAAAGGGGCGATTATATTACAATCGGTGAATTGTCAAAACTGACTGGTGTAAACATAAAATCATTACGTTACTATGAAAAAATAGTAATTTTGCTACCTGCCTATATTGATACGGAAAATGGATACTGCTACTATGCCTATTCCCAAATTCCATTAGCAAATGCAGCTCAATTTTATGTTGGATTGGATATTCCTCTAAAAGAAGTAAGCAATTTTATCAATACAGAATCCAGCATGATTGACTGCCGGGAACAGGTTGCCTACGAGATTGAAATAGCAAAGCATAAACTTCAAGCACTACAAAAATAAATTTCTTATGCTCAACGTATGCTGGATGAAATAGAGCGTTTTGATAAAGCAATCACAGCAAAAGCTCCAATATGCCTTGATTTTCCAAAGAAAAAATTGTATTCTTTTTTTAGAACTCCATAAAAAAATACGATAGCAATTTGGCAGCAATCAAAAATGCCATTCCATTAAATATCCAGGTGATTTCCAATAAAAAAGATACCCTGGAACAGATATTTGAGTTACAGAATGTTGCCACGCTTCTAACCGAACTGGTTAAAATGCTTACCGAAGAAATAAAAAAACACAATGTACGAAATGCAGAAACGGACACCACCAAGGAAAGTATAAACCATCTTTTGTGTGATACCAAATTCCAGGGATTTCAGTTACAAAAAAGAAGGGCTCTCTACATATTTATCAGATAATGGGTGATGATGGCAACCCCTCTGCCAATTTGCGTGAAGGCGAGAAGAACTACATAGCCTTTTTGTACTTCTATCACTTGGTGCGTGGCAGCGATAAACCCGAAACCTATGATAAAATTGTTGTCATCGATGACCCTATATCCAGCATGGACAGCAACACGCTGTTTATGGTTAGTACCATCGCCCGTGAAATGATTGAGAGAAATAACTGCACAAAAGAAAACCAGGCATACGAAGGAAACTATATCAAACAGTTATTTATCCTTACCCACAACGCTTATTTCCATAAGGAAATAGCCGTGCGTATGTATCCAAATATGAATACGCATCTTATTACATGATAAAAAAATGGGATGGTCACGATTCAATCAAATGGTATAAAACGCAAAATCCGGAAGAACCTTCTGCTCTTATGAACGTAAATCCGGTCAAGAATTCCTATGCTGCTCTATGGGATGAATACAAAGCCCACCTATCGTCAGTCCCTCTCATAAATGTAGTGGGTAAAATTTTAGAATACTATTTCTTAGCGTCAGCAGATACGGATTGATTTCAGACCAAATTTTGTCCATGAGAACGGTAATAAATATGCAGAAAAATACCACATCACACAGACAATGCTTGCCTATATAAATGCAAACGCTATGACTGCAAATGATGATATCCATTTTGTCAATGACAGCTTTGATGTTACAGCGTGCCGCAACACATTCAAGCTGCTATTTGAAATTATGGGACAAGACCAATATTTCAATAATAATGGAAATGTTTTAGTTAAAGCAAAAGTTGTCGGTGAAAAACAATGTTTAATTTTTCCGGGCGGCCATATAGAATCCCATGAATCTGTGGTTGATTCTGTTATTGGTGAAATAAAAGAAGAAACCGGACTTACCATTTCAGACCTTGAATTTTGTGGTATCAAAGATTGGGGCGAACACGATGGTTCCCAATACATAGTTTTTCTATACAAGACCAACAAATACGAAGGATATATTCAATCATCCATAGAAGGCGAAGTATTCCGGATGCCATTAGAAGATTCAAAAGAAAAAGAAACTATATGGCATTTGAATATGATGCTTGACATTTTCTGTAAGAAAGGTGCAGCTGAACTCTATTTCAATAGAGAATCGCTGGATGATTCCCCAATACTAAAATAGAAAGAGGAGGAAATAGCAATGGCAGATATCAAGACTCATTTACGTGAATTAAGCGTAGCTACCACTATAGGTTTACTGAAATTGGAGATAGACTTCAAGAAAAGCGATTTATACGACGCAAGACGTTTTTTTGCATATGCTTCAAGAGTAATATCAGGAAATATATCTAGTGCATCAAATATTACATCAGAAACAACCTTCACAGGCGAATTGAGACAAATTGTCGATAATGGATATCAATTAGGTAAAGCAATTTATGAGAATGAAAACTTTAATATTACCAAAGATGCCGGCCGTAATTACATGGCAAGGCAACGATACCCAAAAAGATGACCCTGTGGATATTACAATTGACGAATACGGTTTCTCTCTTAAAGAGGAAAGTTTTATTTTAGAAAATATGGGGCTCTATAAGCTGCTTAATTGTTACACAGGCTCCAACTATAAAAAAAGACATATTTTCAGCGACTATGCTCGACCGGAATATGAGGCTTGGTTTACGGCAGCTTGGAAAGAGCTTATTCAGACGCTTCAAAAAAACGGTGGTAGTTGGGAATATAATGATACCTGTAAATGTAAACGTGGTAGGATTTCTTTAAGTGAAGATACAGTGGAATTAGAATTCTTTGCAAACGGCAAATTAGAGGCTTCCTCTGCACTTTCAGCTAACTGTACATTAGCGGAGTTTGAAAGCAAGACATCTGGTAAAACCCGTGAACAAGTATTTGCGAAATTTATAAACCTAAACCTAGATAATAATACAGAATATAATACAGCAAAAAAATTATGTGCTATTGCAGCCACAGAGGCTTTGGCTCAGGAATTGCAGAACAATCTCAATTATCATGCGGGATTGCCAAGATTTCTTCGCATCCATGAACGTGCATATTACTATGCAAAAACAACCTCTGCAGGTGTAGATATTTTGAAGGTTCCAGACCGTGCCTCGTTTGGAAACGATATTATTATTGAATCAATAAAGAGTTCTGTTCCCCATAAACAAGCGAATATTTTAACCACTATAAAAAACAGGAAAACCGGAAAATCCCTAGTTCTTCGCAATGAATGTCGTTTTAGTCATGGACAGTTCAATGGTACTCCAGAAGCTAAAATGTATTACGAACATGGTGGCTCCTTGGATGTAATTTACGAAAAATTATAAAAATCAGCGCCGGAACTTTTCATTTTAAAGTTCTGGCACTGTTTATTAGTCAAAATACTTGTTCCAATTTTCAGAAAGACGCATTGCTATATTATATCCTAAAACACAAGGGACGGCGTTTCCAATGATTTTATACGCATCACTTGCACTCACAGCTTTATTTTCCCCGATTTTAGGAAGAATAAACTGATAATCATCTGGGAATGTCTGAATTCTTGCACACTCTCTAACTGTTAACCTTCTTTGCTCAAGTCCCTCTGCTAACTCGTCCTGGTGTGTGCCACCGTTTTCTGCACTCAGTCTTCTAAATTCAATATTTCCATGGTGCTCTGACCTTATAGTCGGAGAAATCGAATCCATTTTAATTTCTATATTTCCTTGACCTTTTTGCATATACTTCGCTTTAGAATATCGAGCTTGTGACATATCATCAGTAAACTCAGGTTCTTGCAATCCAGCCAAAGCTTCTGCACAAGTAACAAACGGAAGCAGATTTTCTCCTTCCACATTGTACTTATGTGTAGGAATAGGATAAGGGTCAAAATTTGGGTTTTCAGATAAATTCAAAAGTGCTGTAAGTGCTCCATCCTTCAAGCTATTTCTCTGAAAGCCATAGAAAATAACACGTTCCCTCGACTGTGGCACACCGTAATTTGCAGCGTGCAGCACTCTAGCTGGAATGACTAAATAGCCACCGTCAGCAGCATTTGCAAAATCATGCTCAATAACCGTTTTTGCATCTTCTAAGGTTGTTAAGCCCTTCACATTTTCTGCAATAAAAATCGAAGGCTTTACAATACTCACAACCTCTCTCATCCACATATATAATTGTCCGCGACTCTCTACCGTAGGCTCGCTCACATCCAATTTTCCGCCGTCATGGCTTTTATCTGAATTAAAGCCTTTACGCTTACCTGCAACCGAAAAATCTTGACAAGGGAATCCTCCTGTTACAATGTCAATATTCTCTGGAAATACTTTTTCGCCTGATTTTGCCCTTTTAACTAAGTCAACAATACTCTCAATATGATAAATATCATTTGCATTATCATATCTTTTTCCAAAGTAAGACACCCAAGCAGATTTTGTATCTGGTCTTATATCATTTGCAAATACTGTCTCAAAGCCAGTTTCACACACACGAACCCATTCGCCTAAATCCTCTTTTATCCATTCCGGATGTATAGAAATGTTAATAGACCTTTTTAGACAGGTAAAGTTACCCTCAAAACCTATGTCCATACCACCACAGCCACTAAATAATGAAAGTACTCTTCTTTTTCCCATGATTGAAATCCTCCATATATCAATGTATGCAAATCAATTCACCTGAAATGTTATTAAATTCATGTACTATCGGTTCCCCTTCTGGTCGCAAATTATTCTCAAGATAATCTAACAGTTCAGTTCCGTCGAGATAATAATATATTTGTGAAATCAAAAATTCCCGAAAAGTTTCTCTAATATTCCACAGTGAAATTTGATTTGTATTCTGAAACTTCTGTATTTCCATTACAACCTTATAACATTTCATATATTCATCAATTCGTAAAACAGCTACACTATCATAATTATATTTTTCTTTCCATAAAGATAAATAAGTCTTGTTTTCCAAATAGATAATGCCAGCTAAAGCTTGAACTGGACGGCTGATATAAATATAAGCTTTAACAGGCTCGTCAGGAAACACTCTTCTATGTTCATATATTTTCTCGAATACATTCGGTTTAAAGCTTATTAACATAGTTCTCATCCGCCAGCTTCTCCTTAATCAATAGCACTTTTTCCACTTTTTATCCATTCATCAAGTTCGGATTTTTTAAATTTCCATAACTTACCAATTTTATGAGCAGGTATGTCAGTGCCTTTTCTTATCCAGTTTCTAATAGTATCCTTGTTGACGCTAAGATACTCTGCTGCCTCTTCAAGGTTAATCCATTTGTCAATATATTCTTCTCCCATATGGCCCCTCCCAATCTGGATTTATTTTTTATAAGTATACCATAAAATTATAGCTTTTTCAATGTGTTAATATGAATTGATATGATTTGATATGAATATTGTGTTCTATATTGCTTCTACAATATTTTTATCCACTCAACCTATCACAAAATCATCTTGTCCACTCAACCCTCGATTACTCCTGGCTGCAAGCATCCCAAAACACAAAAATCCGAGAGCCGGAAAAGAACTCCCAACTCTCATAAATGCCTTATTTTCAAGCCTTTTTCGGTATTCCATTCTCTACTTTTGACATCAAGACTACCCACTCAACGGTATTACCTTTTTCCCACAAAACTTTCCGTACCTCCTTGCCGTCACGATATATCGGAAAATTGAACTCTATTGACTTCAAAGGCATTTCCGATTCTCCGTTTGGATATATTTGAATTTCTTTTATCAGATAAGAAATAACGCTTTTCTTTTCTTCATCGCTCATTATAGCATAGAGCTTTCCAAAATTCTTCATTATTTTATAAACATTCTCCAGAGTAATAGCTTCCATCTCAATAGAGCTTCTCCGTAATTTTGCATCTTCAATTCGTTCCTCTAACTCTACAATCATATCGTACAGTCCATCAAGCCTTAATGTCATATCGTGGATTTTTCTTTCACGGTAACGAGCGTCAACAGGAAGATTATCTATCTCTCGTTCCAGACGAGCCTTATTCAAATCGACCTTCTTCAGCTTACTTTCGTAATTTGCAATTTCCTTATCAATATTACTTGTATCTGTCTGGATGCCAATTCTGCTTTTTATCTCTCTGGCAAAATATTTGTCACTTACCAATTCTTTGACTGCTTCGATAACAAGCAGCTCAATATCTGTTTTTCTCAAAGAAGCCTTATAATCGCAATGATGTCCTCGCTCCTGCTTGTTTCTTCCACATATATAATAATAGACTTCTTTATATGTGCCGTCCTTATTTGTCCAAGCGTGTTTGTTAGTATACATGGAACTTCCGCACATAGGGCATTTCAATACACCTGTCAAAAGATGCGCTCTGTCTTTGCCAACCTTTGATGGTTGTTTAATACCCGTGGCAATACGCTTTGTGCGAACTTTCTCCCATAATTCCTCGCTTACAATGCCCTCGTGCTGTCCGTCCTCTAAAATATAGTCATCCGTGTGAACCTGCTTGTATTCATTTTTAGTTCTTTTTACTTTCTCTCTCGTTCTTCTTCCATAAGCAATTTTACCGCAATAAACAGGGTTATCTAATATCTGCCGTATAAGATGACTGTTCCAAGTTTCCAATTTCCCATTCTGGCGTGGTATCTTTTTAATCCCTTGAAGATTAAGATATTTCGCCACTCCGCCAAGTCCAATGTCAGAATTACCAAACTTCTCAAAGATAATGCGAATGGCTTTTGCTTCCGTTTCCTCTATCAAAAGCTGATTGTTTTCAAGATAATATCCGTAAGGGGCAAAGCCACCATTCCAACCGCCCTGTCTGGCTTTTTCCCTGCGTCCATTCATTGTTTGTTCAATAATATTTTCTCTCTCAATTTCCGCAACCGCAGAGAGAACAGATATTAAGAGTTTTCCGCTTGTCTGGGATGAGTCAATTCCTTCTTCAATACAAATAAGGTTTATGCCATAAGACTGAACGAACTCCAATGAATTTAAAATGTCCGCCGCATTTCTTCCGAAGCGTGATAACTTATATACTAAAATATAATCTATCTCTAATCCTTTTTTTATATCAGACAGCATTTTCTTAAATGCAGGTCGTCCCTCGATAGATTTCCCCGACTTTCCTGCGTCCTCATATACAGCTACAATCTCCATTTCCTCTCGGTCTGCAAATCGTTTCAAACTGTTTTTCTGCCCTTCCAGGCTATATCCATCAACCTGCATTTCTGTACTTACTCTTGGATATAAAACACATTTTTTCCCCTCTCTGTTCATTCTGCCACCTCCGATAATTTAGGAAAATGCGATATGTAAGGTTGCGTAAGATTACGCAACACAATCTAAATCCTGCAAAACTGATTTTCCGTATTTTTCTACTATCTGCACCATAGCACCAATAAAGGCGTCAAAGTTTTTTCTTTCATCAGCTACACTATCTGACTGTTTTTCTGCATTTTCCAATATTTTTGCATTTTCCATCCAAATACCTCCGCAAAATCAAAGCGGCTGTACACTCTAAATTATAGAGATACAGCCGTCCTTTGGCGAATGTGCAAATCTACTCGCACATTCGCATTTACACATTTCTACCCATTCTTTTTTCAAGCGAAACACTAATAGCCAGAGCTTTATCAACAGCAGGAAGAAAACGCCCGTCAAGAGTTCCTAAATACTCTTGCAGGCGTTTTTTATCAATCGTGCGGATTTGTTCAAGAAAAATAGTTATGTAAAGCTCGCCTTTCCTCGGTCAGCTCCGATTGTTCCAGATGTCTTTCATCAGACCTCCGCAGATTTTGCTCACATTTAACAAAACGGCAAAACTGTGCATAAACCTCATAAGACACTTCCGTCTCTCGGAAGATACCTTGTTCATTTACAAAGGCTACAAAATAGCGTTTTTGACCATTCATTTCCTCAATGCGAATGGTATATGGGTTTGTGTTGTCGAACACTTTTGCTTTCCTCCAATCTGAATTTTTTTGAAAAATCCAGATTGTGAGGTGGAGAGCGACAGCCCACGCCAAAAGCAGGCTTGTCCTGTAACTCAACAAAAATCGACAAAAGAAAATCCGCAAAGGCTGTTAAACCAATGCGGATATAGGCATTGTTATTTCTATTATGTAGATATTTGACATCTGTTTTTAGAGTATAAAAGTGCCACGCAGAAGCAAAGATTTTTTTAAGAAATTGTCCTCACTAATCCGTGGTATTATGTAGATAATTGCTGCTTCTGATAAGCAGCAAAGTGGCGGTACTTGACCAACACATAAGAAATCCCTCCAAACTCAAACGGGTCTGGGGGGAACTATCAATCTGGGCGTAGAAAAACAGCCCATCAAATCTACCGTTTTTTTTATTCGGTGGGCTTGTCCAACCTATATTTTATAAAAAGAAAGAGCCTACAAACTGTGATTACTCACAAGTTTATCGGCTCTGCGTCTTTGCGTCTGGCTCTTTGATGACGGTTACTTGTAAATTTTGTACTTCAATCAATGTCTGCTGTTTACATTTCAGACAGTAGAGAGGATAATTTTTCAAAATTGTATCTTCTCTTATTCTGTCATGAGTTTTACTACCGCAAACAGAACAAACTATCCAATTAGCGTTCATTTCTTTCCTCTTTTTGACGGGAACAAAAAATTTCGATAGCTTTACTGAAAAAGGCAGCTAAATCTCCATTTCCAAACCGATTTATAAAATCAGAAAATCTCAAATCCGTAACATACATTTTCCCCAAAGAAGAAAGTATTTGTTTATCACATTGATAAAAATGTTCTGTAATATAAAGTTGCCATTCCCGTACTATATTTTGAACCTCTGGACAGTCTGGCGATTTGTTTTCATATGTCGCTAACCTTTCAAAAATATTCTGTGCCATAGAGAAAAATGCTTGCATTTGCTCATTTTGAATTTCTTGAGCTTTTGAGGAAAAGATTGCCTCATACTCTTTAAAACTTTCAGTATCTCCCCACTTTTCCAAAACCTCTTTTTGAAATTGAGATTGCAGCTCCATTACTTTCGAGTTAGAAAATGCTGAAAAGGAGATTTCTTTTGCTCCATTGATTTCAGCCTTTACAAGAGCTATTAGACCGTCTATGCGTTCTCTCTGAGTTTCTAAAATACTTAAATGCTTTTCTAATGCTTCTGTCCGATTATAATGAGGGGAATTGAGCAATTTTTTAATTTCTTTCAATGCAAAACCGACCTCACGAAAAAACAAAACTTCCTGCAACCGGCACAAATCCTTATCAGTATACAAACGATACTTCGCTTCCGTTACAATCGAAGGTTTCAAAAGTCCAATTTCATCATAATAGTGAAGCGTCCTTGCTGTTATGCCTGTTAAATTGACTACCTCGTGAACTGTCAACGGTTTTTCATTCATTCCAAAAATCCTCCACTGCACTTAATATTTCGTTTGCAGGTAATAAAGTTGCTTCTACTATACTTTTTCCTGTTTTCTGCAAATAATATTTTACTAAATGATAGCCACAAGCATATCCCGCACAATATGGCAATCCAACAGGGGAATAATTTTGTAAAGCAGCCATTTCATCGCCATATAAATAAGCATTGAGGTTTTCAAGCCCCTGTACGTCCAGTCCATCATAGATAATTGGTTTGATATATTTATTTAGCGTTTCCATATCAGTTTTCTTAACCCACGGTCCCGCCTTATCTTCTCCATACAAATATGTGGCAAAGTTTTCTGCAAGCCCCTCACTGATCATCATTTCTCCGAGCGTAATATCATTTCTCCATTTAATAAACTGGAAACGCACATTATGGTTTGTTTCATGTGCAAACGCAACTGGAAGATGCTCTAATGTGTAATCATTAGGAATAAGCCAAGAAAAAATATATCCTGGAATACCGCCATCTCCGCAATAGCCCTCATTCATTGAGGTATAAGGACTTTCCTCATTTGCCAACAGGATAGTAAACAAATATTCTTGAACAGGTAACTCAATCCCTGCGTCTGAAAAACACTTCAACGATTTTTCGACTGATTGTTTACATTCAGACCAAAGCCTATCTGAAGATATACGTTCAATACTATCTCGTTGAGTTTCATCCACTTTTGTTGGCGCAATATGACCAAGCATCCCACTCGCCATTATCACATCATACCCATTTGGTGTAGCTACTTTCATCGGCACACTATAGCAAGCCCATTTTTTTTCAAAAGGCATCATCAATTCATAACGATAAATGTTATCTTTTTTGTCTAATGGTGCTTTCATAATCTTGGCATAAATACCATCTGAACGAATAAAATTTACATTCATATTACTTCATCCTTTCTTTTTTCTACATCATACACTATGACGTAACGTAAAAGTCAATAGGATGAGTAAATATATTTGAGCTATGAGTTTATCTCTCACAAGTTCATCGGCTCTGCGTCTTTGCATCTGGCTCTTTGATGACCGTTATATGTAAATTCTTTGCTTCAATTAAACTTTCCCGCTTGCACTTCGGGCAGTATAGGGGGAAATTTTTAAGTATGGTATCACTTCTAAGTCTGTTGCGAGTTTTATTTCCACATATAGGACAAAGTATCCACTCTGGAGTCATAACAATTTACCTCCCTCTATGCTTTGCTTTTTTCTTTTCTTGCCGTAAAGCATATTGTCGTTCTTTCTCGATTTCCCGTTGTTCTCGGCTTTTTGTTTTTCTCTCAAGTTTATTCTGCTCGTGCTGCAATTTTAGTGCTTGCTGAGCCTTTGTACCTATACCTCTCTCTTGGAGTTGGTTATTGATCTCACGCTGCAAACGCTTAGGATTGATTTTCTTTTCCTCCACTATTTCAGACTTAATGGGGGGACTGAATTTTAGTTTTTTCCAATTCTTCAAAAGGAAATCATATACTTCATAATCTTTTGGCTCAGCCCCAAAAGTAATTTTGCACACTTCGTATTTGCCATCATCATATCGCTCATATAACCCAATCCAAAATGGGGCTTCAAACATAATTGTTAAACTACTCTTTATTGCCATACAATTATTCACTTATAAATTGGCTTTCAAAATTATCGAGCCATTCCAAAAGAGAAGAATATAATAGCTGTTGCTGCTCAAAAATTGTTCTGCCCACAAGTGGGATATTGGCATATTCAGCAGCATAATTTTCATTGGATTGAATTGAAGTTCGTATAGAACTCCTTAATTGAGCAATCAATTCCATAGCTTCCGTTTTATCTACTTTATTTAGATTTGTAATTACAACATTAAAATCAAAAAGTAGAGGAACAGGCTGAGAAGCATACGAGGTCAATAGTTC
>CALWSR010000038.1 GCA_944384265.1 uncultured Clostridia bacterium
TTGCTATCGCAAAAGCCTGCCTATGGCAGTCCGCCCTTTCTTGGGCGGTGAACTATGGGCGGTGAGTTGTGCTTTGACATAGCAATTTCCAAAGGAAATGCAGCAAAAACACGAATATAAAAAATAAGAGCGATTTTTCATACGTAGTATGAAAAAAATTTCCATTAGCGAATATTTTTTATGTTTATTTGTCATCACTTTTGGCTTTGCCAAAAGCCAGCCTATGGCAGTCCGCCCTTTCTTGGGCGGTGAACTATGGGCGGTGAGTTGTGTTTTGACATAGCAATTTCCAAAGGAAATGCAGGAAAAACACGAATATAAAAAATAAGAGCGATTTTTCATACATAGTATGAAAAAAATTTCCATTAGCGAATATTTTTTATGTTTATTTGTCATCACTTTTGCTATCGCAAAAGCCAACCTATGGCAGTCCGCCCCAATATCATCACTTTTGCTATCGCAAAAGCCAACCTATGGCAGTCCGCCCTTTCTTGGGCGGTGAACTATGGGCGGTGAACTATGGGCGGTGAGTCGTGTTTTGACATAACAATTTCCAAAGGAAATGCAGGAAAAACACGAATATAAAAAATAAGAGCGATTTTTCATACATAGTATGAAAAAAATTTCCTTAATAAAATGGATATTGACCGGAACCGGTTTCCAAATCTGTGATGTTTCCAAAACCATCAATTTCAATATCATACCATCTGTCGCCATTTATAATTTTGTAGCTGTATTCATTCCAAAGGCCCTCATTGCTGATTTCTTCAGAAATAATTTCACCGCCGTTTGATTTTTGCAAAGCAATGTTTTGTGCTTCAAGGCTGTCTATTTTTAATGTCATAATGACAATCAAAGCGATGATACAAATGGCAACCACAGCACCTATGATGATACCCACGATTTTTTTTGCAGACATATTATTCATGTTTGTATCCTCCTTTTTTTGTTTTTTATATTAGCAACAAAGCATTAAACAAATATTAAAATCAATCAAAACCGTAAAAAGTTTTTTGGCTTGCATTTGTCTTTTTAAAATGATATATGAGCCATAGCTTGAAAATGAGAAATGTCAGGCAGCAAAAGCCATGTTTTTAGCTTCCAAAAAAATAATATCCACAGGCTGAGCTGAAAACAAAATGCCAAAGCAAATATGACATAAAAATACCATTTTTTTGTTTTATGATGAAATACCCTCATGGCAGCAAAGCCGCCTATGCTTCCGCCCAAAAGAGCCAATATAAAAAGAGAGGACTCCGGAAGACGCCATTTTTGTTTTTTGGCACAGTGCTTGTCATATGCCATGGCAAAAAAGAGTATGATATTAATCAAAAGGGTATATATTATCAACAGCTTTGCAGGCAATGACATACTATTTCACCACATTTCTCCAGTCCAAATCTCCTCTGTCCAAAGCAAGCAAAAGAATTTCGGCAGTGGCCAGATTGCTTGCCAGGGGGATGTTGTGCATATCACAAAGGCGCAGTATGGAATTGATGTCAGGCTCATAATTTTTTTGTGTCACAGGGTCACGAAGAAAAATGACCATATCAATGTCATTGTTTGCAACCTGCGCCCCCAGCTGCTGTTCTCCTCCCAATGGGCCGGCCAAATATTTATGCACAGTAAGATTTGCCGTTTCCTCCACCAGGCGTCCTGTGGTGCCTGTGGCATAAAGCTCATGCTTGCAAAGTATGTGCCGATAGGCAATGCAAAGGTTTTCCATTAGTTTTTTTTTGTTATCATGTGCAATCAAAGCAATATTCATTGTTATTAAACCCCCTCAAAAAGTGATTTTGACCGTTTCATGCCAATGTTTAAAACCAAACCGATGGCAGCCATGTTTGTCCACATGGAGCTGCCTCCATAGCTGACAAAGGGAAGAGACATACCTGTATTGGGCATAATGCCTGTTGCAACGCCCACATTGACAAATGTTTGAAAAGCAATCATGCCTGCTATGCCTGCCACAATCAGCTGGCTGAATAAATCTCTTGTAGATACTGCTATTAATATACAACGAAATATAATAAAAAGCAACAGCAACAGCACAATGCTGCAGCCTATAAAGCCAAATTCCTCCCCAATGACAGAAAATATAAAATCATTGTGAGGCTCCGGCAAATAGCTTAATTGGTTTAGTGTACCCTGATAAAGTCCTTTGCCGTTTAGCTGTCCGGAGGCAATGGCATTGATGGCTTTTTCTGTTTGGTAATAGGAGTCCATGTCACGGCTGGGGTCCACAAAAGCCAGTATTCTGGTAAACTGATGGGGCTTTAATATTTTATCCATCAAAAGAGGGGTTTCTCTTGCCACATCCCACAGCACAAAGCCAATGAAGGGAACTGCCACAGCCAAAACAGCTCTGATGATTTTAAAATCAAGTCCGGCAATAAACAGCTCTATGCACAATATGGCAAGCAGCACCAGGCTGGCAGAAAGAGAGGGCTGTTTTTGTATCAGTACCACAGGAATAAGCACTGTAATGCAGACCAGCAAAAGTGTGGGAATGCGATTCATGCTTTGCTGTTTGACAGAAAGCAGCTTTGCCAAAAAAAATATCATAATCAGCTTTGCAAATTCAGAGGGCTGTAAACTGACAGGGCCTATGGAAATCCAGCGGGTGGCCCCGTTTACATTATCTCCCAAAAGCAGCACTGCCAAAAGCAAAAGTATGTTGATGATATAAATAAAAATATAAAACTGTGAAAAAAAGGTATAATCTACCACAGAGGCCGCCAGCATCAAACCAATGCCAATGGCAAACCATACCATTTGTTTATAAAAATTGCCCGGGTCTTCTCCCAAATTGATGTGGGTTGCACTGCCAATGCAGACAATGCCGAATATACACAAAATGCAGATTGCGCCAATGAGCCAGAAATCTAAATTAGAAAGCTGTTTTTTTGCAATCATATCTCTAAAACCTCCCAGCTTTTGTATAAAAGAGCTTTCATACAAATAAGGACAGACCGAAAGGGTTGGTTCGGTCTGTAAAAATACCAGTCAAAATGTTAGTCCTGATTGACCTTGCGCATACTTTTGATTGGAATATTTGCATAAAGAACAGGTACAGTGCCTGTTTTGTCATCCGATTGTGTTTGTGTGATTTGGATATCCAATTCTTCCTCGTCAATTTCCATATAGTTGGATATGACTTTGATGATATCTGTTTTGAGCATTTCTAACACTTGAGAAGAGCAGTTGACACGGTCGTGAACCAGTACAAGCTTTAATCTGTCTTTTGCTACATTTTTTGATGCAGTGTTGTCTTTTTTTCTAAAAAAACTAAAAAAATCCATTCAAAATCACATCCTTTATTTAACCACGACGAAATATGTTTTTAAAAAATTTGTCCAAAATGCCCTCATCTCTTTCAAAGGACATAATAGGCACATCCTCTCCCTGTATTCTTTTGACAATGTTGCGATAGGCCTGTCCTGCAAAGGATTCCATATCCGTTACAGCAGGCTCGCCTTTGTTGGTGGCTACCACAATGCTTTCATCATCAGGCACAACGCCCAAAATGTCTATGGCAAGTATTTCCGTCACATCATCAATGCTCATCATATCTCCACGCTTTACCATGTCTGCACGCAGTCTGTTTAATATGAGGGCAGGGTCGTTTAATCCGCTGGCTTCCAAAAGACCTATGATTCTGTCGGCATCTCTTACGGCAGATACCTCCGGTGTTGTGACAACAATGGCTCTGTCGGCGCCGGCAATGGCATTTTTAAAGCCCTGCTCAATGCCTGCCGGGCAGTCTATGATAATATAATCAAATTCTTCTTCCTTGAGGCTGTCACAAAGCTTTTGCATTTGTTCAGGAGAAACAGCGTCCTTGTCCCTCGTTTGAGCAGCAGGCAGCAAAAATAAGCCATTGTACCTTTTGTCTTTAATCAAAGCCTGTTTCAGGCGGCAGTTACCTTCTACAACGTCTACCAAGTCATAAACAATGCGGTTTTCCAAGCCCATGACAACGTCTAAATTTCTCAAACCAATATCTGCGTCCACAAGTACAACCTTTTTGCCAGTCAGTGCCAGACCGCAGCCGATGTTTGCACTGGTGGTTGTTTTGCCTACACCGCCTTTTCCGCTTGTTATTACGATAACTTCACTCATGTATTGTTCCCCCTAGTTCTGGAATTGACTTCTTCCGCTTTTTTGTTTGCGGTTGTGTTACGATCATTTTTTTTCTAAAATACAATATATATTTATATATTAACAAAAGTATTCCAATTTTGCACCCTTTTTTTTTAGCAAATTTTGATTCGCCTATGGAAAAAGCGACAAATAGATGCCTTCAAAAAACAAGAAATACAATATAATAGCAATAAAATCATTTTTGCTGTGAGTAATTTCCTCCGGCTTCACAAAGACATTGTTATTTTTTGAATATGCTTTTGATATATTGCAGTCTGAAAGAAGGCATACCTTCTTTCAAAAACAAAGAAAGAAGGGACTGCCTGCTTTGTGGAAGCCCTGCTCTTCAAATAAGAGGCATCACATAGATTTGTCCCTCCTGCACATAAGCAAATTCTGCCGGCTTGGGGCCTTTTTTGTTTTCCTCGGGAAACCTTGTGATGATATCTGCAATGCGAAGCTGAACAGGCACCATGTAAAGGGCGGCCACAAATGCCTCTGTCATGCCCTTGCAGCCGGCATGGGCCACACCCTTTAGCTGTCCTAATACAATGATGTTTCCGGAGGCCTTGATTTCTCCTCCCGGGTTGACATCCCCTATGACCACCACACTGCCTTCAAAGCTGAGGCACTGTCCGGAGCGTACAGAGCCTTTGTGATATTTTGTGATGTAGTGCTGTTTGATATCCTCCGGCAAAACAATTCCCCCAGGAATCATTTGTGCAGTCTCCTGCTGCTTTTCATCCCGTATAAATGTGATGGTCATGGTTGTTTTTTCGGAAAGAATGTTTAAAAGTATGCCTTCCTCCTCACAAGAAAGCTCTCTGCCCAAAAATGCAATGGAGGTTTTAACCCCTTCAAAAAATTTAGAGGATTCCTCCACCTTTTTTTCAAAAAGTGTTTTTAATTCCGAAAAGGCAATGGAGGGCTCCAATAAAATGTTAATACCGTTTTTTGTGCCTTTAAACATGACATGATTTTCTTGATTCATATATGTTTTCCTCCCTAAAAAATCATTCTGCCAGTATATTTTCCATATAATGATTTTCTGGCTGGTAATTCAGTCCCATATAATCTCTTATAATTTCTCTTGCAATCACAGCAGAAGGGGAACCGGAAATTTCGCCGTAGGGCAGCAATACTGTGACAGCAATTTGCGGGTCGTCATAGGGTGCAAAGCACACAAACCAGCTGTGAGAGCTTCTGGATTTATCCTCCTCTGCTGTACCGGATTTTGCGGCAATTTCAATGGGGAAATTTCTGAATATGCCCCGCAGTGTACCCCTTGTGCCGGATGTTACAAGATTCATCCCCCTGTATACAGCCTCCAAATTTTCCGGCTGCAGCTCCAGTATGTTTTCGATTTCCTCCTCCACCTGTTCGGCAGTGGAGCCATCGGGATTGGCCAGCTTGGATACCATGTGCATTTTGTATCTTGTGCCGCCGTTTGCCAGTGTGGCAATGTATTTTGTCATATGAATAGGAGCATAGTTGTTGACAGACTGCCCGATAAATGTACGGATAGAGTCACCGTCTGTCCAGCGTGTCTGGGACTGGGTTGCCTCCGGATTGATGGTTTTGATGGAACGCTCTTTATGGGCAGGTGTGGCCATCATAGGGGAGCTTTCGCCGATTTCCACGCCTGTGTTGTCGTTTAATCCAAATGCGGCCATGTATTCGTTTAATGTGGTGATGCACTGCTCTGTGGTGCCTTCCTCTGCATTGCCCATGCGATAAGCAAGCTCATAAAAGAAATAGTTGCAGGACACTGCCAAAGCCGTTGCCACATCCACAGAGCCGTGGGTGCCGCCGCTGCTGCCATAAATCCAGCATTTTGCATAGGGTCTGCCGGCTTTTGTATAAGAGCCTAAATCTCTTATAAATGTGTTGGGGGTGATGATGCCTGTTTCCAAAGCGGCCAGGGCAGGAATCATTTTAAATGTGGAGCCGGGGGCTTTTCTTTCTGTCAAGGGCCTGTTGACAAGGGGCGTTGTGCTTTCTCTGTGAAGCAAATCAATGTAATAGCTGTTGTCAAAATTGTTTGTCAGCCGGTTGGTGTCATAAGAAGGATATGTGACACTGGAGAGTACCTCTCCCGAATCCACACGGGATATGACCACAGAGCCGGTGCAGGGGTCCAAATTGGTATCCCCCGGAGTCAGCTCTCCCGAATCCAGTTTGTCATTGATTACCTGCAAAGGGGATATGGCACCGCTTTGTATGCCTGCCAAATAAGCAGGGTCGGCTGAAAACTTTCCTTGCTCAATCAACACCAGTATGAGCTGCCTTGGCGTAATTTCTCCTGTGCCAATGGCAGAAATCAGTGTTTGCTGTGCAAATTCTCTGGTTTTTTGTTCATCTGTCAGCTCAAAAAGAGGGTCCTGCTCCAGTATTTTTTGGTACAGCACATACTGCTCTCCCTCCACAGAATTGCAGATTTTATCTATGGAAATGCCGTTGTCTGTAATCATACGGCTAAAAAGCTCCTGCAATGAGGTTTCTCCTGAGTTTAATTTGGATTTGATAACATCACGCAGTGTGCTTTCCAGTATGTCATAGGCAGATTTTTGCAAACGGCTGTCCAGTGTCAAAAACACGTCCTGACCGGGTATAGGCTCTTCAGATTGTATGGTGTTCATACGTCTGCCCATGTTGTCCACTTCCACAACCATTTTACCATCTTTTCCATTGAGTTGTCTTTCATAAATGGATTCTATGCCCGATTGTCCCACAATATCTGTCATGGTATAGACAGGGTTGCCTTCTTCGTCCACATCATCTTTGTATATGGCATAGTTTTGGTCCGTCATTTTTCTGGTATAGCCTATGATATGGGCAAAATATTTTCCCATGGGATAGCTTCTTAAGGAGTTGGTGCCTACAATGACGCAGGGAAAAATGTCATTGACCTCCTCCACATTTGCCAGTGTTTTTGTGCTGACATCCAATGCCACTGTCACAGGCTGATATTGATAAAAACGGTTTAAATACATGGCGTAGCGTATGCCAATGGCTTTTCGGACCATATCCTGTGGCAGCTCTTTTGGAATGGCAAAATAATCCTGCAAATAATCAATGGTTTGGGCAGCATTATATTGCTTTTCCTCCTCTGTGGTCATGGCAACGCTTTCTTTCCAGGAAAGCTCCTTGCTTTTGTTTTCATCAAACAAAAAGCTGTAAGGCTCCTGCTGTGTGATGGGCAGGTCGTCTATGAGTGTTTCTTCATTTTGCTGTAATATTTTCAATAGCGAAAGCACCATCAAATTGGTGTCATTGACAGAAATATAAAAAGATATGGCACTTCTTTTTTCCTCCTCAGAAAAGCTCTGGGGAATTTCCAGCAGCTGTGCAAAATAATCTAAAACCTCAGAAGCAGAGGCCTCCAGCATTTCTCTGGGAAGGCCGATTTCCTCCTTCCATTGTCTTTGTTCTTTTTCTGATTCAAATGTAAAGGCATAGGGCTGTGTTTTGGTAATGGGCAAATGCTCTGTCAATGTAAAATTGGAATCCTTCATATAATGGACAAACTCCATAACCAATTTTGTTTTTTGACCGGACAAATCCAGTGATATACTGCCGTCAATCTGTATGGAATAGGCCACATGGTTGACAGCAAGGGGACGGCCATAGCGGTCATAAATCTCCCCACGGGAGGCAGGCAGACTGACATTTCTTAAAACGCTTGTGGTCAGCCTTTGGTCATATTCCTCCCCATGTATGATTTGAAGATAAAATAAACGCAGTATTAATACACAAAAAAGTACTGCAATGCCAAAAAGCAGTATAAAAATTCTGTTTTTAGAAAATTCTTGAAATCTGTCTTGAAATCTGTTCATAAACGTCCTCCGTCAAAAGGGGAAGTATCAAAATAATCTGTATTTATATTTTTCTTTTAGCTCCAGCCATTCGTTTGTTCCAAACAAAATACGGTACAAGGGAATGGTGAATATGCAGGAATAAACGGTCTCCGGCAGCAATGTATTTACAAAAATATATAAAAAGTTCAGCTGTCCTCTAAAAAGGAAGCCTGTGATGTAAATGATGGTTTCATAGCCAAAAACAGCAATGGCGCACAGCATCATGGGCAAAATATAATTTTCTCTGTAAAAATTGTGGTTGCCCCGACCGAACAGATAGCCTGTGATGGTGTTTAACAAAGCAAAATAGCCTATGGATGCGCCAAAAAAAATATCCTGCAAAAGGCCTGTAAAAAAGCCGGCGGCAGCACCCTCTACACTGCCTCTTAAAAGAGCGTAGGATACCACCAGTATGATGGTGGTGTTGGGAATCACTCCTCTGATTTCGATGTAATGCAGTATGGTAGACTGTATTAAAAAGTTGACAATAATAAACAAAGCAATGATAAATGCTCTCACGGCTGTGCCTCCTGTGTGGTTTTATCTGCTCCTATGATTAAAACGGTGTCCAAATGTTTAAAATCAACATATGGCTCAATGATAGCATATTTTGTCAGGCCATTGGCGTCTGTTTGTATTTCCTTCACTCTGCCTATGGTAATACCGGAGGGATAGACATCGCTTAAATGGGATGTGACAATTTCGTCCCCCTCCATAATTTCTGCCTCTGCATCAATATATTCCATGCGGCAAAGACCGCTGTTCATAAGAGAATATTCTCCCTTCACAACGCCCAAATCTCCTGTACGAATGCTCATTGCAGGCACAGAGCTGCGGCTGTCTAATATAGATTGTGCCTTGGAATAGGTGGCGCCGCTTTCTGTGATTTTGCCCACAAGACCATTGGGAGAGGTCAGCACCATGTTTGCACTGATGCCTTGGTTTTTGCCCTTATCTATCAAAAAAACATCATACCAGTTTCCCGGGTCTTTTGCAATGATTTTTGAACCTGTTGTTTCGTATTGGGCATATTTTTGAGATATTTTTAATAATTGTGATAATTTTTGATTTTCTGTATCATATTGCTTTAAGCGTTTGTTTTCCTCCTGCAACAGTGCAACCTGCTCCTTTAGCTGCTTGTTTTCCTCTGCAAGGGTATCCTGATTGCGAATCCAATCAATTTTGCTGCCAAACCAGTTTCCCACATCACTTGTCAGCTCCTGCACCGGTGTGATGACAAAGCCAAGGGCACTTTCTATCCATGTTGCATTTGCTTTTTTGCCATAGGTCAGTAGTATGCATACAAGCAATATACCCGTTACAATCAATATAATTTGTTTTTTATGCTCTTCAAAAAATTCCACAATTTACGCTCCTATACTCTTTTCAAAATCTAATTTTTCTGGGTGAAATTAAAACGGATTTTAATGTGTCAATATGCTCCAAAACAAGACCGGTGCCTATGGCAACACAGTTTAAAGGCTCATTGCCGATATGCACAGGCATTCCTGTTTCGTCAGAAATCAAATAGTCCAATCCTCTCAGCAAAGCACCTCCTCCTGTGAGTGTAATGCCGCTTTGCATCACATCTGCCGCCAGCTCAGGCGGTGTGGCCTCCAGTGTCTGCTTTATGGTGTCAATGATGGAATAAACAGGCTCGTGCAGTGCCTGCATAATTTCTGTGGAGGTGACAACAATGGTTTTTGGCAGTCCCGAAAGCAGGTCCCGTCCTCTCACATTCATCTCCCTCAGCTCGTCGCCGGGATACACACAGCCAATGCCGATTTTGATTTCCTCTGCTGTTCTGTCGCCAATGGCAAGGTTAAATTCTTTTTTGATATAATTGACAATATAATTGTCCAGTTCGTCCCCTGCAACACGCAAGGATGTGCTTGTGACAATGCCGCCTAGGGATATGACAGCCACCTCGCTGGTGCCGCCGCCAATGTCCACAATCATGTTGCCTGTGGGCTCCTCCACAGGAAGCCCGGCGCCAATGGATGCTGCCATAGGCTCCTCAATCAAATAGGTATCCTTATCCTTTGCTCCGGCAGAAATGGCCGCTTCCAGCACTGCCCTTTTTTCCACCTCTGTCACACCGGAGGGGACGCAAACAACCACTCTGGGCTTTGGGCCAAACATGGAACGGGGGCAGGCTTTGTTTATAAAATATTTCAGCATGGCCTGTGTGGTGTCAAAATCTGCAATCACCCCATCCTTCATGGGGCGTATGGCCACAATGTTTCCCGGTGTTCTGCCAATCATATCCTTTGCTTCATTTCCCACAGCCAGCACCTCTCTTGTTTGCAGATTGATTGCAACAACAGAAGGCTCGTTGACCACAATGCCCTTTCCCGGCATATATACAAGGGTATTTGCAGTGCCTAAATCAATTCCCATATCCTTTGAAAACATAAATTTGCTTCTCCTCTCATTTGTATGAATATTATTTCTAGTATTTACATTTTTGTCAAAAGTAAGCAAAAATGTACTGGTATGTTTTTGTATTTGTTTATCTATTTTTACCAAACAAAGAAAATCAAGCTTTATATGTAATCATACCGCTTTTTGCTTCCTATTTCAACAAAAAATATAAGCAATTCCCCCAAGAGGTTTTGTAAGGTATCCACAAAAAAAGACGACTGTAAAAAAAGAGCAGCCGTCTTAGAGCTTATTTATTGTGATGTAATCCAAAAATCTACTACATCAATATTGTGTTTGAACAAGGATTTGTTCAAAAGACGGAGAGGCAGACCGGCTACTGTGTAGTAATCGCCATAGATGTTGTTAATCAAAAGGGCGCCTTTTCCACTGATGGAATATCCTCCCGAATGGGTGTAGGGTTCTTCTATATTGGTATAGGCATCAATGATTTTTTCAGAAAGATGATGCATATAAACATCGGCACCGTCTACATAGCTGTCCAATTCATAGGAACCGTCGGGATGGTGATATATAACGGACAGACCGGTATAAATTGTGTGTTTGCGTCCTTGCAGCTTGTGGAGCATGGCAACAGCCTCCTCTTTATTTTTAGGACGATGTAATATTTTGCCAAAATCTGTTACAACGGTATCCACCCCCAATATAATGGCTTCTCCCTCCACTTTGTCCAATACAGCCATAGCTTTTGTAGCGGAAATAGATTTTACCCATTCATAAGGAGAGTAATCGTTGTCAATTTCTACTTCCTTTTCCGAAATCCGGCAGTCTATTTCCTCAAAAGGGATACCCAGTTGCTCCAACAAATTGCATCTTGAAAAATTGTCTGTTGCTAATATAAGTTTTTTCGCCATGGTTCGCACCTCTTTAAGGATTCATAAGTCATATTGTTGTTGTAATAACATTATATCATATTTTTTTAAAATGGAATAATAATTTATAAAAAAAATGTAAAGAAATGAAAAAATTAATGTTCAAATATATTTTGGCATTTTTTTATGGCTGCTGCCATGCTGTGTCATGTGCTGTTTATTTGTTTTTAGGGCAGTGCTTGCTGTGCAGAAAGCACCAAGTTTTTAAATGTGTCGGCATTTTGCACAAATGCTTTTGGACGCTTGAATGGGTAAGGAGCATCCGTGTATTTTTTATATGGAATGTGGAGGAAATATCTTTTTGAAATTGGAATCAAAAGCAATTTTATGTATATTCTATTTAAAATGATTTATGCCTTATAAATGGATGAAAAAATAGAAAATGGATGCTGTGTTTAGAATGCTCAAAAGGGAGAAAGGGATGATGAAAGCAAAAATGCTTATCATGAAGGAGCGAGTCATTTTATGTCTATTTCATTTAAAAGGATATGTGCTTTAGAAATGGATTTAAAAAGGAGTCATTATATTTATGCTGCCAAAAAGAACAAAAGTATAATGAGAATCAATATTCGAGGAGAAAACAATTTTGTGTCTATTTCATTTAAAATGATGTATGCTTTCTGAATGGTTTTGAAAATAGAAAAGGCTAGGCTAGGAGCCTTGTTTGAAACAGAATGGTATATTATCATAAGGCGATAAAAAAAAGGACCAACTGATTTGCTGGTCTTTTTTTGTGCAGGGAAAGCCGTGTGGTTCCAAGGAGCCTCTGGTGATGATGCAGACAAAAAAATTCCCTTCCATTAAAATAAGAGTGCAGTCAGCTAAAATAAGAGTGCAGTCATCCAGCAGCACGGAAAAATCGAAGGGAGGACATTAAGAAATGGGTCTTAATGACATAAATAAACGAACACATGCCAGTTGGAATTGCAAATATTATATTGTGTTTGCGCCAAAATACAGATGGTATTTTATAAAAACAAAAAAACAGAAGCTGGCAAAATATTAAAAAAACTGTACAAATGGAAAGAAGTAAACAGAATAGAGGAAGAAGTGTGTCCGGCTCACATACATATGCTGGTAAAAATACCGCCTAAAATGAGTATATCCAGTTTTATGGTGTATCTCAAGGGGAAAAGTGGGGAATATATACAAAAGCAATGAAAGGAAGATAAAACTGGAGAGCAGTTGACACTGCAATAATCCGTTGAATGGGTAGCAGGCAAATGTTGTGTGCAGTTGGCAGGCTGCTGCTATGCGTTTATGCATTGCGCAAGGAGCAGAGGGCTTTGCCTGCATAAGCAAAACCACCAGATTGTCTGGTGGTTGCTTATTGATATTATTCACTTTTTGCTTCTTCTTTTTTCGGTTCTTCTTTTTTGGCATTTTCTGCATTTGGCTTTGCTTCTGCCTTTGGTGGAGCCGGTTTTTTGCCTGTGATAACACCCTTTGGACATTTGTTGGCACAAATGCCGCAGGATTTACATTTTTCATAGTCAATGACTGCCAAGTTGTCAACCACATGAACGGCGTCAAAAGGACAATTCTTTTCACAGATTTTACAGCCGATGCAGCCGGCAGAGCAAACTGCCATAACGCCTTTGCCGTTGTCTTTGGAAGAACATTCTACTTTCACTTTTTTCTTAGCAGGGAGCATCTCTATAATATGCTTTGGGCAAGTGGAAACACATTTGCCGCAGGCAACGCATTTCTCTTTATCCACCACTGCAACGCCATCTATAATTTCAATGGCACCAAAACCACAGGCCTTTTTGCAGCTTCCCAAGCCAAGACAGCCATAGCTGCAACTTTTTGCGCCTGCGCCTGCTAACTGCATGGCCATCACACAGTCGTCCAGGCCAAAGTAAGTATATTTTTCTTTTGCAACCTCACAAGTGCCTTTACATTTTACAAATGCAGCCATAGGCTCGGCAGAGCTTGCTTCAACACCCATAATAGAGCCGATTTTTTCTGCAACAGCGGCACCGCCTACCGGGCAGGCAGTAACAGGAGCTGTGCCGGCAACGATTGCCGCTGCACAGCCGCCGCAGCCGGGAAAACCACAGCCGCCGCAGTTTGCGCCGGGAAGTGCTTCCAAAACCTCACCCAATTTTGGGTCTTCTTCTACGGCAAACAGCTTTCCGGCATAACCAAGAGCACCGCCGAGAACAACACCCAAGCCGCCAATGCTTAGTATGGGATATACGATATTCATAATCTCCATTTTTGTCACACTCCTTGTTTAAAGTTTGATTAAGCCTGAGAATCCCAAAAAGGCGATGGACATAATGCCTGCTGTTACAAGAGCCATAGGGAAACCGTCAAATGCTTTTGGCGTATCATTAAATTCGATTCTTTCACGAATGCCGGCAAACAGTATGATTGCCAGTGCAAAGCCTGCCGCACTGCCAATGCCGTTTAATACAGACCAAATGAAGTTATATTCATTTTGCATATTTACAACGGCTACACCAAGTACGGCACAGTTTGTTGTAATCAGAGGCAAGAATACACCAAGAGCCTGATAGAGAGAAGGTGATGATTTTTTCAAAAACATTTCTACAAACTGCACCAGTGCGGCAATCACCAATATGAATGCAATGTTGTAGAGATAAGTAATATCCAGTGGAACTAATATAAAATTATACACAAGATATGTAGCGGCACAGGCAAGTGTAATAACGAATATTACGGCAACACCCATACCTGTTGCAGTTTCTACCTTTTTGGAAACACCAAGGAAAGGGCAGATACCTAAAAACTGTGATAAAACGTAGTTGTTTACAAAAATACCGGCTAATACCAGCAATATTAAATCCATGAATTATCCCCCTCCTTATGCTTTCTTTTTGTTGCTGAAATAGTTTAAAAGTGCCATCAAGCAGCCCAATGTAAAGAATGCACCGGGTGCCATGACAAACAGCAGTGTTCTGGGGAATGCTTCAGGCAATACTGTAGCACCAAACAGTGTGCCGGCACCAATGAATTCACGCACTAAGCCGATAACACCAAGAGCGATGGTAAAACCAAGACCCATACCGATACCATCGAAAATGGAGTCGATAGGGGAGTTTTTGGAGGCAAAGGATTCTGCTCTTGCCAATATCAAACAGTTTACAACAATCAAAGGAATGTAAAGACCCAATGATGCGTTGAGGTCAGGCAGATATGCCTGAAGCAAAAACTGTATGATGGTAACGAATGTTGCGATAACAACGATAAAACAAGGTATTCTGACAGTGTCAGGAATGACTTTTCTTAATATTGATATAAAAAGGTTGGAACAAATCAAAACGGCTGCTGTGGAAAGCCCCATACCGATACCATTGATGGCAGAGCTTGTAACGGCTAGTGTAGGACACATACCAATAACCTGCTTGAAGGTTGGGTTTTCATTGAGGATACCGTTTTTGATGATTGTAATTGGATTTCCCATTAGTTTGCACCTCCGTTTGCTTCTACCCATTTTACTGCTTCGTCAGCACCGCTGGCAACGGCTCTGGATGTGATGGTGGAGCTGGTGATGGCAACAATGCTGCCTCCGTCCTTTTCCACTTTAATATCGCCCTTGGCTCCTTCAAACTGCTTGTAGAAGGAAGGCTCTGTGGACAAAGCGCCAAGGCCCGGTGTTTCGGAGTGAGATAATACTCTCAGTCCTGTGACAGTCCCTGTGGTATCAACGCCTACCATGGTAGATACCACACCGCCAAAGCCGCTGGGAGCAGTGGTCAAAACATAACCGTAGGTTTCACCATCCTTGATGGCTTTTGAAATTTTTTGAATGGTGCCTTCGGGCGCATCCCCATTGGCAACGTCCAACACAGTTTCAAATTCAATGCCTTCTCCCGGCATAACCGCCGCCATGGCTGTGGCTTCTGTTTTTGCATTTTGTGCGGCAATGGCCTCCTTTGTGGTTTCGGAAACAATGCCCAAAAGCATTGCCGCCACTGCGGTGATAATCAATAATATAACTGCTGGTTTTATAATTTGGTTCATGCTTTTTTCACCTCCGGCGCACCAAAGATTTTTGGTTCTGTAAAGCGGTCAATCAAAGGAACGCAAAGGTTCATAATCAATATGGAATAGGAAACGCCTTCGGGATAACCGCCAAAAATACGAATCAGTGTTGTCAGCAAGCCGCAGCCCAGTGCCATAATAATTTGACCCTTTGGCGTAACGGGAGAGGAGGCATAGTCTGTGGCCATAAAGAAAGCACCCAGCATCAAGCCGCCTACCAATATTTCATAATGAGGCACTCTTACGCCGTTTCTGCCAATGGCTGCTGTCAGTACAAATACAGTGGCAATGTATATTACCGGTATTCTCCAGCTGATAACGTGTCTTACAATCAGATAGATACCGCCGATGATTAAGGCAATGGCACTTGTTTCACCAATACAGCCGCCTACTGTGCCTACAAAGGCATTTATCATATCTGAGCTTGTAACAGTTGTGATGCTGCCTGCCTTTAACAGTGCCAGAGGTGTTGCCACTGTCACAGCGTCTACTGCCTGAGAAGCAGAGGAGGCTGTATCCACCACAGCATGGCTTGCTGCCGGCCATGTTGTCATGGCAGTAGGATAGGAAGCCAGCAAAAATGCTCTGGCTGCCAGCGCAGGGTTTATGAAGTTTTGACCCAAGCCGCCAAAAAGCTGCTTTGCAATGATAATGGCAAATGCAGAGCCTACAATGGGCATCCAATAAGGAGCGCCGGAGGGCATATTCATTGCCAAAAGCAAACCGGTTACGGCTGCGCTCAAATCTGTGATGGTCACAGGCTTTTTCATAAGCTTTTGATACAAAAATTCAAAGAATATTGCAGAGGCAATGGAAATTACCATAATCACCAATGCGTTTAATCCAAATACATAAATACCCATCAATGCTGCAGGAGTCAGCGCAATCAGCACATCACGCATAATGCCCTGAATAGAATCCTTGGAACGGACATGAGGGGTACCTGATACGATAAATTTGTTCATTTTCATTTATCCCCCTTTATGAGTTTTTTGCTTTTGCCGCTTCTGCTTCTGCTCTTGCCTTTGCCGCTGCGGCTGCCTTTTTGCCGGCTTCAATTTTCTTTGTTGCACGAATGGATTGTGCCAACTGACGTTTTGCAGGGCATTCATAGGAGCAGCTGCCGCATTCGATGCAATCCAGACCATGATGCTTTACAAAATTTTCGCCGTCGCCCCGGATGGCAAACTGGTTCAGCATAAAAGGCATCAGTCCCATAGGACAGTGGTCTACGCATTTTGCACAGCGAATGCAGTTTCTCTCTTCGGGAATGAATGCTTCCTCTGCCGTAAAGCAAAGCAGACCGGAGGATGTTTTTACAGTTGCCACATCCAGTGTATAAAGGGTAGGACCCATCATAGGACCGCCGGCAATGAGCTTTGCGGGAGGGTTTTCTTCTTTAAAGCCGCCAATGGCTTCTATGATATCCCGAAATGTCATGCCGATTCTGATTTTGTAATTGCCGGGGTTTTTCACTGCGCCGCCGGTTACAGTCACAATTCTTCTCATCAATGGTCTGCCTTTAAAAAGGGCTCTTTCAATGGCAACCACAGTGTCCACATTGTCTACAATACAGCCGGCACTTGCAGGCAGTGCGCCTGATTTGACCTCTCTTTTTGTAATGGAGTAGATGAGGTGTTTTTCCGAGCCTTGTGGGAATTTTGTCACAAGAGGCTGTACAGTAATGTTTGATATGCCTTCACAGGCCTTTGTCATGGCCTCAATGGCTTTTGGCTTGTTCATTTCAATGCCTATGACACCCTTTGCATTTGGGTGCAGCTTAAGCATTACCTGAAGGCCTCTGACCACTCTTTCAGACTCCTCCAGCATAATGCGGTAGTCACAGGTCAAATATGGCTCGCACTCTGCGGCGTTAATCAATATGTAATCAATGGGCTGGTCCTTTGGCGGATTGAGCTTTACATGGGTTGGAAAGCCGGCGCCGCCCAGACCCACCACGCCGGCATCCTTGATGCAGGCAAGTATTTCTTCGTTGCTCATAGTGGTATAATCATGAGCCTGATTGAGCCCTTCTGCCTCAACCATTTTTGCATCGTTTTTGATGACAATGGATTTGACCATATTGCCGCCGGGAACCAGCATGGGGCGAATGTCCACCACTTCTCCGGAAATACTGGAAAAAATGGGAGAGGACATAAAGGCAGGTGATTCTGCAATTTTTTGTCCTACCTTGACATAATCGCCAACAGCAACCAAAGGCTCGCAGGGTGCGCCTATGTGTTGGGACATAGGGAAAAACAATTCTGAATTTTCTTTTGGAAGTATCACCTTGATGGGCTGTTCAGCAGAAAGTGCTTTGCCATCTGGTGGATGAACTCCACGTTTGAACGTTAAAGCTTGCATAATATCCCCCTCTGTTTTCATAGATTTTGGTCGGTTTTGACCGTAGAATAATGCAATTTTCTCATACAAGTGCATCAAATCGACAGAATTCATTTTAATACAAAACAGAAGACTTCTCAATAACTTTTTATGAAAAAATCTATTTTTTCACAAAAACACAGCCCTTGGACGTGGTACAAGGGGCGTGTCAAAGCCAATAGAACTGTTGATGAATATGGAGATAAAATAATTGCTTTTACTGAAAAGAATTCCTAGGGTCTCTGTCAAAAATAGTTGGTATGCAAATTGTATGTATAGTAACAGTTTACTATTATTATGCTAAAATGTAAATGATAATTTATTACAATAAATAAAAAAAACATTTTTGTAACAATTTTTGCTATATTGAATGTATAAAAAAGGAAACAATTTACAATATGGCATGATTTTTGCTTAAAACCACAGCAGTACAGTAGCTTTTTTCTCTTTGATATGCTATACTGCAAAAAAAACAATAGGAGGTGTTGTGATGCAGCTGTCCATGAATCTCTCTCAAAAGCAGTCCTTGTCACAGCATATGCAGCAATCGGCAGAAATTTTGCAAATGGGAGCATTGACATTGTTTGAATATATACAAGGCCTGGCAATGGAAAACCCTGTGATGGAATGGGAGGAACCAAAAGAGGAGCAGGAATATGACAAGGCCTTGAAAAGGCTGGAATGGCTGGAGGCTTCCGATGAACAAAACAAAGGCTATTATCAGCAGGAAAGAGAAGACAGAGAGGAAAATGATGACTGGAGATTTCCCCAAAGACAGGAGCAGACACTGGAGGAATATCTTTTGTTTCAAATCAATATACTTCCTATAAAGGCAAAGCAAAGGGCAGTGCTGCGCTTTTTGGCAGAAAGCATATTAGACAGCGGCTATTTGGAGGAGGACTCCCTGCAGGCGGCCAAAGAGCAGTTTTTTCTTTCTGAGCAAGGGCTGCAAAAAGCACTGAAAATGCTGCAAATGCTGGAGCCGCCGGGAGTGGGGGCAAGAAATCTTCAGGAATGTCTTTTGCTGCAAATACAAAGAAAGGACAAAAAATATGCTGTGTGTGAAAAAATCATACAGCACTATCTGCCTTTGCTGGCAAAAAATCAGTTACATATCATTGCAAAGGAGCTGAAAATCAAAATGGTGGAGGTGGTGGCCGCCAAGGATATGATAAAAACCCTTTCTCCAAAGCCGGGCAGAGGCTTTTTTTGCTATGAAAAAACAGAGTATGTGCTGCCGGATGTGATATTAAAGCAGCAGGGAGAGGAAATTTGTGTGATATTAAACGACGGATTTTTGCCTAAGCTGAAAATAAACGACTATTACAAAGAAATTTTGCTCTCAGACACATCTGATGCTGCAAAGCAGTATGTGGCCTCCAAAATACGTCAGGCCCAGTGGGTGATGCAGTGCATTGCCAAAAGAGAGGCCACACTGCTGAAAACGGTACAATGCATTGTACAGCTGCAAAAGCCCTTTTTTTTACAAAAGCAGGAGGGGCTTTCGCCCATGCGCCTTTTGGATGTGGCACAAAAAATAGGCGTGCATGAATCCACTGTCAGCAGAGCCATCAAAGAAAAATATTTGCAGTGCGCTCAAGGGGTGTTTCCGTTGTCCTATTTTTTTACAGCAGGCGTCTGCACAAAAACAGAGGCTGCTGTTTCCTCAGACAGTGTGAAAAAACAAATTGCAAAGCTGATAGCACAGGAGGATAAGAAAAAACCCTTAAGCGACAGGGCATTGTCAGAGCTGCTTTGTGAAAAAGGCATTGCCCTTTCCAGAAGAACTGTGGCAAAATATCGGGCTGCCCTGGGCATTGCAGAGGCTTCCGGCAGAAAAGTGTTTTAAGGAGGAATTGTATGGAGGCTTTTTATTCCATTGTCATAGATAAAAAATCACAAAGGCCTTTGTATCAACAGCTGGCGGAGGGACTTTGCCGGCTGATAGAGGAGGGGGTTTTGACTGCAAACAGCAAGCTGCCGCCCATTCGCCGTATGGCTGCACAGCTGGGGGTCAATACAGTGACTGTGGTGGCGGCATATAAGCATCTGGAGCAAAAAAAGGTGGTATATTCCCATGTGGGCAGCGGCACCTATGTGTCTGCCCTTTCCTCTGAGCAGCTGCAAAGGCACATGGCATTTCCAAAGCAAAAGCAGCTGTATTTGGACAGCTGCATAAAGGATGCCATCAATTTTGCAGACACATCTATGCCCCACAGTCTTTTTCCCGTAGAGGCATTTAAAGAGGCATTTGATGCAGTGCTGGACAAAGAGGGAGGAAATGCCTTTTCACAGCTGGACACCATGGGCTATTTGCCCTTGCGGGAAATACTCTGCCAATATTTGCAGCAGTACAAAATACAGGCAGATGCAGAAAACATACAGATTATATCCGGAGCCCAGCAGGGCATTGATATGATTGCAAAGGCACTTATTGGCTATGGAGATGTGATTTTTACAGAAAGACCCACATTTTATGGGGCCTGCGGTGCATTTTTGTATGGAGGGGGCAATGTGATTTCTGTGGATATGGAGCAGGACGGCATGGATATGAAGGAGCTGGAGGATTTATTAAAGCTGTATCATCCCAAATTTTTATATATGATGGCATATTTTCAAACGCCTACGGGGATTTCATACAGTATGGAAAAAAAAAGAAGGCTGCTTTTTTTGGCAGAAAAATATGATTTTTATATCATAGAGGAGGATACGCTTTATGATTTTTATTATGGAGAGGAAGATATTGTGCCGTTAAAGGCACTGGATTATAAAAACAGAGTGATTTATATCAAAAGCTTTTCCAAAATATGGATGCCGGGACTGCGTATGGGATTTATGCTTTTTCCCAAAAAATTTTTGGAAGGCATACAAAGGGCAAAATATACCACAGACATTTCCACATCCGGCTTTTTGCAAAAGGGTGTGGCCTATTATCTGAAAAAGCATGGCTGGGAAAAGCACAGCCGTGTGATGCGCCAATACGGCAAAAAGCAGTACCATATGGCTGTCAGTGCGGCCAAAAAGCATTTGCAGTCAAAAACAGATTTTTTGCTCCCAAAAGGAGGCGTCAGTCTTTGGCTGACACTGCCAAAGCCCATAAAGGCAGAGGCTTTGTGTCAGGAGGCACTGAAGGAAGGCGTGATTGTTTCCCCGGCAAGCCGATATTATATGGGACAGTGGGAAAAAGAAGCCATACGCATCTGCTTTTGTAACACAACACAAATGCAGATGGAAAAGGGTATGCAAAAAATAAGCGGCTGTATAGAAAAACTATTTCAAAATTCCCCTTGACAACCATGCCTGCTTGTGGCTATAATCAAACAAACAGTTTTATATTGCAATATGCTATAAAAAGAAGGAGTACACAAAAATACAGCCGTTCAGAGAAAAATATGCTTGGTGGAAATATTTTCGGCATGATTTGTGGAAGCAGTCTTTTTTATCATTTGAAAAAAATGGTTGGCAGCAGGGCGGAAAAAAAGAAAGTATGCCCTGACGTATATCCTGCGTTAAAGGTATTGAGTGATGCTTTTTTGCATAATAAGGGTGGTACCACGAGAGCTTTCCCGTCCCTGACCGGTGTGTCAAGGGACGTTTTTTATTTTCAAAAATGCCCTGTTTTTAAAAACAAATGAAAAAGGGAAATATTGTTTTTTATTTTTAAGGAGGAGATGCAATGAAAAATTTAGGTGTGAATGAAATCAGAGAGCTGTTTCTCTCATTTTTTGAAAGCAAGGACCATTTAAGGCTGCCAAGCTTTTCTGTCATACCCCAAAATGACAAAAGCCTGCTTTTAATCAATTCCGGTATGGCGCCTATGAAGGCATATTTTACAGGACAGGAAACCCCTCCCAGAAAAAGAGTGACCACCTGTCAAAAATGCATTCGTACAGGGGATATTGACAATGTGGGAAAAACAGCCCGCCATGGCACTTTTTTTGAAATGCTGGGAGATTTTTCATTCGGAGATTATTTTAAAAATGAAATTATCCCCTGGTCATGGGAGTTTGTGACAGAGGTTTTGGAAATTCCCGAGGACAAGCTTTATGTGACCGTGTATTTGGATGACGATGAATCCTATGACATTTGGCACAAAGTGGTGGGACTGCCTGAAAACCGCATTACCCGGCTGGGAAAGGAAGATAACTTTTGGGAGCATGGCCTTGGCCCCTGCGGTCCCTGTACAGAAATTTATTATGACAGAGGAGAAGAATATGGCTGTGACAGCCCTACCTGCGGCGTAGGCTGTGACTGTGACAGATACATGGAGTTTTGGAATTTGGTATTGACACAGTTTAATAAAAACGAAGACGGCACATATACCCTTTTGGACCAAAAAAATGTGGATACCGGCATGGGTCTGGAAAGAATGGCAACCATTATGCAGGGCGTGGATTCCATATTTGATGTGGACACAGTGCAAAGCATTGTAAAAAAAGTTTGTGAAATGGCCCATGTCACATATGGAGAGGACAGAAACAAAGACATTTCTGTGCGTGTGATTACAGACCATATTCGTTCTGTGACGGTGATGACAGCAGACGGCGTGCTGCCCTCCAATGAAGGCCGAGGCTATGTGCTGCGCCGTTTGTTAAGACGTGCGGCCCGCCATGGAAAGCTTTTGGGCATCAAAAACGAGTTTTTGGCAGAGCTGAGCAAAACAGTGATTGAAAACTCCAAGGATGCCTATCCTGAGCTGCTTGAAAAGAAGGATTATATATTAAAAATATTGACCATAGAAGAAAACAGCTTTTATAAAACCATAGACAAGGGCATGGAAATATTAAAAGCAGACATTGCCCAAATGAAGGCAGAGAAAACAAATGTGATGTCCGGACAAAGCTCCTTCCGTTTGTATGACACCTATGGCTTCCCCATTGATTTGACAAAGGAAATATTGGAGGAGGAAGGACTTTCTCTGGACGAAGAGGCATTTGCCAATGAAATGCAGCAGCAAAAGCAAAGAGCAAGGGCAGCAAGAGAAGAAAGCACATTTATGGGTGCAGACGAAAATGTTTATCACCAGCTGGATGTGAATATGAATACAGAATTTGCAGGCTATGATGTAAAAGAAGTGACAGACGCCACTGTGATAGCACTGGTTGTAAATGATGCCGTTAACGAAAGAGCGTTTGCAGATGACAGAGTTTCTGTATTTTTGAACAAAACGCCTTTTTATGCAGAAAGCGGCGGACAAGTGGGAGACAAGGGCAGCATCAAAACAGAAACAGGCCTTGTGGAAATCACAGACTGTATCAAAGTAATCGGCGGAAAAATTGCGCATATTGGTGTAGTAAAGGAAGGCAGTATTTCTGTGGGCGACACCGCCTGTGCCAGCATTGATTTTGCGCTGAGAATGGCCGCTTCCAGAAACCACAGTGCAACCCATCTTTTGCAAAAGGCATTGAGAACGGTTTTGGGTACCCATGTGGAGCAGGCCGGCTCCTATGTGGGTACAGAAAGACTTCGTTTTGACTTTACCCATTTTGCCCCTTTGACAGAGGAGGAGCTTCAAAAGGTAGAAAATATGGTAAATGAACAGATTTTTAAAAGCCTTGCTGTCACTGCCTGCGAAACCTCTTTGGAGGAAGCAAGAAAAATGGGCGCTATGGCATTGTTTGGAGAAAAATATGCTGATGTGGTGCGTGTGGTAAAAATGGGCGATTTCAGCATAGAGCTTTGCGGCGGCGCACATTTGCAAAACACAGCCCAGGCAGGTTCTTTTAAAATCATATCCGAAAACGGCGTTGCCGCAGGCGTCAGAAGAATAGAGGCCTTGACAGGCACAGGTGCATTGCAGTATTATCAAGCACAGGAGGAGCAAATGAAACAAATTTGTAAAATGCTCAAAACAAATCCGGAAAACATACTGCATCGTACAGAGCAAATGATGGCAGAGCAAAAAGAGATGACAAAAGAATTGGAAAAATACAAACAAAAAATGGCAGGCAGTGCAGTGGAGGAGATACTGTCTCAAAAAGAGGATATCAAAGGCATAAATGTGGTTTGTGCAAATGTACAGCAGGCAGACGCCGATGCATTGAAAACAATGGGCGACCAGCTGAAGGTGAAAATAGGCTCCGGTGTTGTGGTGCTGGCAAGCGCTTCGGGCGAAAGGGTGAATTTGCTGGCTATGGCAACAGAGGATGCAGTGCAAAAGGGCATTCATGCAGGCAATATTATAAAAGCGGCAGCGGCCTGCTGTAAAGGCGGCGGCGGCGGTCGTCCCAATATGGCACAGGCCGGCGGAAAGGATGCGTCTAAAATAGAAGAAGCATTGCAAAAAGCAAAAGAAGTGATTGCACAACAGCTGTAAAATATAAAAACAGTACAAAAATGGACCGGTTGGGCTAAAGGTACTGCACAAATAGAAGCATCAACAGAGCGTTACGACAGTATAAACGCTCTGTTTTTTTGTATGGAGAAAACCACAGCATCGTCCTGTGGCTTAGAAAAGCCTTTTGGCCATGAGGCAGACAGAAAAACTCCTTTCGATTATAATAAAAGTGCGGTCTGCCAACTGCACAGAGAAATCGAAAGGAGGTCATTTAAAATGGGTTTGCATGGCATACATAGATTATAGCAGCTGCAATGGCAAATGTCATATTGTGTTTGCACTGAAACAGGGTAGAATGATATTTTACAAACATAAAAAAGAAGAAAAAAATATTCAGAAATGTGAATGGAAAGAAGGAAATAAAATAGAAGCAGAAGTCATATCCATATGCTGCTAAAAATACCGCCGAAGTTAAGTATAGCAAGCCTTATGGGATATGGAAAAGGAAAAAAGTGCAGCAATGAAAATAGGCGTTTTGGTGCAGAGGTGTGGATATAGTAGGAAAAAATGAGAGCTGAATTGAGGAAATCTATCAGAAAACAATGAGAGAAGGATAAATCAGGAGAACAACTCACACTAAAATAATCTGTTGGACAGGCAGAGGCAAGGAACAAGGGCCATGCCCCCATAGGAAAAGTCAACAGATTGACCGGTGTTTTTTTTGGAAAAGCAAGGGATTGGGTCATGATGGCATAAGGGCAGAAATATCCTTTTTTTGTGCCGGAAAATAGGTATTGTATGGGGGATAGAAAGGGAAAAAGGCAGGGATATACAACAATGCTATGAAATATGTGTATTGTAGGAGAAAGCAAGAAGCTGCTAAAAGAAAAGAAAGACAATATGGCGGAACGGATACAAAAACGGTTTCACATAATGAATCAATGGAAGGCTAAGCAGAAAGGCCCGCCTGCACATCAATGGGCGTAGGCATATGCCTTTAAAATCAAGCCTATTGCACCACAAAAATGTAAAAGTGGGTTACCATTTGTGGGGCAAATGAAAAGCAGAGGAGCATGAAAAATATATTATAAATATGAATGTTCAAAACAGAACAAAGGGATTGGTCTGTAAAGCAATGGCAGCATAAAATTTGAAAGGGTTGTCCATGTGCCAAAGGCCTCAGAAATCAAAATTTGTTTGACGAAACTGTGGCAAAGAAAATAGGAAGCGTACCGGTTTTGGATGTAAAATCAATGGCCACAGCTTTTTATGTTATACGAAAGTAACCGTATGGAGAGAAATAGGGGGATATAAAAAATGGTTTTAAGCATACTGCAAAAATGCAGAAATGTGGCTGTGGAGGAAGGAGTGGAATAGTATAAAAAGAGAAAAATGTATGATAGAAAAGAGCAATGCTGCCAAGCATGGCGGAAAATGGGACATAATAGAGAAAAAAGAGGCATTGCCATATACAGAAGAGAAAACAGTCAAAAGCAGTGCAAATGCCGCAATCTATACAGATAAAAGGAGGGAAGGGGTATGATAATAGAACATTGCAGATAAAAATGTGAAACAAAAAATGAAAGGCATTCCACAATGCTATGTGCTGCATACACAAAAGAAGTGAAAAAACAAAATGCTGTGTTTGCTAAAAAAGAAAACCCTAAGCAGAATGAGAAAAAGAGCCAAAGCTGCATTTTATAACATACAATAAGGGCAGAAAAATGGAAAGGACAAAAAGGATTTTTATACAGCACAAAAAAATAACTTCTCTAAATGATACAAGAAGTTATTTTTTGTTTTTAGACTTCACTGTCTGTACCGTTGATATCCTCGAATTTTTTGGGCTTAATAGGCAGTCCTTGATGCAGCTGATGCAGGTCTGATTCTTCTGCATACATTTCGTTGATTTTGTAAAGCAATGTCATCAAGCTGTCTGTCAAATGGACGTTTTCCACCACAACATCCTCCGGAACCTGCAAATCTACATGGCTAAAGTTCCACATACCCTTTACGCCCCATTTTGCCAAGTCATTTGCAACCTTGACTGCCTGAGAACGGGGCAATGTGAGTATTGCCACATCTACGGCATTATTTTTTACAAAATCCTCCATTTGGTCCACATCATAAACCTCTACTCCCCGAATGGTCATGCCCACCAAACGAGGGTTGATATCAAACACGGCTTTTATGAAAAAACCACGCTTTTCAAAGCTGGCATAATTGACAAGAGCTTGGCCAATGTTGCCCCCTCCTACTACAATCAAATGATAAATACGGTCCAAGCCCAATATTTTTTTGATTTCATTGTAGAGATATTCCACATTATAGCCATAGCCTTGCTGTCCAAATCCACCAAAATTATTTAAGTCCTGACGGATTTGGGAGGCTGTAATATTCATTTTTACACTCAGCTCTTTGGAGGAAATTCTTGTGATGTCACTTTCTAATAAATCCCCTAAATAACGAAAATATCTGGGCAATCTGTTTATGACTGCCATTGAAACCTTTTTTTCATTCTCCATACTATCCAAATCCTCTCCTATGACGTATTTTCAGTATAGCACTGTTGTGATTTTATTGTCAATGATAAGTCTTTTATTTTATCATAATTTCTGCTATGATATGAAAAGATTGTATTTTTAGGAGGTTTCTGTATGATACTTGGCTGTAAAGACATCCAAAAATCCTTTGGCGTCCATGTGGTGCTGGAAAAAATCACATTTCACATAGAAAAAAAAGAAAAGGCCGCCATTGTAGGAGTAAACGGTGCAGGAAAAACAACACTTTTTAAAATTTTGACAGAGCAGAGCAGTCCTGACAAGGGAGAGCTTTTTTTAAAAAAGGATATTTCAATGGGCTATTTGGCACAAAACCAGCAAATCGACAGCAAAAAAACCATTTTTGAAGAAATGCTGACTGTATTTGCCCCACTGCTGCAGGAGGAAAAAAAGCTTCGTGAAATGGAAAAGGAAATGGCAGAGCTGACAGGAGAAGCCCTTTCACAGCATATGAAAAAATATGCTGCTGCACAGCATTTGTTTGAGCAAAAGGAAGGATATGGCTATCAAAGCCGTATCAGAGGCGTGCTTAAGGGGCTGGGCTTTTTGGAGGAGGATTATGAGCGGCCTATCAGCCAGCTTTCCGGAGGGCAGAAAACAAGGGTGTATTTGAGCAAGCTGCTTTTATACAAGCCGGATATACTGCTTTTGGATGAGCCTACCAACCATTTGGACATTGCCTCCATACAATGGCTGGAGGATTTTTTGAAGGGGTATGAAGGTGCAGTGCTTTTGATTTCCCATGACAGATATTTTTTGGACAGAATTGTGACAAAGGTCATTGAAATCGAAAATAAAAGGTCAACTGTTTATGAAGGCAATTATACATTTTATGCAAAGCAAAAGGAGGTCAACAGGCAAATAGAGCAAAAGGCCTATGAACTCCAGCAAAAGGAAATCAAACGGCAGGAGGACGTGATAAAAACACTGCGGGCATTTAACAGAGAAAAATCCATCAAAAGGGCGCAAAGCAGAGAAAAAGCATTGGAACGTATGCAAAGGCTGGAAAAACCGGAAAATTTGCCTGCCAAAATGCGTTTGAAGCTGACGCCAAAAAAAATAAGCGGAAATGATGTGCTTAAAGTAGAAGCACTGGGAAAGTCTTTTGCAGATGAGAAGCTTTTTGAATGTGTCAGCTTTGCCATCAAAAGAGGGGAAAAGGTGGCTATCATAGGCCCAAACGGTGTGGGAAAAAGTACCCTTTTTAAAATATTGCTGGGACAAATACAACAGTATGAAGGGCAGATACACATTGGCACAAATGTGGAAATCGGCTATTATGACCAAGAGCAGCAGCAGATGGATGAAAACAAAACCATATTTGAGGAAATTGCAGATGCCTATCCCAATATGAAAATGGGAGAAATCAGAAATGTATTGGCGGCATTTGTATTTATGGGAGATGACATTTATAAAACCATTTCCACACTCAGCGGAGGAGAAAAGGGCAGAGTGGCTTTGGCAAAGCTGATGCTTTCCAATGCAAATCTTTTGATGCTGGATGAGCCTACCAACCATTTGGATATGTATTCCAAGGAAATATTGGAGGAGGCCCTAAGCTGCTATGAAGGCACTGTCCTATATATTTCCCATGACAGATATTTTATAAACAAAACAGCACAAAAGGTGCTGGAGCTGACTGCTGAGGGTGTCAATGAATATTTGGGAAATTATCAGTACTATTTGGAAAAAAAGGCACAGCAGGCATTGGCAGAGGGGGAAAAACCAAAGGATTTGTCCCCTGCTGCCCCTGTGACGGATACAAAGGCCCATTGGCTGAAGCAAAAACAGCTCCAGTCTGAGCAAAGAAAGGCAGAGGCCAAAATACAGCGTGTGGAAAATGAAATTGAGCAGACAGAATTAAAAATAGCACAGCTGGAGGATATGCTTTTTCAGCAGGAGGTCAGCACAGATTTTGATAAAGCACAAAAGCTGTTTTTGGAAAAAACAAATTTGGAAAAAGCATTGGAAGGGCTTTATGAGCAGTGGGAGGCATTGCAGTAAAGAAAAGGCATATAAAACAGAATAGAATATAGAAAAGAGGCTGTTTTATGTGGGTTTTGTGACATGAAAATCATGTGGCAAATATAAATTTTAAAAATAGCATAAGGGAATAGATGTTACCTTATTTGAAAAAAAGTATCTCCCTTTTTTATGGCAACAAAGGATTGGTTTTGGCTGTCATATCCATGCTTTATAGCCCTTTATTTTATAGGAAAGCAACAGATTTTTAAAAAAAGAAAAGCTTTTTTATGAAAAAAGGCTTTTTTTGAGGGCTGCTTCAAATGAGGGGAGAAACGGCCGGCAGTGAAATGGAAAAAAGAAAAGAGGTTTTGTATGCTGAAAATATTGATTAGCTTAGGAATGGGATTTTTGATTGGATACAGAAACATTTTAAATGACAAAATGATATGGGCAAACAGTAAATTGCAGCTGGTGTGGCTTTTGTTTTTGATATTTGTAATGGGAATGAGCATTGGAATGGATGCAGAAATATTGACACAGCTGCCTGTGCTGGGGGCAAAGGCATTTATATTTGCTGTGGCCACCTGTGTGGGCAGTGTTGCAGTGGTATATGTGTTGTATCGTGTCTTTTTTAAGGAGGAGAAAAAATGAGTGTGATTGTGTTTGCAACGCTTTTGTGCGGCATTGGAGCAGGGGTGATTGTGGGGGGGGCATTTGATGCAGCCATTATAGAGCAGGCTTCCTCTGTGCTGCTGTTGCTGCTGTTGTTTTCTGTGGGCATTGAAATGGGGCTGAACAAACAGGTTTTTACACAAATCAAAAAGCTGGGACTGAAAATATTGCTCATACCTTTGGGGGTGGCGGCAGGCTCTCTTTTGGGAGGGGCCATGACGGCAATGTTTTTTACAGAATCCTTAAAGGAATGTCTGGCAATTTCATCAGGCATGGGCTGGTACAGCCTTTCCGGCATATTGCTGACAGAGGCGGGCAATCCTACGGGAGGGACCATTTCTTTTTTGTCAAATGTGATGAGAGAAATGCTTACATTTGTCAGTGTTCCTTTTATTGCAAAGCATATCAGCTATTATTGCGCCATTGCCCCTGCCGGAGCAACGGCCATGGATACCACACTGGCCATCATATCCAGAAATACCAATACTACCATTGCAGTGGTGGCTTTTGTCAGCGGTGTGACATTGACCATGGTTGTGCCTGTATTGGTGCCTGTTTTTTTGTAAAAGAACGGTATCAAAAGGGAGATAGAATCAAAAATATATTTTGTATAGATTAAACAAATAGAAAAAATAATGAAAATAATTGTCTGACAACCATAAGCAAAAAAAAGGCTATTTTGAAAAAAAGTAAATTTTTTCCTTTTTTTTTAGGAAGTATTCCCACTTGTATTTTACAATGTTTTACTGCATAATAAATAAAAGAAATCAATGTGTAAATCGGCGGATTTTGGGGAAAGTCTGCTGTGGCCTTTTTAGGATTACAAATTGATACACGGTCTGTTTGGGAAACAAACAGTACCAAACTCCTTTATTTTTGCCTTGTTCAAATAGGCGGTTTACAGTTTGAAGCACAGAAGCGATTCTGTGCTTTTTTCCATACAAATGAAAATTTTAAAATTAATGTTGACAAGCTTCTCTCTTTATAGTACAATAAGTAGGCAGTGTGAAAATATGCGGATGTGGCGGAATTGGCAGACGCGCAAGATTCAGATTCTTGTCCCATTTTTGGCGGTGCAGGTTCAAGTCCTGTCATCCGCATGGTAAAACCCTTGAGTTTTCAAGGGTTTTTTTATTGGTGAATCCAATCATAACCACGCCTAAAAGACGTGGTTTGCACCAGCCCTATAAGGGCTTATTAAGAG
>CALWSR010000039.1 GCA_944384265.1 uncultured Clostridia bacterium
GCCCCCAGAGTGCTGCCGCCGATGAGCTGCTCGCAGAGGGATAAAATAAACTCCGATTTCAGAATGACGGGGTTTGCGCCGTCACCGTAATCGGAGTTCATATCCATAGCGTTGATATGGTTTGCGCTTGTGGCGGAGATGTGGATGACCTCGCCCTGCATTGCCTTGACAAGCGGCGAATATTCCCGTTCTGGGTCTATGATAATCACATCGGCGTTAGGGTCTGTGAGGATGATGTTCGTCATTTCCTCCTTTGCCGTAAAGGATTTTCCTGCCCCAGACACACCGAGGATAAAGGAATTTCCGTTCAGAAGGTGGCGGCGGTTGGCGATAATCATATTTTTGCTGATGACATTCTGCCCGTAATACACGCCGTCTTTGTGGTAGATTTCCTGCACACGGAACGGGATAAACACCGCAAGGCTCTCCGTGGTAAGGGTACGCAGGGCGTCAATCCTGCGGACGCCAAAGGGCAGGGCTGTGTTCAGCCCGTCCATCTGCTGATATTTCAGCACGGCGAACTGGCAGAGGTGCTTCCTTGCCATGGTCAGCAGGGCTTCCGTATCATTGTCAAGCTGTTCCTTTGTTTCCGCCGTATGCACCATCGTCAGCACCGCAAACAATCATTCTCTGGTCACGGGTTGTCAAATCGTCCAGAAATTCCTTGCTTTCTTTCCTCTGCTGTTCAAGGTCATAGGGGATAACAGCGGAAAAGTTGTTATTCTGGTTTTGTTTCCTCTGCCAGTTGGTGATATTGGTTTCCACGCCGAGCAGCCTGTTTTCCACCTCACCCACGGCTTCGTCCGTGGGAACAGAAACGACATCAACGGACAGCATCATATTACGGTTGAGTTCACAAAGCTCGGCTACCATACTGTCCTTGATATAGGCGGCATACTCTCTAAGGAAAATCACACGCCCGTATCGGTTTCCAATCTTAAAACAGTCCTTTTCAAACTCAAAAGTATCGGGCGAGATTACGTCCTTGAAGTCGTGACCTTTCCGCATACTCTGTACCATATCGAAAGAAAACGCCGTTTCTTCGCCTGTGCGGTAAAAATCGTGGAAGATACGCAGCTTTTCCCCTGCATCAAGCTCGGTGCATTTCGAGCCGAGCCGTGAAAAATGCCCCATAAGGTCAGCCCCCACACGGGCAAAATAGCTCCTTGCTTCCTCAATGTTTTTCTTGCAGACGGATACCGTCACATACTTATCCTGCACAATGGAATTTGCCCCTATCGCCTTGTGGAGCAGCATCTTGTTGTATTCCTTACGGTACTTATCCAGACCGTCCTCCGCCATTGGGATTAAAATGGTCTGTTCAAAATCCGCCTTGTTCAAGCGGCAGTTGTTGATCGTGATTTTCGTGGTCACACCACTGTCAAGGGCGTTAAGCAGTTCCGAGTATTCCAAAAACATAGCTTCCTTGTCCTCACGGCTTGCTACGGCGTAGTTGATGTCCTCAAATTTAAAGGTCTTTGCGTATTTGTTCTTTCCGACAAGGAAAATACCGTCCTCCCAGATGGTTTTAATGGGAATGACCGCCTGCACCGATTTCGGTACAACAAACTTTTCCTTGTCCTGCTTGAACAGGTTTCTAAGCGTTTTTATCATAGTCTGCCTCCTTACGCTTTTTGGATTTTTTCTTTTTCTCTGGCTTTGCCGCCTGCCGTTTCTGCTTCTTTGGAGCAACGGGCAAGCCTTTCTCACGGGCTTCGATATTGGGCTTCAATGCTTCATAGTAGAGATTATCGGGCAGGAACATCAGCTTTTTCAGCATCAGAAACTCCGACTTTATCCACGCCCAGACAAACTGCTCGGCGGTCATACCGTTGTACTTGACAAAGCCCATCATCGCAAAGGGCGAAGCACCTAAGATACACACCCAACTGAGGGTTTCTGTCCCAAAGTGGGGACGGAGCAGGAAAAACAGACCTGCCGCCACACCGCAGGCAAGGACAGAAAAAATGAACTGCCGCAGCGACAGTCCGAAAAACATACTCTCCGTGTAGTTACGGATTTCCTTATTTATCTTGACTTCCAAAAGTTACACCTCCTTTTTGGCGCAAAAAAACCAGTCCGTAAAATTTACAGACTGGTTCCTAAAAAAATACTAAAAATTCTATTTCAGTATAAGAAAAATATATCATTTTATCAATATATTTCTCTTAAAACTTTAATTTAAAGTTTAACTCAATTTGATGTTCTTTTTATGTCATTTGTAAAAGAGTTAATATCAAAAACATACATATTGAACATTTTTAACTCAAAAGATATGCCTTTTTGCAGAATGATTTATATCAAATCAATCACAAAAATAGAGATAGGGCGTGCAGAGTTTTTTCCACCACGCCCATACTTTTTAAATTTTCAAACAAGACTCAACTTCTTGTTGTGTTATCTCTAAAATCTTTGCTATATCAGCTATAGACATACCATTTTTATACATTTTTTCTATGCTATCGGCTCTCCCTTCAGCTCTACCTTTTGCCATGCCTTTTGCCATGCCTTTTGCCATACCTTCAGCAATACCTTCTTCTCTGCTTTCTTCTCGAATTTCTTGTTCTCGCATCAATAATGTCATATACTCAGCCCTCCATTCTTTATTTTCCTTTACTTGCTTCACCTTCATATCCAGTTTTTTTACAAATGGGTTTTCGCTGTGTTCTCCATTTACATAACCCAGAAATGCCCGTATTTCTTCATCATCGGTTTTATCATAATCTTTTGTATTAAAGAATATCTTCATTGTACCATCTTCCAGTTTTAAGCTTTTATCCTCTAAACAAAAGCTCTCAAAACGATATTGTGCCATTCCTTTTCCAAATGGATCAAAAGTACAGATAAAAATAACATAACTATCTTTTAACTTTCTATAAGTTTCGCCTTTTTCAATGGTATTCAGATCAAGCATACCCTGGTAATACCGACTTCTTTTTGCAAGCTCCTTCTGATTTGTGGTCTGCATTTCAATGTCGAAAACTCTGTCGCTGTCCTCCACATAGACATCTAAACGAACACTTTTTGCATCATAAGAAACGTCTATTGTTTTTTGTTCTTCTACATACTTTAAATCTTTAATTTTGATATGCAGCAGCTTTTCCAATACAGCCTTGCATATATCCTTATCCCGCATTACTTTTGCAAAAATATAATCATCTTTTATTTCTAATTCTTCCCATATTTTTGTTGTATTCATACCAATTCCTCTATTCTTTTGCCTTAATTATACTATAAAATAAGTTTTTTTTCAATTTTAATTCGTTTATTCCTTTGTTTTACCATTTTATGGTACTATATATTATAGTGATGTGCCTATTCCCATTTATTAATTGCTAATTTATTGTTTACATAGTACTCTTTACTCATAGAAAGTTAATTTTTTCATTTTTCGTTTCTAAATGTTTCGTTTTTTGTACACTTCATTCTTCTATAATTTTCCCTCCTTTCATTTTGACTTTTGACATAAAAAAAACAGTCCGTAAAATTTACAGACTGATTCCTAAAAAATATAAAAACTTTATTTCATTATATAGGATGAAATGGTATGTGTCAATTTAAAAACTTATGACTGCATGAAAATACTTATTGGATTTTTAGAAACACTTTGAAAATAATTTTTTCAAAGTTCTATGTTAGAAAAAACAATAAAAAAGTACCAATTTAAAAGTCTATCATTTTTGTATTAAACTATGTTGAATTTATATATTTGCAGAGTTATAATACAAGTATTATTTTAAATGATCGTTTAAAATAGTACTGATTTGTTTTTACATTTCTATATAGAAGGTGATTAAAATGAAAGTATATGGATATTGCAGAATTTCCACAGGAAAACAAAATATAGAACGTCAAATAAGAAATATTAAAACTGAGTATCCAGAAGCATTTATAATAGAAGAAGTTTATACTGGAACGAAGATATCTGGCAGAGAGATGTGGCAGAAACTGATGAAGTATGTACAAAAAGGAGATAAAATTGTTTTTGACTCCGTGAGCCGTATGTCTAGGGATGCCAAAGAAGGATTTGCTTCCTATGAGGAATTATTTTGCAGAGGTATTGATATTGTATTTTTGAAAGAGCCGCATATCAATACCAGTGTTTATAAAAAAGCCATACAAACAGGGATTACCATGACAGGAACCAATGTAGACTTTATATTGGATGGTGTGAATAAGTATCTTATGGCATTGGCAGAGGAACAAATTAAACTTGCCTTTGAACAAGCGGAAAAAGAAGTGCGTGATTTGCACCAAAGAACAGTGAAGGGAATTGAAATAGCCAGGCTAAATGGAAAACAGATTGGACGGGCTAAGGGTACAAAAATAGAATATGAAAGTACAAAACGAAAAAAACAGGATATTTATAAATACTCTGCAGATTTTAATGGAACGCTGCGTGACAAAGAAGTGATTAAATTACTTGGGATTTGTAGAAATTCTTATTATAAATATAAACGAGAGATAAAAAATGAATTGAAATGGAAGAAGGAATCATGTATGTCTTGTAAGCAGAAAAGTATATTATGATGAATGAAATATAATTATGATAATTTATATAAATATGATTTTAAAACCCATAAAATAAAACAAGGAACATAAAATTTTAAGTGAATATGTATAAGGATGAAGTTATGCAGCCAGCAAAATCAAAGAAGTTCCTTTTTGGAGCTTTTTTGATTAGGAAAACTAAAAGTAGATTATTTTTTTGTATATAATACCAAGAAAAACAGATAATGAATTGGTAAATAAAAAAGTATAGAACAGATAAAAATTACTCATAAAGATATGGAAATAGATAAATAGCATATATACATTTTCATATTTTTATGTCGTTATTTAAGAAGTGTTGTATTTTTAAGACAGTAAGGATTGGCTTATCTAAGTTGAGATACTTCTGGCTTTTGAGATTCCTTCTTGATAAAGGTTTACTGTACTATATTATTAATCTGTTTCATACCAATCTTTGCAAAAAAAGTCTGAACCTTAGAAATATGAAAAGGGATAAACTAGATTCCTGCACCATTGCTGCTATACTGATATAAACTGAAAGCCCTACTCAAATAATATTATAATAAAGTATTATTTATTAATGTTCTGATATACTACTTTTTATTAAGAATATCACAGTATTCTTTTATAGTAAATTATTTTGTCGAGAAATTTTATTTCTTATTCTAAAGGTTTATATAGAAAAATGATATGTTTCTGAAACAATATCAATATTTTATATTATTACGAATATAGAATATTTTTTGTACTATAATTTAATAAATAATGGTTCAGAAGCAGATGATGTTGATGTTGCCTTATATCTAATTTCTATTATAGTGTTTGGATTATTTTTAATATAGCTTGCAACACTTATACTAGTTCCCTTTGAAAGTGTATGCCAAGTTGTTTCGGTATTCGATTTATACATCATAGCAGTTGTCATGCCATTAATTTTTTGTGTTGCACTATCATATTTTGGTGTTGTAGGTGCGCTGCTTCTTGCATACATTATAATTTCTTTCGTAAGACTGTATGGAGTTGTTTCTGTAGCAAATTTTCGAATATAAATGCTTTTTGTTTTTCCAACAGGAATAGCATCAATGATTGCTTTCATATCCATATTTCCATTACAATGGGTAAAATTAACATTATCATAAGAATATTCCATAGTAGATAATGTGTTTAAAATTTCTGTTGTTTTATTAATAGAAGCTGTTGGTGCTTTTGCTCTTGTTCCGACAGTAAAAATAGTGTTTTTAGATGAAAAAGCACTGTCTGTTGCTTTATAACGGAAATAAATTTTGTAGCTTGCACTACGAAAATCTGTTACCATTTCTGTTTTGGTAACATTCTCCCATGTCTTTCCTAAATCTAAACTATATTGCATGGAAGAATCCATATCTTTCAGTACAACATCATCTTTATATCTAGGGTCATTACATGTAAAATTTATAACAGGGCCGTTTGGTCTGGAAGGTATGTTGATATAAGCAGCAGCAGAATAAGGCTCTGCAGCCGTTTGGCAGCGACGCACATAAATATTAAATCCACTGTTTGTATAGCCTAATTCAGAAAGAGAAACAGAAGAACCTTGGAAGGTTTTCCAAGTCGTAGTTCCAGCTTTTCTCCATTCATAATTTTGATTTGCTGTAAATCCTGTAATCAATTCATTTTTATAATCCATTTTCCATGTTGGAGCAGGAGCTAATTGTGATATTGTAAATACATATGGGCGGGAAGCAGAATTTGTTTCTGTTTGTTTTACACGTACCTTCATTTCAACGTCATTTTCAGCAGATGCAAAGGATGATAAATCCATATCTTTACTAATAGAAACCCATTTTGATGTTGTAGGATTCAAATATTCCATACCTGCTGTAACGCCTGTCAACTGAAAAGTCACATTATCAAACTTTAAACTTGTTGGTGTAGCTGCTCTTGGTAAAAGTGTAATTTGTGTTTCAAAACCGGCAGGTACAACATCAGTTGCTTTTTTTCGAATATACAATGTTTGCTGTGTTCCGGCAGGTACTTTATCTAAAAAAGGGGCAGCCCCGGTTTCTATAATTTCGTCTGTTACATCAAAATAATTTCCATTATCAATTTTCATTTCATATGTTTTGTCAAAAGTATATCCAACAGCTTGTCTTAGGCGTTCTGTGGCAGCATCAATACGAATGATGGAAGCGACAGGTCTTGCATAAGCTGTTATTTTTTTTGTTGCAGAAGCAGGGATATCACCTTGTGCTTTGTAACGAATATAATAATTTGTGTTTGCTTCCGGTGCAGCAAAAGCAATGTTGCTGTCAGTACAATCTATCCATGTATCTGTTTCTTCCTTACGATATTCCATTCTGGAATCAATCCCTGTCAAAAGCAATCCTGTTTTATCATGATCCACTATAAATTCCGGTGAAGTAGGAGCAGCTAAATTATCTCCGCTTTCTTCAGAACCTTTTAATTTGATAATAAATACTCTAGTGATTCTTTTTGACTTATCTTGGGGAGGCTCCACAGAACATTCAAATCTGACCTGTTTTTCTTCAGGGTCTAAATTCACAATATTATACTTTATTGAGTATGCCAACAGAGCATTATTTGTAGGGTCAAGAACAACATCAATTAGCTCTGATGTATCAGAATAATCTATTTTTCCGGCACTGGTGCTAAGTCTTTCATTCAGCCCTACGCCTTCTGATCTAATAGTAATAGAAACTTTATGGTTGTAATGTTCTTTTGTAGAATAATAGGTATATTTCTGCATATTACTGTTTGCGCCATTTTCAATGCGTTCATCTACAAAGTCTCTTTCATCATCGCTTTTAAAGCTTTTTATATAAGTGCCATAATAATCGGTTAAAACACCTTGTATGGGGGCCGCCTTTGCTTGCATTTTTTCTGACCCAACATTTTCTTCACTGTCAATTTCTCCTTGATGGTTTAAAATTTCTGCATCTGTTGTATCTTCTTCTTCTGGCAGAGCCGGCTCCACCAAAATGCCCTCATCAGAATCAATGTTTTGTACATTTCCTGTTTCATCCATGGTAATGGAAACAACAGGCATATCATCATCAAAAAGAATTTCATTATTGTCTTCTTTTTCATCACCATTGTTCTTTTCTTCTGCCTCATCAATATCTGACGGAATATGGTCCTTTTCTTCTGCCTCATTACTATCTGATGGGTTTTCTTCCGCTTCATTACTATCTGATGAGATAATATCCTTTTCTTCCTCCCCATTTAAGGCAGCTTCCGGGCTGGTTTCCTCTGCGTCGTCCTCTTCTAAAATGAGTTCATCCTCCTCTGAATCTGTCACATCTGCTGTTATGCCGCTTGTTTCAGCGGCAAAAGCAATGGTTGGCATTGCCCATGAGAAACATAATGTGGCGCTCAATAACAAAGATATTAATTTTTTCATATGGCATCAATCCTCCCTTTCCTCTAAAGCATTCATTAAATAAGTAATGTAATCCACTTCAAAATTGAATTCTTTCTGCATTTGCAGGTCATAAAATATCACAGATTGTTTTGCATCTGTCCCAATTTCATTAAAGTCAATTTTATTGTTTTGCAGCCATTCATATCCAATTTGGAAACCGATTGTCGTTCGAAAAAGTTCCTTTTCTCTATAATCCCGCCCTTTGCTTTCCGCACCGGCATAATTAGCCTTTTGTGATACTCGTTCGATGATATAAAAAAATGCATCCCCATCGATTAATCCAGCTTTAAATGTTTCTACCAGTGCGCATATCTGTTCGATGCCATTTTTAGGATTGCCATATTGTTTTTGAATACTTTCCCATTTTTGTTCCTCTGTCATTTTGTCATAGCCTTTATAAGCTCCATAAAGGTATTCTTCCTTATTTGCTACTCCGGCTTTTATCATGTCTTTATAATATTGCTCTTCAATTTCGATATTGACAAAACCACAACCCACTATAGTTCTGGCATAGAAATCAGGAAAAGCTGTTTTATATCTTTCGTCTATGATTCCATATTTCTCAACATCTGTCATACTACTAAAGTCCGTGTTGTCATTGAGTTCTTTTATTTTTTCTAATTTTTCAGCGTCTGTCATACCGCTGAAATCTATGCTGTCATTTAATTCTGATTTGTTGATGACAGATTTTTCTAAAAATTCAATTTTGTCTTGTGGCTCAGTCAATTTTTTGTATTGTATCACTTTCTCCAAACCACCTTGAAAACTTTGTCTTTCCACTTTCTTGTTTTGATTTGTTTGTAAAGCATTTGTGTAAGACATACCACCTGTGCCAATCCTAAAATCCATACTTTGTTACCCCTTTCATAAATCATTTTTTATATAAAAAATTACTCTCTTTCTCCTAAAGCATTCATTAAATATGTAATATAATCTACTTCAAAATTAAATTCTCTCTGCATTTGGAGGTCATCAAATCTCTTATATTGTTTTGCTTCTGTTCCAATTTCATTAAAGTCAATTTTATTGTTTTGTAGCCATTCATATCCAAAGTAAAAACTGATTCCCGTTGTAAAAAGTTCCTCTCCTACATAATCTCGTCCTCTGCTTTCGGCACCAGCATGATTAGCCTTTCGCTGTACTCGGCTACAGATATCATGGAATACATCAATGTCAATTAATCCAGCGTTACATGCTTCTGCCAATGCACACATCTGTTCCAGGCCATTTTTAGGATTGCCATATTGTTTTTGGATGCTTTCCCATTTTTGTTCCTCTGTCATTTTGTCATAGCCTTTATAAGCTGCATAAATTGCTCTATTATCCGATGTTCCGGCTTTTTTCATGTCTTCCTCATATTGGTCTCGAATTTTGAAATTGATTTCAAAAAAAGGAATCTTATCCGCAGAATCAGCAACAAGACCAATCACCATTCTGGCCCTCAAATCAGGAAAAGCCGTTTCATATCTTTCTCGTATGATTCCATACTTCTCAACATCTGTCATACTACTAAAGTCCGTGTTGTCATTGAGTTCTTTTATTTTTTCTAATTTCTCTGCGTCTGTCATACCGCTGAAATCCATGCTGTCATTTAATTCTGATTTGTTGATGACAGATTTTTCTAAAAATTCAATTTTGTCTTGTGGCTCAGTCAATTTTTTGTATTGTATCACTTTCTCCAAACCACCTTGAAAACTTTGTCTTTCCACTTTCTTGTTTTGATTTGTTTGTAAAGCATTTGTGTAAGACATACCACCTGTGCCAATCCTAAAATCCATACTTTGTTACCCCTTTCATAAATTATTTTTTATATAAAACACTAATATTAGCGTTTTATTACCCTTTTTTTAAAATATTTATGGATAAAACAATAGACGATAATAAATATTTAGCAGGAATAAAATATGATTTACTTTTCTTAATCTAAAATGCAACAATATCACAAAAAAATATTAATATTAAGAATACTATCTTATCCTTTTATTGTCAATTATTATTGTCAATTATTTTGTCGAATCGAAAAGTTTTGCCAATTATAAAAAATCTAAATAAAATAATAAAGGGTATTAAGCAAATAATGAATGGAATGAGAAAGAGGAATTACAATGAAACATGATAAAAAGAAATATAGTTAAATCTACCATTTCTAAAGAAGGGGATACAACACATATTTTTCTTCTGAAGAAACCAATGTCTTTGACGAGAATTGTTCCTTTCAATAGGAGAAGTGTATTTTTTATTTTGTCATAATAGTTCTTCTGGGATAACTTCTTCATAAGACTTCTAATTGTCAGTAATATAAATTTTTATATTCCACTTTTTTAATCTTTGGAGTGATTTTTAAGTGTAGTGATGTCACGACAATATGCTTTCCATATCCAAAGTTTGTTTTTTTTAAATGTAGAAAGTGCCACATTTCATCTAATTGTATTACCACAGCTTCTGAAGTAGGCTGTGGTTTTTCATAATGCTGTAATGCAAATTTTCTTATCCAGCTTAATATGCTGGGTAAGAAGTATTCAATAAACCAGCGATTGTTCTAAAAAATAACCCATTAATGTATCATAAACATACAATTCATTTTGTCTGCTCATCAAATCCCTTCTGTAAAGTCGGTACAAATTGATAACCACAATTTTTACATTTATATCTTTGATGTCCTTTTACAAATCCATTTTTGCTGTGTTCTGTTGCGCCACATTTTTTACATTCCATACCAATAACATCTCCTTTGTTATTAGTATGTCCTTATTTCATCACTTTAATAACACCCTCAATTTTTTATATTGATACGGAGCTTTGACAGAACTGAAATTGCAGTAAAAATGTAAAAAAAGGTGGTGTAGCATATGTCATTTCGTTTGATATCAAAAAATGAACAAAATCCCATTGAAACAGAGTATATCACAAGCTATAAAGTGCAGGTGAAAACACCAAAAACCTCTGTTGCAAAAGCATATGAAATAAAAAATGAAATGCTTGTAGCATTGGAGGTTCCAAAATCAGATTATCAAAATATCAATGTGCAAAGACTGCTGCAGTGGGCAAAAATGCCTGTGTATGATGAGGGATATTACAGAGATTTGGCAGTCAATATAAAAGTAGAAGAATTGAGTGAGCGTTCCATTGTGTTTACCCATGCTAAAATGACTTCAAAGGTGATAACAGACACAAAGGCAGACAAAGTTACCATTTTATTGACCATAAACCAAAAAGAAGATATGTTTGCAGGGGTGGTGTTTGGAGAGGATTTGGAGGATACCTATCAAAAGGCATGGACTAGGGCGTTAAATCCACCATTGCCGCCAGCTGTAATTGATAAAGAGGATTTGGAGTTTTATTCAAATACGAGTCAAAATTTGGAGTCAAAAAAACAAATGCCAAGTAAAGAATTTGAGTTAATAAACAACGGAAATGGTAAAACAGATATTTTTTGTGACATACCTTGGATTTGGACAAAAAGACAACTCGTATTTGGACAAGCTAAAAAAAAGCCTCTTATTTATTGCAATTATCCTGAAGCTCCCTTTACAGAGTTTTTTAAAAACGATATACTTTTAATAAATAGGGTAAAACTGAAAGAATATGATGAAGCATTGGTTTATTTATCTTATGGAAAAACGAAAGAAGAGAAAGATCCAAGGACGTTTGGACGTTATAGATATATGGTACGAGTATACAATCCAAATCCAGAAGAACTTATTGTATATGTAAGACGGCATGGAAAAGAAGATTCTGATGATTGGGATTTAGCAATATGTGCATGGCAGGCATTTTGTACAGATAAACGTATAGATGATATAAAACCAATAGAAAATGAAAAAAAGAATGGCAAGTTTGAAATACCATATGATCATAGTGTAGTAATAATGGAAGGAAAATATCATAAGGATTTCTTAGAGGTATTGTCTTCCATAAAAGTATATGGCGAAGCAGTTGTGGCAGTATATCTTATTCGTGATGATACAAGAAAGTTAATTGAGATACCAAATTATTCCAATGCAAAACCATATTTAAGAGAAAAAGAAGAAGGACAACTAACCTATTCGGGTATTGCCCCCACATGGCAATTATCAACGTGTGTAGAGGTAGATGCCAAGGACATACTTTATCAATCAGATTTAGACAAATATTATCCTGAAAGTACTACTGACATAAATCAAAAAAAGGCACTTGAAGAACATAAAGAGGAATTGGAAACCTCCTATTTTTATCAGCTTTGTTATCCTCGTAAAAAAAATCCTGAGAATGGGCAGGTAGATAATAAATGTAATGAGTATGAGAGTAATCCAATCCATTTGATAGAAGGCGGATTTTTGGGAAACAATCCTGATGGTTTGGCAAACTTAGACCGTGATGATGACTGGATTGCCAATGTAAATAACAAAAAAAACTGGTATGATAATGTTGCTAATTATGCAACGCAATACAATATGAAATTTATATTTTCCAATTCAGCACAGCATTCAATTAACATAAAAGTATATCTTATTTCCAATGCCCGTTCCCACTGTGCAGGCATTGAATTTGGGGGAAAAGCAGTAGGAAAGTTTTTACAGCCAAATAGAAAAGAGGTTGAAGATAAAATAAGCAACCCCAATAGATGGTATTTGTTTGAAGGCACTATTCCGCCAACAAAAACGGAAGCAGACAAGAAAGTGCTGGAATTTAGATATATGCATCTTTCAAAGGGAAGCGCCCCTTGTATGCTGCAGCTGCAAGCAAAAAAAGTTTAAAATAAAAAATTGTATGAATAAAGAAGGAGGGAAAAAGTATGACTATGATAATATGTTTTATTGGTATGTTATGTATTTTTAGTGTATGTATGATGAAAAAGAAAGCTATGGGTGCAAAAAAGATGCTGAGTGCAGGCATGATTGGCATTTTATGTGTTATGAACACAGCCTGTGCCTCAGCAAGAATAGTGTTTGAAGAGGTTGCTTTGGAAACAGAAATAGATGAAAATGGCTTTGAATGGGTGAAAGGCACAAAAATATTAAATGGATATTACGGAGAGGAAGTAAATGTGGTGATACCAGAGGGCTGTACAGAAATTCGGTGTATGGCTTTTCAAACAGAGGAGGGAAAACGTATAAAAAGTGTTACAATACCTGCAAGTGTAAAAGAGTTATATAGAGAAGATTTTCCTGGTATATTTGATAACTGCGATGATTTGGAAGAAATTGTTATTGCAGAAGAGAATGATCGATATATAGTTGTGGCTGGAGAAATTCGATATCGCTATAAGTTTGATAATTACGCAGGTGACAAAGGAAGAAGGGAGGTAGGATACAGAGAAGCTTTGCAAAAAGGAGAAGTTGTGTTTAGAGCAACATGGCCGGAAGATAAAGAAGTAATAGAAAATAGTAAGAGTACTTTAGAAAAATTAAACATATCAGAAGGAACTACAGAAATCGAAGACAGAGCATTTCAGTACTTTGAAGGATTGGGATATGTTACAATACCGGAAGGTGTGAAAAGAATTGGAGAGGAAAATTTTGTTGGCATCCCTGGTTTTGGTGTCATTGTTTTTCCAAGAAGTGTAGAAGAAGTTGGCTGGAACACATTTTATAAGAGCTGGGCTTTAGATGCAATTATTATGATAGGAAAGACGCAAAAAGAAATGGAAGAAATTTTAAAGCTTACTACCTATGATTGGGGACCAAATGCAGAAGAAAACGTAAAATTATACACAGGATTGGATTTGTATTTGAATGGAGAAAAGGTAGATTTTGACTACACAGCACCATATATAGATGAAAGGGGAACTGTTAAAATTCCTATGATTTATGTGTTAAATGCAGCGGGAATTCCTAGCGTAGATGAATGGAGCTATGAAGAAGATTTTACAGATGTATTTAGACTGCATATGAAAAAAGATGGAAAAGAGATTGCTGTTGCTATATATGAAGGAAAAATAGATACGCCTAGAGAAAGAGCAGATGATGTTTTTGGTGTGATAGACTTTACATTGGATGAATCAAAGAAAATTTTGGATTTGTTTGATATGGAAATAAAATATGATAAAAAGAATTATAGATTGGACGTTGTAAGTAAATAAAAATAGCAGAGAAAAGAGATTGCTTGGGCAGTCTCTTTTTTTCAAGGGGTTAAGACTGCTTTGTATATTGCCGATAGGTATAGTATATAGAGTTGGAGAAAGGGGAAATAAAGTATGATTATGATAATATGTTTTATTGGTATGTTATGTATTTTTAGTGTATGTATGATGAAAAAGAAAGCTATGGGTGCAAAAAAGATGCTGAGTGCAGGCATGATTGGCATTTTATGTGTTATGAACACAGCCTGTGCCTCAGCAAGAATAGTGTTTGAAGAGGTTGCTTTGGAAACAGAAATAGATGAAAATGGCTTTGAATGGGTGAAAGGCACAAAAATATTAAATGGATATTACGGAGAGGAAGTAAATGTGGTGATACCAGAGGGCTGTACAGAAATTCGGTGTATGGCTTTTCAAACAGAGGAGGGAAAACGTATAAAAAGTGTTACAATACCTGCAAGTGTACAACAATTACACCTAGAAAATATTCCTAGTATATTTGAAAACTGTGATAACCTGGAAGAAATTGTCATTTCAGATGAAAATCTTTATTATTCGGTTGCAGGTGGAGAAATTCGAAATAATTATCGGTATATAGAGGTAGAAAGGGATTTAATCAGTGACGAAATCGTAGAACAAGGAAAAATACAATATGTAAGAAGAGGAGATGCTGCTTTTCATTCAACATTGCCAGATGATGAAATAATAATACTCCAGATGAAAGGCAATTATGCTTTAGAGAGATTGGACTTTTCAGAAGGAACTACGGTAATTGAGAGGAGTTGGGTTAACCATTTTGATTATTTGAAATATATTATAATACCGGAAGGTGTGAAAAAAATTGAAGCGTTTAATTTTCAAGCTTGCCCTTCTTTAAGAGCTGTTGTATTTCCAAGGAGTTTAGAAGAGGTTAGCAAAGAATTTACATTTAGTTTAGTGGATACGGATATTATTATGATAGGAAAAACACAGCAAGAAATAGAAGCATTATTGGAAGGTACTGAGTATAAAGAAAATGAAGAAAATAGATTATATACAGGATTGGATTTGTATTTGAATGAAGAAAAGGTAAACTTTGATTATACAGCACCTTTCATAGATGAAAGCGGAGAGGTTAGGATTCCTATTATATATGTGCTGCAAGCAGCGAGTATACCAAGTGTAAATGAGAAAACACTAAAAAATAATGAAGTAATTGAAAATGATGAGTATGATGATATGTATGAAAAAGAGTATACTTACAAGTTGTATATGCAAAAAGATGGAAAGGAGATTGTCGTTATTGTGCCTGAAGAGGAGTTAAATTCTGTTTTTGGTACGATGAATTTTACATTGGATGAATCAAAGAAAATTTTGGATTTGTTTGATATGGAAATAAAATATGATAAAAAGAATTATAGATTGGACGTTGTAAGTAAATAAAAAAACTATATCTCCTATGTCAAAAGATTTCAAATCGTTTAATAGTCAGTTCCTGCAAGAGAAAAACGGCAGAGATTTTTTCTGTCGCTTTGTCTTATGTATAAATAATTTCTCTCTCCACAATCTCCCCCGCATACGCCCGAATCTTATTCATTCGTCCAATCTATTCTAAGGAATTTTCCGCTTTTAGTCGTTCCGTGATACTCTGCGCGCATTTAAAAAATCTATGGGATATTAGGGGGGGTACTCCTAACAAGTGAATTTGGATAACCAAATTCAGTGCTTGGTAAGACATAACAGGCTTTTTATAAAAATAGAAAAGCTAAGTAATTTTCATTACACCAAAATTACTTAGCTAATTCTTTATTAACATATTTATTTTAATTTTAAGCAATGGTGCTTAATCCTATCTAAAAATTTGATTTCTTTTTCTTCTTCAATGCTTAATGATGTTATATCGATGAATATACCGCTTTCCTTTTCTAATTCATTTGAAAATAGAATTAAATCATTGCCAAATTCGTTTGAGTATTCTGCATAGATGATTAATATGTCAATGTCATTGTTAATCATATTTGGCTTTAATGCTGAACCAAATAAGAATACTTGCTTGAAAGAATCGAACGGCAGTATATGCTTTTTTACCTGTTCAATAATATCATTATTTAATCTGCATGATTTCATTAATATATCCATAAAAAGCTCCCATAGTTAATAACCGAACATTCATCCGCCTTGCCTCCATATATGCTTGACTGGATATGCAACTCTCTCCGTTCCAGTTATGTAAGTTAACTACAATACTGTTTTTTTCTGGAGCAAGATGTATCAATTCCGATTGACTCAAGCAATATTCGTAAACAAAAATCAGTTTTGTACCTTGTATAGTGATTTCTCTTAGATTACTGTCAGATAAAAATTTAAACCTAATATTTCTTGAACGAATATACTTCAAAGCATAATTCAAACTTTTCAAGCGAACCTTCGCCCCCATAAAACAGCCATAATCATAATACAGCTGTCTTATTCTGGGAGTATCATCCAAAAAGACTTGGACTGACTGCCCTCCCTCATTCATCTGGATGTATGGATGTTCGATACCGATACCTATGGTTTCATACTTGTTTTGTGCCTTTAGCTTTTCAATTAAGAGTTCCAACGATTCGGTAGAGGGAAGAATGAAATCTTCGACAGGAGCAATTCCAAACATTGAATTAATTTCTGGTGGAAAAAGAACTTCTCGTATTTTTTCTTCTTCTGTGCGAGTTACTTCAAATTCGTCAATATGTAATAAAAAGGATTGAATATATGCCAGATTAGAATAAGATTTCTTTTGATGTCGTTGAATTAGACTATCATTTGCTAAAAACAGCATTTTCAGTTTTCTGTTATTGGCCAGTATTTTGTATTCAAATTTATCCCACAAAGTCTTGTTATCATTTAAATAATATCTTTGGTAAATTGTTTTGTTTTCCTGAAGTATAGGGGCAACCTCTTTTTTTAAATCTTCAAATGTTTCGTACTTTTTGTTAAAAAACCTTTCGAGTTCTTTTTTTCTGGTCTCCTTCCATCCCAAAACTTCTTCTGGTGTAAATGCACGATTTTTATCAAACTCTGTGTGACAATTTGGACAAAGTAAAACTAAATTTTCAAATGAGTTATCTGCTGTTTCACAATAAGGAGCAATATGTGCCCTTTCAATTATGTCTCCATTTTTGCAAAACAACTCTTGTTGACAACTTGGATTCATACACCGCCCCATTGATTCAGCATATAATTTTCTTTTAACAGCTTTGTCTATGTATCTGCTAACCATTTTTCATTCTCCTTGAGTATTTCTTCAAAAATAAAAATTAATGAGAGTTGACCATACAGAAGTCACAAATATTATAATTTATAATTATACCACATTATTTTTATAACATACAATACCTTTTCAAAAACACTAAATTAACAGCATTTTTTAACCTAAAACTATGGATAACCATTCATAACTTCTCATAACTTTTGTAGAAAAGTGGGACAAAAAAAGCGTATAGGCGGCTTTGATAAAATATAAAAAAGGAAGGCTTTTCCCTTCCTTTTTTTAATATTTCACAATGTTATTATATCACCAAGCCAATGCCTGCAATGCCTTTACACCCTTTTCATTATACCTAAAACTCTATACTTCTTTTTTAATACTTTGATTAAAATTTTGACCCTTCTATTCTTACCCTATTACATTTTATTTCACCTTTATCATTTTTATTGATAGTAACATAAAAATCTTTTATATTAAATCTTATTCCCACTTTCCCTACTGCACCATTCTGTAAATAATAAATACTCCCAAACATTGTTACTTTTTCATTATTTGATTTTTGTACATTTTCTGCAATAAAATACAACCAATAAGGATACTTGGCTAACTTTTCAGTTTTTGTATATGGCATATATTGTATTCTAATTCCACTTAAATCAGACGTATATTCCATATATTCACCGATTGAAGCAAATACAACTTCTTTTGTTTCAAACACTATGTTTTTCACTTCAATATATGAGGGCGTTAAGCAAATAATGAATGGAATGAGAAAGAGGAATTACAATGGAACTTGGCAAAAAGAAACATGGTTAAATCTACCATTTCTAAAGAAGGGGATACAACACATGTTTTTCTTCTGAAAAAACCAATGCCTCTGACGAGAATTGTTTCTTTCAATAGGAGAAGTGTATTTTTTACTTTGTACTAATAGTTCTTCCGGGATAACTTCTGCATAAGACTTCCAGTTATCAGTCATATAAATTGTTACATTCCACTTTTTTAATCTTTGGAGTCATTTTTTAAGGGCAATGGTATCACCATTGCCACATTCGATGCGTTGTCCTGTATCAGTACAATATGCTTTCCATATCCAAAGTTTGTTTTTTTTAAATGTAGAAAGTGCCACATTTCATCTAATTGTATTACCACAGCTTCTGAAGCAGGCTTTGGTTTTTCATAATGCTGTAATGCAAATTTTCTTACCTAGCTTAATATGCTGGGTAAGAAGTATTCAATAAACCAGCGATTGTTCTAAAAGATAACCTATTAATGTATCATAAACATACAATTCATTTTGTCTGCTCATCCAATCCCTTCTGTAAAGTCGGTACAAATTGATAACCACAATTTTTACATTTATATCTTTGATGCCCTTTTATCAATCCATTTTTGCTGTGTTCTGTTGCTCCACATTTTTTACATTCCATACCAATAACATCTCCTTTGTTATTAGTATGTCCTTATTTCATCACTTTAATAACACCCTCAAAATTTTAAGTCATTTTATCCTTTATAAAAACATTTATTTTGAAAATGCAGCATATTTTTTAAAATATTTTATAGAAATACATAAATAAACAAGTACTACTATACCTTTTATCAATAACAAAAATAAATAAGAAGAATGTAGTATTGTAATTCCCCAAAAAATACCATCTATTGCTATTATAAAAGGAGAAAATAAAGGAAAATGAACATCATATAATACCCATGGGATTTCTAGTATTGTAAAAAACAAAAGCATTCCCCAAAATGTAATAGAAAACTTTAAAAGTTTGTCATTCGATTTTTTTAAAAATTGATACCAACACAATAAGTAGATTAGTAATATCAAAAAATGAATTAAATTTACTTTTTCTCCTCTAAATTGATACATTACATTTTTTATTGCAATGAACAATGTAAATATACTAATAAAAACACAATAGATTACTTGTCTTTTCATAATACACTTCCTTTATTTCTAAAAAAGGTTTTATGTAACTATCTTTACATAAAACCTTTTCTATATTTCAATTATTCATCACTTGATACTTTTGTCATATAACTAGCTTGTTTCATATCATAAGAAGTCGTGTTACTGCTTGGTACATGGAATAGTACCTCTTCCTATTAAATCAGCTTTTTATCTTGAACCATCATTCATAGTACATTCAAAATAATATAATTTATGGTTTTTGATTTCCTTCATATGGTGAATCCGGATACCCAATTACTCCATTATGTGCAATTCCATCCATTTTATATAATTCTATGGCTCTTTTTGTCATCCAGCTTATATTTTGTTGCATTTCTCCCATATAATTTTTATTTATTCCAAGAATAATCACTTTTTTTTGTGGCAACTTTTTCTCTTTCTTCTGCAATTTTATCGGAAATATCTGCTAATTTTAGATAAATATCTCTTACATGTTGTAGTTCTTCTCTGTATTCTGGAATATTTGTTTGTTCTGCCATCCAATCACAATAAACTGCAAGTTCATCGAAATGTTTTAGAAAATTATTTTTGTTTTCTGGGTTGACAGAAGGATGTTCTCCGATAGTAATTGTATTGGCATTCTCAAGAGGCTCTGGTAAAGGAATGATGGCATATTGCATGAGCAGACATTCGTTTTCATCTAGGACACCTTTTTCTTTTAATTCTTCTGCCAATGCTTTTTTTTCTTCTTGTGTTAAATTTTCCACATCATATTTTTGTCCCAGTTCTTTCCATTCTGCATTGGTTAATCCCCAAAATGTTTCTTCTGCTTCTTCTTTTTTTGTCAAAACACAAGTATCATAACAATTTTTTATACTTCCCTTTTGTTGCTGCGCTATATCAGAAGGGATGTTTTGTTGTTTTACTGTAAAATTATACTGTTGTTGTGTTTTGTGAATTGCATTTATCATACTTTATCACCTACTTAATTTCTAGCTGCTATATGAAAAATGATGTTTCATATAGCAGTCTTTTAACTTAATTTTTAAACTTCACTTTGATAAATAGCAGACAAATCTAAAAAACGAACAATAGCTGAAAATCTACTCTTATATACCTTTACTGAACTAATGGATGGATTATGGTAGTAAACATTTCCTTCAATTCTCATGTCATAGGAAGTCGTATTACTGCTTGGTACATCCATCATATATGTAATATTTAATGGAATAGTATCTCTTCCTGTTAAATCAGCTTCTTGTCTTGAACCACCATTCATACTACAAGTGGAATGTCAAAATTTATATGACTGACAACTGGAAGTCCTATGCAGAAGTTATCCCAGAAGAACTATTATGACAAAGTAAAAAATACACTTCTCCTATTGAAAGAAACAATTCTCGTCAGAGGCATTGGTTTGCACACTTCAGAAGAAAAACATATGTTGTATCCCGTTCTTTAGGAATGGTAGATTTCACCATGTTTCTTTTTGCCAAGTTCCATTGTAATTCCTCTTTCTCATTCCATTCATTATTTGCTTAACGCCCTCGCAGATTTTAATTTTTAAGAATTTATCATAGAAATTATAAATATTTTACAAGCATAAAATAGAGGAAAAGTATTGTAAAATCACTTTTCTGCTATCTTTATTACAAATATTATTTTTTATTAGTAATCCCCTCTTTAAATCTTCAAAGAGGGGTAAAAAATTACTTTGTCCAATATTTTTCTTTCCAATAAAGTAGACTTTCTCCAGCATTACTAAATACTTGAAAGTTTTCTAAACAATCTTGCAAATATGCAGGTACATTATTATTTTTGAAAATATCTGATACCATATAGAAATCATCCAAAGAGCCTTTGAATGGTATTTTTGCAGTTCCATTCCATTGTTCAGACCAAACTTTTACAATACCAGCACATTCTCCGTCACAGGATTTTGGAGAAGTATATACGACTTTATCACCAATTTGCAGTTCAGTAACATAAAAACGAGAAGGTGTAATGTCTTGGAAAAAGAATTTAAAATCCCTAGGTGGCTCTTTATAAAAATCTAACATTTTTGATGTTCCTGCCGCAAACATACAAGAATTAAAGTTACCATAATATCCTTTTAAGTTTGTTGGTGCTGTATATTCTTCAATCTCCCATTCCTTTGCAATTGCTTTCACTTCTTCTTCTAAGGCATCTGTAATTTCCTTTGCTTTATAGTAATATTCTGCATTATAATAGGTATATCTTTTCGTTTCGTCCTCACAATATTGTTTTCCCTCTGCATGATTTACTTGAACTGCTTTAATATTTACAGCATATCGAAACTTTTCATATAAATTTGATAACAATGCTGATTTTTCCACATCAAAATTTCCTAAGTATCCTTTTTTTGTATATGTTTCTATCGCTTCATCTGCAATATCACAAAAATGATTCATAAGATCATCTACAGTAGCCTTACCGTCTAAGAAATCTGCCATCATCTGCTCTGAAGTATCTTGAAACCTTTTTAACATTTCAGAAACTTCATTATCATCTCCAGAAATGAAATTAAAACGAGAAGACAAAGGATATTTCTTCTCTCTCAGTTGAAACATTCTTTCATCATTGGAAATTGTACTTTGAATTTCTTTTTTGATTTGAGGTGTTACTTCTATTCTATCCTTGTTTGTTAATCTGTAGTTTTCTTTTTCTACTGGAGTAATAGGTGTTGTTGTTTTATCTTCTGTAATCATTGGTGCCGCTTTGATAGCTGTAATATTACATACCTTCATAAAACTTCCTCCTTTACCATACTTAGCCATAAGTTCTAATTCTATACATTTATATGACATGGATTTATAATCCCTTTTTCAATGATTTTATAGAAAAAACCAGCTTCAAAGGTAGATATATCTATCAAAATGAATCATACCAAAAGAGGCTGAATATTATCTCATGATTGGCAAATATCAATTTGCCATTACAATATACAATAAATTTACTATATACGAAAAAACTTATATTTTATTAAAATACTACGTTTTTTGTAATGCCACTATTTTAAAGGACTATATTACTATTTTTATCATATTATAAATTGATTTCCCTTTTCATATAAGTAATATAAAGTAATTGTTATATCGTCCACAGTATCCTTTTTACTCTTAAACTTAAAAAACCAATCTCCTTTTACTTTCGTACTAGAATCATTTTTCCAGTCCACCTTAAATTTACCTTCTCTATATAAATAAACCGGTGTCCATGAAGAACTTCCATGCCTACAATACCAATAGTTTTCTAAAGCAGCTATATCGCCATGAGAATATACAACATAGTTCGCAATGATAGAATCTGGTATATTATCAGAAACAGTAGCTTTTACAGTTGTTTCAGCTCCCTTTTTTAAAGAAACATTCTCAAATACAAAATCAACTTTTGCTGATACATACTGTGGGTCACCAATGCAAACAGAATAAGCATATTCATGAGAATAAGATTGCTCTTGACTACTATAAACTACAAGATAATATTTTTGTCCAAATTCTGTTTCACAAGTTAATTTTTCAATATAATCTGTAACAATTCCATTTGGTAATGTTTCTACTTTTCGTATAGCATTAGGGTCTTTATTAGAATCATATAAAACTCTACCATCGACATCCCTTATTTGAAATCTTAATGCACTATTTTTAATTTGTGATTGAGAGATGGTAAATACCATTTTTCCATCTCCAGCAAATGAGTACCAATGCCCCTGCTCTGGATTTGTACTAGGCAAATATTGCTGGATATAAACTTTTGAGTCTTTTTCTGGGTCATATATATTAGGATATATATGCGTAACATTTTCTTTTCCTCCCATTAAAATACCTGCATCATCACTAGAACACATCATCAATTTAAAATCGGAATCTCCTTCTTTGAATACCTTATTATTTTCAATTTTGACTGTATATGTTTGAGAGGCTACATTATCTGTTTGTTTTACTCTAACAGCAGATCTCGTTTTTTCTCCTGCATATGTCTGAAAACCAGGAACATCAGGAGCACACGCAGCATTTCGAACTTCGTTACCTGCCTCATCAAAAATTGTCATTTTTAATCCAGAAGCACCTGTTCTAATCAAACAAAAATCAACTTCTGGTGTTTTAGTAAAATCAACAGGTATTGTATAAGTCTTTACATCAGTTTCAGAAGACAAACTATCTTCAAAAACAAGTACATCGTCACTAGGCTGTTCTGTAACATCTACAATAGAAAATGCTAAACTCGTTACATTTGACTTTGCACCATGATTATCTACAACGTAAAAAAACAATTCATAATCTCCAGGAGTAAGATTAAGAACAGCAAAACCCTCATAGTCTTCATCTGCACCACCAAGAGAATAGCAATTTTCTAATGGCACACCCCCAATATAGGCAGTAATTGTATCCCCTTCATCAATATCATAAGTATATAGGGTATTATCCCATTTCCAAAAGAATGCTAACTGAGTTTCTGTTGTAAACTCACCATTTACAAGAGAATCAGGATTTAAAACTGCATATTGTAATCCTGCAACAGGTGCATGATTCACATCATCAGTTAAAGACATTTCATTTTTAGCTGATTTTTTTTTAAGTCGGTAATAGATTTTAAGTTCAGATTCTCTGAAATATAAATATCTTGAGAATTTAAATCCTTATCTATAACACGACTTCCATTATAAAGCATCATCTCTGCAGTATCTGTTGTATCAGTAAATTCGATATTTTGCTCAGAATCTTCTTCAACAAAAGCATCCTCATTTTCTTCTATTTGAGGCATATTTTCTTCAGAAATTAAAGTTTCTTTATCTGCTATTTGAAATACTTTATTTTCTTCTAAGATAGCATCACTTTCTTCTGATTGAGAAACAATATCTTTATTCAGAACATCATCTATATTTTGAATAGAATCTTCTTCTGTAGATAAAGTAATTGTATCAGACAAATCTGCTCCAAAAGCTGATATGATACTTGTAGTAGAAATAACGGTTACTATACATAATAGGCTAGTCAACTTTCTTGAATTCATAATCTTACCTCCTTGTAATAATATAAAAGCTCTAAAATATTGATTTTTCAAGACTAATTTCTGAATTTCCTTTGAATTTGCTAAATTTATGCTTATATGTTATTATCTTTATGAATACCTTATAAAAATAAAACTAATTATCGTGTACCCATCACAATAGTTTGCATTTTTAGTAAGGTATTTCTTTTCGCCTCCCCTCTTTTTGATATACAATTTTCCAACTTCCCCCTTTCCTATATTGATTGATATAATCATCCCAAAGGGCATTCATTTATTATCAAAACCCTTTTGGTTATATCCCTTTAGTGGCAACAAACTTTATCTGTATACTCACGGATAACATCACCTTTTATCATATAATCACAGCCAGTACAATATTTTGTGGCATATATTGTCGTTTTACAAGAACCATCGCTATATTTTGTATGTTTTGAAACATTACCATTTTTATAAGTATGTACATGTTTCGGACTAACATTTGTATCCTTTTTTGTAATATCTATCACTTCTTCAGGTGTAATCAGCCTATATGTAACATTTTCTTCTGTTGTAAATAAGAATTGATTTGCTGTACCATTTTCTATGTCGTTTTGTAGCTGTGTATCATCAAATTCCACATAATCATTATAGGAATCCAGTAAATCTAGTTCTCCTTCCTTATAAAATGTATATTCTCCTATATATGCAATTTCTGTCTGTTTTGAAAACAAGTCATTTACTGTTGTATCTGCTGCCTTTGCCACTTTTGTTCCAGTACCAAAAGCCACTGCCAAACATCCTATTGCCAATAACTTATAACCCCATTTATAATTACTCTTCTTTTCCATAACTGCTTTCACTCTCCTATTTAATTTATCTGCTTCACTTTCCCCGAAACTTGAAACATTCCATTGACTGTTTTGTATCATATCTTCTGCAAAAAGGTGCAGAATGGTATTTACATATTCTCTCTTTTGCTCTGTGGAAAAAGCTGTTGTCATTTCTTCATCACAAGCTAGTTCCGTCCATTCATAAAGGCTGTTTTTGATATAATAAAAGAGTGGATTGAACCAGTTTATACAATTTAACGTGTGTATTACTATTTTCAACAGCATATCTTTTCTTTTACTATGGGTAACTTCATGATATAATATCAGTTCTATTTCTTTTTCAGTGCATTGATTTAATAATATAGCAGGAATATATATCGTATGTTTCCTTATTCCCATAATACAAGGCTGTGGTAATTTTGTTGCAGCAAACAATACTATTGTTTTTCTATTTTCTTTTTGGCAAATGCGACATAATGTTTCTTGCCATATTGTATTTTCTATGGAAAAACGATTTCTTTTCAACACGCTTTTTAATTTCATAAAACGCTTAAAAATACAATATAAATACAAAAACATTCCAATAAGCCACAATCCTTGTAACATATCTATTACCAGCGTATGTTTCATAATTGTAAAAAAAATGTCTGCCATAGAATTTCTTTCTATATCAATCATGCCATTGCCCTGCACAAACAATATATTACTTCCATCATATACTTCCAATATGTAAAAAAAAGGAAGCACAAAAGAAAGTAATATCCAAAAATACAATTTTACTTTAAATCTTGCTGTCATATTACGAAATAGTAATCGTTCTGCCAATAAAAATATACTGCAACTGACACTACCAGCAATAGAAAGCTGCATGACAGAAACAAATATTCTATTTATCAAAACTATCAATCCATTCCTGTAATTGATACAATTCTTCTTTTGAAACAGAATTGTTATTTTTTGTAAATGCAGATAAAAAACTTGTTAAGGAACCAGAAAAATACTTTTCTAAAAAATTTTTAGATGCTTCCTTTACAAAATCCTCTTTTGCAACAATAGGGTAATAATAAAATGTTATTTTTTCTTTTAGTTTACCAACAGCTTTCTTTTTCTCCAGATTATTCAAAAATACTAAAACCGTTCTATTTGCCCAAATGGTTCCCTTCTTTTCTAATTCTGCCATAATCTGTTTGACACTCATGGCTTGTTTTGCCGCCCATAACACCTCCAGTACCTTATACTCTGCTTCTGTAACCTTTTTGTTTGTTGTCATTCTTCTCTCATCTCCTAACTATATCTTTTATAACAAAAATGATATTAGTATATATATACCTAGTATATTTTTACTAAGTGTACTATTCTTGAAATATTTTGTCAATATATTACAGGAAATCGTTAAAATATCTCCATGAATACTTTCATTTTTCCAAGTTTCATATTATTTATTTTTAAAGTTTTATAATTTGTTCTAAAATTGCAAGCAGAAAAAAGGGATATCCCTTTCCTCTGCTTGTTGGGGAATACCCCACCCCCCCAGCACAAATTTTTTCAAAATTTGTAAAACGCCTTCGGCGTGGCAAAACCATAAAAATGCGAATAAAAAAAGAGAGAAAATCAGAAATTTTTATACTGACTTTCTCTCTAAAAAAACACTAACCTTTCCCATTTTATTCTGTTATAATATAATTATCACTGAAAAAATAAACCATGTCCCAAAAAAATCACAAAATGATAAACGGCAGACTACTACAAATGAATAAACCTTTTTCTCAATGAAAACAAAAGCAAAAAGAAAAAATACAAGAATGACTTTATCAAGAATATGCCCGCATTGATGAAATAGGCAAACCGCCTAACTCTAAGCATAATATAGAAATTTTAAGTGCTGTCTATGATAAAATAGAATCTGCTGAAATTTGGATACCTTTTCACGAGGCAGAAAAATATTTTTATAGTCGTAAACGCAGATTTCAAACACGATATGAAAAGGCTCACAATACAGAAAAAGACCAATCAATTTTTATATTTGCTGGTCTTTTTCTATTGGATTTTTTTCTGCCTGAAGCAATTTATCCATGTTCTGTTTTGCCGTTTGATACTCCAGCATTTCTTTTTTTGCTTTGGCATACCTCTGATAAATTTGTTGTTTTTCCAGCAATAAAATTTGATATTGTTCCTGCAATTCTTTTACTTTTGGAAGCTTGTTTTGACCGCTTTTTCCAAAAAATGCCTTTGCTTTTTCATGTTTTACTATATCCTCGCTATGCTCTTTTTTGAAGCTTTGTTTGTCCTTTGATTTTTGATACTGCTTATAAACAGCAGCGGTTCTAGCAAAATAAATGATGTTTATTTTAAGTTCTAAAATCTCTTTTATTTGTTGTTCTTTTTGCTTTCGTTCATTAGAAATGATATGAAAGTCATTGACAGCATTTTCTGTTTTTTCTTTTAAAATTTGATAGTTTATATCGTTTTCCGTTAAAAAATTGACTGTATTTGCTGCCTGCTTCACATTAAATATTTTTGCCCATTGTTCATAAGCCCCACCTTTTCCTTCTTTCTTTTTCTGTTCTATGTCAATAAAAGCAGTGATACTTTTTTTATTTTGCTTTCTTTGTTTTGACATTGATTGCTGCAATTTTATATTTTCTGCAATGACAGCTTCGCTATACTCTGCACCTAAAGTTTTCATTCTGGTAAAACGACTTTGTCCTGCCGCTCTAAATGCAATCTGTTTTCCTTCTTTGATTTCATACCCTTGCTGCCGCATATTTTGTATAAAATCTTCAAAGTTTTTGCTTTTGGGAAGCACCTCATCTATGGTATCCTTTCATATCTGTTTCCAGCTTTTTCCCTCTTTTTCTGCTTTCCACTGAGCATAGTGCTTTCCTTTTTGTTTTGGTGCTTTGATAACAGACAGACCATGCTCTTTGCGGATTTTATCACTCAACTTTTGTGCTGCTTTCCCCCATTGTTTATAGCCATTAAATTTATGAGTGCAGTCCAATGAAATACTGTTAAATTCTATGTGATTATGAATATGTTCTTTATCTGTATGTGTTGCAATCACAAATTGGTGTTGTCCTTTTGTAAATTCATGGGCAAATTGATAACCAATTTCATGTGCCTTTTCTGGTGTCACCTCCTCTGGCTGAAAAGACTGCATCAGCATATAAGAGATATTGTCCCTCTCTTTTGGCTGACTTCTTTTTGTTATCATTTCATACATTTTTTTACTGATAAAAAATTCTTCTGCCGCTGTTTCAGTATGACATTCATAGGCACTGACAAGCAGTCCATATTGTGTCTTTTCTGGATTTTTGGCATAATCAATATGAAATTTGATACACTGCTTTATGGTCTGATTTTTAGCACAATGTCTATTCCCAAAATGAACCACTGCCATACGCTCACCTCTTTATCATTGGAACGGTTTTTGCCAAGGGCGAAAAAATATCCCCTTTATAAAAACTGACTTAAAATTTGTTCAACAGAACACCATATTTTTTGGTACTGCGTTTGCAATTCCTTCATTTCTTCGGCATAAAAATTTCCTGTTTCATTGGTTCTTTTGGCAATCTGATTGATATTGTTTGAGATAGAACGAAGCAGCATCACCAATTCCTGTATACAAGTTACATCTACGCAAACAATATATCCCTCTACTGCCATTTTCCGCAAATATCCTCTCATATTGTTTGTACCTAACAACTGCATTTTTTCGTCAATCCTTTCTTTTTCCTGTTCAGAAACTTTTGTGTAAAGTCCTATGGTTCTTTTTGGCATTATAATACCACCTCTTTTTGCTTTTTGACTTCTACTGCCTTTTCTTTTGATTTAAAATTTTGCAATGCACTTAATATAGATGTTTTTTTCGATTCTAAAGATACTAAATTATCTTGATTTTTTTCTGCTTCATTTTCTATTTTTTCTGTATTGCCTTGCTTTTTGTTTTGTTCCATATCCAATTCTATATTTAACTGCAAAAGCCGTTCACTTTTTTGTTTCAATTCTTGTTCTTGGGGAAAAGGTTTTTCTACTTCTGTTTTTGCTTTTTCCAGTTCAGCTTGTAACCGTATCAGCTTTTCTTGTTGTTTTTCCAGTATATGTGGTATATTTTCAATGGCATTGTTGATTCTTGTGATGTTTCCAAAAACATCTTCTCCCAATTCAATTTCATAGTGATTGACTTGTTCAAGAATGATTTCAAAATGCTTGTTTTGAAATCCCAATTTCATATCAAGTCCTCTATAATTTCCAATAGGCAATAACTGTGCTGTGTTTGGCATTGTTTTACAAATAGAAAGTATTTTCTCTCCAGCTTCTTTCTTTTCCATAAAATTTTGCCCTTGTAATGTCATAAAAAAGGCATCTTCTTGTTTTATTATTGCAATAGCTTGTTCTAATTGTGCTATCTTTTGCTCTTGATTTTTTATCATTTCAGGATATTGTATTGTAATTTTATCCTGCAAGTAATATATTTGTGAAGCATGGTTTGATTTCAAAACCTTCAATTTTTTGACTTGCACATCTAAATCCATTTTTTCTTTGATTCGCTCATCACCTGTGGTAAGAGATTTGATTTCTGCATAAGAAAGTGTCATATCGTCAATATCTTCTGCGGAACGAGCAGGATTTTTAGAGGTCATCACCTGTCCTATGAAACGCTGTTTGTTTTCAATTAACGTCCAGTTGTAAGAATCAAATGTATCTTTTGTGACATAGCGAAATATAGTAACATTTTTGTTTTCATTTCCTTTTCTAGAAATTCTCCCCATTCGTTGTAGGCTAAGTACCCGGCGCCTTGCCATATTGCTATGGTAGGTTTCCAAGCACTCGCCACCGAACCGTGCTTACACCTCTCAATGTACACGGCTCTCCGTTTATAAACTCAAACTAATTTTCCACAGTGTAATTTTTTATGGCATTCTCTGCATAATGCAAGGGTTTT
>CALWSR010000040.1 GCA_944384265.1 uncultured Clostridia bacterium
AAATGAGATTTTGCAGAAGGGCCGTTGTACTTGTGGCTGCCATGAAACAGCTGCTTTCTGTGGCTGCCAAAAAGCAGTTTTATATGCTCACAAGAGAAAGGGTTTGGAAAACAAAGGATTTTCCAAGCCGAAGCAATTCATCTCCCACAAGGAAAGCAGTGGGTTTCAAGAGCTTTATGCCTGTGGAGATAGCTGTGTATACTCCTTTCTCAAAAGCTTGCATGAAATGAGATTTTGCAGAAGGGCCGTTGCATTTGTGGCTACACTGAAACAGCATGGTATGTCAAATTTTCAGCATTCCCTTGCAGAGAATCAGCAGAGATAGCCCTTCCGGAGGCTTTATTTTTGTATGCCGGCAAAAGACTCCCATCAAAATAACGCCGGCTTTTTTGACAGATATTATTTTTTGTTTAAAATGGCATCCATATCCTGCTGTGGTGCAGTGATGGGCTGCAAGCCATATGTTTCCACCAAAACCTTTACAATGGTTTCTGACAAAAATGCAGGAATGGTAGGGCCTAAATACATATTTTTAATGCCCAATGACAAAAGAGTCAAAAGAATGCAAACTGCTTTTTGCTCATACCAAGACAATACCAGTGTCAAAGGCAAATCGTTGACGCCGCATTGGAAAACATCTGCCAAAGCAAGGGCAACCTGTATTGCACTATAAGCATCATTGCATTGTCCCATGTCTATGATACGGGGAATGCCGTTGATTTCTCCTAAATCCAAATCATTGAAGCGATATTTTCCGCAGGCAAGTGTCAAAACAAGTGTATCCCTAGGCGTTTGCTTCACAAATTCTGTGTAATAATTTCTGCCCGGATGGGCTCCGTCACAGCCTCCTACCAAAAAGATGTGTTTTATGTCACCCTGTTTTATGGCAGCTATGATTTTTTCTGCATGGGAAAGCACTGCCCCATGTCCAAAGCCTGTTGTGAGCGTATGCCCTCCGTTTATGCCGCTCATAGCATGGTCGTGGTCATAGCCTCCTAATTGCAGTGCCTGTTCAATGAGAGGGGTGAAATCCTTGCTGCCCTTTTGGTCCTCTTCTATATGGGTCAAGCCTTCATAGCCCACAACAGATGTGGTGTATACACGGTCCTGATAGCTGGGACGCTGGGGCATAATACAGTTGGTGGTAAAAAGAACGGGAGCAGGAATATTTTCAAATTCCTGTTGTTGATTTTGCCATGCTGTGCCAAAATTGCCTGCCAAATGAGGATATTTGTTTAATTGGGGATAGCCATGGGCAGGGAGCATTTCGCTGTGGGTATAGATGTTGATGCCCTTATCCTTTGTTTGCTCCAAAAGCATTGCCAAATCTTTTAAATCGTGTCCCGAAACAACAATAAAGGGTCCTTTTTTGATGTCTGTACCCACCTTTTGAGGCATGGGGGTGCCAAATGTTTCTGTATTGGCTTTATCTAAAAGTGCCATACATTTTAAATTGATTTTGCCAAGCTCCATGTTCAACTCCAGCCATTTTTCTATGGTATGATTTCTGTTTAATTCACAAAGCCCTTTATAAAACCATTCTGTTACAGCAGCATCCTCATAGCCCAAATGCATACTGTGATGGGCATATGCCGCCATGCCCTTCAGACCAAAAAGCAATGTGGAGCGTAAGGAAACAATATCTGTTTCTCCTCTCCAAAGGTCAATGACAGGGACAGCGCTGCCTCCCAGAGCTTTATATTCTGCAACAACCCGCTGTATAAAGTCTTTGATGGCGGCATTATGAAAATTTACATTTGTCAGTGTAATAAAAAGCCCGTCTATTATCAGCCTGTCCGATTCTTTTGTAGGCTGGGTGTGACAAACGGCCTCTGCAAGACGGATTAGCTCTGTTACAAGCTGGTCTTGCAAATTGGAGGTTTCTGGCTGTTTTCCGCAGACACCTGTTTTGACACAGCCTTTATTGCCTGCTGTTTGTTGACATTGGAAACAAAACATTTCTGACATAATTTTTCTCTCCTATCTTTTTTTCATTGTGGTGTTAAAATTCCTAGGTAAAATGCTTCAAATTTCTGTATTTAAATTATCGTAAATGAGAAAAAAAGTATGTTGTTTTTACAACATTTTAAATCTATTTTTGATTTTTATTATAAAAATACCAATATGACGCAAATAGGAAAAAGCTTTTTTGTGCTGTTTTTATCCTTTTTGGAAATGGCAAAAAATATGTTTAAAAAGCTTACGGCAATGTATATTTTACACCATAAAGCTATGCTGTGTATAAGACAGGGGCTTTGCAGACGGATATAAAAGGCAGTGCAACATTTTAAATGTAAAAACCAAAAACAGCAAAAGGCTTTTGTTGTAAAAATAGTGGAAAGGACAGTATTGTTTTGGTCAAATGACAGTTTGATGACATGAAAAAAATGGAAAACAGAATATGGACTGAAAAAACAATGCTTTGCAGATTTTATAGAAAAGCAGTGTCAAAAAAGCTGTAAAAATGATTTCGTTTAAAATAGATGTGACAAATAAAAAAGGCTTGTAAAAAAATAAAACAGCTGTAAAAGAAAGCCTCATTTTCTCTCATGATTGTATATTGGCAGAAAATGAGGCTCTTTTTGTCTTGAAAAGGTGGAAAAAACAATGATTTTCATTCTGTGGTTTGACAAAAAAAGTAGTTCTGATTTTATATAATGATGCATATAGCAAATCGTATTTTATATTCAAATAACAGCATATGTTACGTTAATATGAAAAATGATATAGCATTGAAAATGTGAGTTTTAAAAATGCAGCAAAGAAATGGGCGCTGCTTTTAAAAAAAGCAAACAAAAAGCTTGGGGCATTGCAGCAGTTTTCTGAAAAGGCTCTTTTGACAGGCTGTGGAAGGGGAGAAAAGCAGAGAGCCGGATTTGAGGGCAGAAGCAGTGTTTCATAGCCTTCTATTTCATATTAAAGTAACAAAATCAAATAACATTTGAGGAGGTACGTTATGGAAAAAACAGAAATGCTTTTACAACGTTCCGGATTTGGCAAAATGCTGCCTCCCAAGCTGCCCATAGAAAAAGTGAAATTGCGTATGCCAAAAAAATGGACGGTGGTGCGGGAGAGTATATTGATAGGCATTGGTTTTTTGTGGGGAAACACAAGCATATTTCAAATATTAAATCCTTTAGGCATGGCATATTTATCTGCATTTTTTATGAAAGGAAAAAGGTTTTATGCCATAGGCTTGGCTGTGGCATTGGGATTGCTTTGGGGAGGCTTTGCAAATGGAGAAAAATACATACTTTGTTTACTGTTTTGCTTTGCACTGCATTGGGGTGCCGGCAGTAAAATAAAATATCCCTCTACTTTTTTAAAAGCCCTTTTTGGCGGCATTGCAATGCTTTTGGGTGGCATTGTATTTGCCGCCATAAAGGGAGGTTCTCATTTTTACAGCTGGATAGCAGTCATAGAAGCGGTGGCAGTGTTTTTGATGACCTATGTGACAGAAAAAGGGATACTGCTTTTGGAAAGAGGATTAAAAAGGCACATTATGACCAGTGAAGAAATCATAAGCCTTGCGTTGCTTTTGGGAGGGGCAGTGGCAGGCTCTGCCCATATCAATCTGCCTGTTTTTAAAATTCCCCTTATGGCCATATTATCCTCCTCTATGATACTGATTGGAGGCTATCGGGGCGGGGCAGGCATTGGCACAGCGGCAGGCGTACTGTTTGGTTTTTTGCTTTTGGTCTGCGGAAAAGTGGACATGGAGGTTTTTTGTGCATTAAGCTTAGGAGGGCTTCTTTGCGGAGCCATGAAGGAGTTGGGAAAATTTGTTTGCGTCATTAGTTTTTTTGTAGCGGTGATTGTGGTGTTGTTTTATTGCAGTGATGAGCTGTTGGAGCAGGTTTTTTTGGAAGGGCTTTTGGCAGGCAGCATTTTGTTTTTGCTGGTGCCAAAAAGAGCATTTGCTTTTATCAATACATATGGAGTCCATGAAAAGGAATTTCAGGAGGACACTTATTTTTTAAAAATGAAGGAATTGACAGAGGAAAGATTGGAGCAATTTGCAGGCGCATTTAGAAGTCTTGGAAAAACATTTTTGCCGGAATTGGATAAAAAAGCAGCAGGAAAAAATGATATTGCCATGCTGATTGATACCATTGCAGACAAGGCCTGCCGCAACTGCGGGCTGGCTGTGTACTGTTGGGATACAGAGCTGTATGCCACCTATCAGACGGCGTTTTCTGCACTGTCTGTTTGCGAAAGAAAGGGAAGGGTGGAGCTGGAGCAGCTATCGGAAGCTTTTAGAAAAAATTGTGTCAGAGGAGATGCTTTTGTTGATGTTGTCAATAGAGCTTATGAAAATTTTCAAACCCAAAGTATATGGAGAAATAAGCTTTCTGAATGCAGAGAGCTGGTGAGCCAGCAGCTTTTTGCAGTGGGGAGTATCATAGAAAACCTTTCCGGACAGCTGGATGTGAGGGGTGTTTTTTTGGAGAGCATGGAAAAGGAGCTGCGGGCAAAGCTGGACAAGGCCGGCATTTCTGTGGAGGAGGTTTCTGTCATGGAGGACAGAAATCAGCAGGGTACAGAGGTCATCATTACCACAAAGGCCTGCAATGGCAACCATGTTTGCCGTGAAAAAATCATACCCATTGTGCAGAAAACACTTCACAAGCCCATGAGAAAGGCAGGAGGAAAATATGCCTGCTATTCTGGTGTGGGGGGAAAATGTACATTGCGATTGGTGGAGGAAAACAAATATCGTATGACAGTGGCAACGGCCTCCAGTCCAAAAGAGGAGGGGAGTGTTTCGGGAGACAGCGCCAGTTTTTTGGAAACAGCCAACGGGACATCTGTCATTGCCCTTTCTGACGGCATGGGCAGCGGTATGGCGGCAAGAGAAGAAAGCAAGTCTGCCATAGAGCTTTTGGAGCAGTTTATAGAAGCAGGCTTTGAAAAGGAATTGGCCATTAACATGATTAATTCTGTGCTTTTGCTGCGCTCAGCAGAAGAAAGATTTGCCACACTGGACATTTGTACAGTGGATTTGTATACAGGAAAAGCGGAATTTATGAAAATGGGTGCTGCCGCCGCTTATATTTTAAGGGATGGAAAAATCATTGCAATCCGTTCCCAAACACTGCCCGTAGGCATATTGCGCAATATTTCAATGGATAAAAATGATATGATGCTAAAGCATAATGATATGGTGCTGCTTATGACAGACGGCATCATGGAAGCTGTGGGAGAGGCAGAGGAGGATGTGGCATGGCTGTCTGCATTGTTTGAAGGCTTTTACAGCAGCAATCCTCAGGATGTGGCGGATTATATATTGCAGGAGGCCAAAAAAAAGGCGGAAAATGGAAAAAAAGACGATATGACAGTGATAGCAGGCAGATTTTGGGAAATATAATGCTGTTTTATTTGTGTGCCGAAAAATAAAATTGCTTTGGGGTCATGCTCTAAAGGGGATTGCACAAAATGGAGTATATTGCCAAAAAATGGCCTCAGGAGGAAAAAGTATGGACAAGAAAAGAATGTACACAGCATCGATTTTGTGAAAATATGAGTAAAAGGGGAGTGCCGCCTTATCTATTGCGGCTGAAAAAGATGATTTTGCCGCCTTTTTTGACAAGCTCAGAGGTTTGTAGCTGCAAGCCTCTTTTTTTGCTGTATTTTTTTATGTTATGATTGGATTGATATAAAAAAGAATGCTGCAAAAAATATTTTGTTTTCTGCCGGATATTGCAAAATCCTTCAAAATATTATATAAACAATCTATAAGAAAATCAGGGGCTTTACAAACAAAAAAAAGCGGCATGGTACTATAATAAGGAGAATGGCAGAATGTTTTTAGAAAAGGTGGAAAAAACAATACTACAATATAATATGCTCCAAAAGGGGGATTTTGTGGTGGCAGGGCTTTCGGGAGGAGCCGACTCTGTGGCACTGCTGGAGGTGCTTTGCAGACTGCAAAAAAAATATGATTTTAATATAGAAGCGGTGCATATTCACCATGGCTTAAGAGGGGAGGAGGCCAATGCGGATGCGGAATTTTCAAAGGCATTTTGTCAAAAAAGGTCTGTTCCCTTTCATCTGCTGCAATATGACATAGCAAAGCAAGCCCAATCAGAAGGTATGGGACTGGAGGAAATGGGACGAAAAAAGCGTTATGAGGCATTTTATGCCATAGCAGGGCAAAAGGGGAAAATTGCAGTGGCACATCACCAAAATGACCAAGCGGAAACCCTTTTGCTCAATTTGTGCAGAGGAGCGGGGCTTTCTGGTCTTTCGGCAATGCAGCCTGTGACAAACCGCATTATCAGACCCTTTTTGTTTGTCAGCAGAAAAGAAATAGAAGCATTTTTAAAGCAATGGGGCATTTCCTATTGTGAAGACAGCACCAATCAAATGCCTGAATATGCCAGAAACAAAATCAGATTGTCTGTGCTGCCTTTTTTGGAAAACAGCATCAATCAAAAAGCAGTGGAGCATATTGCAAAAACAGCTTCCATACTGTCGGAGGAAAATGCTTTTTTGGAGGAAATGGCACAAAAAATACTGCAAAAGGCACTGATAGAAAAAAAGGAGCAAAAAATGGTACTTTCTGTCCCAATACTGAGGCAGCAGCACAGTGCCATGACAAAAAGAATATTAAAAAAAGCATTTTATGACTATACTCACACACAGCAAAATATTTCCTATATACATTTGCAACAGCTGGAGGCCCTTTTAAAAAAGCAAACAGGAAAAAGCATTGCACTGCCGCTGCAATGCAGTGCTTTTTTGGAATATGACAATCTGATTATTGCAAAACAAAGTACCCAAAATACAAAGCAGTATCAATATCAGCTATTGCCGGAAAAAGCAACTTATATAAAAGAAATTGATAAATTTGTCAAATTATCGTTCAATGCGTATAAAAAAGCACAAAAACCGTTTCCCATATGTACGAAGGCGTTTAATTATGATAAAATAAAGGGAAATATTGTCTGTCGTACAAGAATGCAGGGGGATGTTTTATCCATATCCCAAGGGCATAAAAAAAAGCTGAAGGATTTTTTCATTGATGCCAAAATCCCCAGAGAGCAAAGAGAGAGCCTTTTGCTGTTTGCTGTGGGAAAGGCGGTTTTTTGGATACCCGGGTATCGTGTGGCAGATGGTTTTTTGGCAGATGAAGCAACAAAAAATAAAATATGGATTTCTGTTTGGGAAGGAGAACACCATGAAAGAGAAAATTGAAACCTTAATTTCAAACACAGCAATACAAAAAAGAATTTCTGAAATTGCAGAAAATATTTCTGCCGATTATGCAGGAGAAAGCTTGGAGCTGATTTGTATTTTAAAGGGCGGCGTTGTGTTTATGGTGGATTTGGCAAAGCATATCAAGGTGCCTGTGACAATGAATTTTATGGATGTTTCCAGCTATGGAAACCATACACAAAGCAGCGGCGAAATCAAAATATTGATGGATTTGGATTCTCCCATAGAGGGAAAGCATGTGCTGCTGGTGGAGGATATCATTGACAGCGGCAGAACATTGAGCAAATTGGTGGAGCATCTTTCCAACAGAAAGCCAAAAAGCTTAAAAATCTGCACATTGCTGGATAAGCCGGAGCGCAGGGTATCCCATGTGGATGTGGAATATATCGGCTTTACCATTCCCGATGCCTTTGTGGTGGGATATGGACTTGATTATGCCCAAAGATACCGTAATTTGGATTATATTGGCGTCATTTCATTTGAAGAGGAGCCATAAAAGCCTTTGTGAGGAAATATCAAAATATGTAATTTATGCCAATGGGGATTTGGCGTAAAAAGGTGAAGATGCTTTTATCTTCACCTTATTGTGTTTTGTTGTCAAAAAAAAAGATTTTTTGATAGGGAAGCAAGAAGTATTTTTAAAACATTTTTCAGGAAGTATGTTGTTTTTCAAAGCCATGTATGATAGAATTAAAAATTGACAGACGATTTATTTTGTAAAAAATTGCGAGGAGGGAACTACTTGAAAAGATATTGGAAATCTTTTGGTCTGTATGCTGTGATTTTTATTATCATTGCAATGCTCATTGCAGTAGCAGGGCAAAAAGTAGACAGGTCATCAAATCCTAATTATACATATAGTGATTTGCTTACAGCCTTAGAAGAAGACCAAATAAAAGAAATTCAAATTCAAAGAAGCAACGAAGCAGATGATTTTGGTGTTGCAAGTGCAGTGTTAAGAAATGGAGAAACCATTCAGGTCAACATTCCCAGCGTTTCCACATTGCAGACACGCTTGGACGAAAAACACGCACAGGGCCATGATTTTGAAGAAATTGTGCCTAATATACCAAAAACAAGCATTTTAACAGCAATATTGCCATCTATCATTATGATGATTATTATGGTTATCATATTCACTGTCATTTTTCAAAGAATGCAGGGCGGCGGAGGCAAAATGATGTCATTTGGCAAAAGCAAAGCAAAAATGTCTGTGGATGAAAAGGATAAAGTGACATTTGCCAATGTGGCCGGCTTGGACGAGGAAAAGGCAGAACTGGAGGAATTGGTACAGTTTTTGAAAGAACCCAAAAAGTTTATGGCTCTTGGAGCCAGAATACCAAAGGGTGTGCTTTTGGTGGGGCCTCCTGGTACCGGTAAAACACTGCTGGCAAAGGCAGTGGCGGGAGAGGCAGGAGTACCTTTTTTCAGCATTTCCGGCTCTGATTTTGTGGAAATGTTTGTTGGTGTGGGTGCTTCCCGTGTGAGAGATTTGTTTGACCAAGCCAAGAAAAACTCCCCCTGTATTGTGTTTATTGATGAAATTGATGCAGTGGGACGCCGCAGAGGCGCCGGTCTTGGCGGCGGACATGATGAAAGAGAGCAGACATTGAACCAGCTGCTTGTAGAAATGGACGGCTTTGGCGTCAATGAAGGCGTGATTGTGGTGGCTGCAACCAACAGAGCTGATATTTTAGACCCGGCCATACTTCGTCCGGGACGTTTTGACAGACAGGTGTATGTGGGCAGACCGGATGTGAAAGGCAGAGAGGCCATACTGCGTGTGCATGCAAAGGGCAAGCCTATGGACCCTGAAGTGGATTTGAAGGTGGTGGCACAAACCACCTCCGGCTTTACAGGAGCAGATTTGGCAAACCTTTTGAACGAGGCGGCACTTTTGGCAGCCAGGTCTAACAAGAAAGCCATTGATATGGCAGAAATACAAAAAGCATTTGTAAAGGTGGGCATTGGTACAGAAAAGAAAAGCAGAGTGATTTCTGATAAAGAAAAATTTATTACAGCCTACCATGAAAGCGGTCATGCCATACTTTTTGAGGTGCTGAGCGAATTGGACCCTGTCCACAGCATTTCCATCATTCCAACAGGCATGGCAGGAGGATACACCATGCCTTTGCCCGGAGAGGACAGAATGTACATGACAAAGCTGCGCATGGAGCAGGAAATCATCAGCCTTTTGGGCGGTCGTGCGGCAGAGTTTATTGTATTAAAGGATGTGACAACAGGGGCCTCCAATGATATCCAAAGGGCCACAGCCATGGCAAGAAGCATGGTGACACAATATGGTATGAGCGATATCCTTGGGCCGATACAATTTGGCGATGACAGCAATGAAGTGTTTATTGGCAGGGATTGGGGACACGCAAGAAATTACAGTGAGGATGTGGCAACCACCATTGATAAAGAGGTGCGCCGCATTGTGGATACTGCTTACAGCGAGGCAATCCGTTTGCTGAAAGAAAATATGGAGGTGCTTCATGCCTGTGCCAAGCTGCTTGTGGAAAAGGAAAAAATTACAGGAGCAGAGTTTAGAGAGCTTTTTGAAGAAGAGGTACGCAACAATGTGCTGGGGATTACAGCATTAGAAGAAAAGGAAGACATTTCATTACAAAAAGAAACGGTGACACTGGAAAAGCAGCAAGAGGCTATGGATTTGGAGAAAGATGAGGACAAAGGAGGCAACTGACAATGGAGCTGAATTTAGCAATCGGTATGGGTATGGAAGAGGAATATGTTGTGACAGAAGCAGACACCGCAGTGCATTTTGGCAGCGGAACCGTAACTGTTTTGGCTACACCCAAAATGATTTCATGGATGGAAGGCGTTTCTTTAAATGCTGTGCTTCCCTTTTTGCCAAAGGGATATGACACAGTTGGCACTTCTGTGGAGGTTTCCCATTTGGCAGCCACTCCTGTGGGCATGAAAGTACGTGTGGTAGCGGAATTGATTGCAATAGAGGGAAAAATATTGACATTTAAAGTCAAAGCCTATGATGAAGTGGATAAAATCGGCTCCGGTATTCACAAGCGTGCTGTTGTGGAATTAGACCGTTTTATAAAACGTACCAACCAAAAGGGCAAAAAAGCATAATCATAAGACAGCCCATAGAGGCTGTCTTTTTTTAATTGCTCCTTTTGGCCGTAAAAAGCCATAAAAACCGTTGTGTTAATAATGGCATGATAAAAAGAGTATTCTATGGTTTTAGCCAAAAAGAAAGGAAATGAAGCTAAAATTGTAAAATAGACACAAAAAGAGTCACACAGCGAAGGGATTTAAAATAAATTTCCATTTAATCAGAAAGGGAACATCTGCACATCAATGGGCAAACCAGTGGGGATGAAGAAAATGTGGAGGTGTGATTGCCGCCGGCCAAAAGCAGTAAAATGGAGATGAAAAAGGAAATGGAAATACAGAATATGGCTGTATGAATAGCTTATTTCCGGCCAAAAAATGTGTTTTGTAAAAGCTATGCAATCATAATAATATTGGAAAGAAAAAGCATAAAGGCACAATAGCATATTTTGATTTTGTATGCCGCAGATAGGAGTATTTTGAAAAGAAAAAAGTCTATTAAAGTCATACAAATTTAAAATAAGGCTGGAGAAAAATGGGCTGTTGATACAGCAGGAAGGTGTAAAAGCTGTATGGCACAAAATGAGAATGGCTGCTTTGGGCGGTTGGCTGTAAGGTGTTGTGAAATGGCTTTTAGAAAACAGGCAGAGATTTTTTATTGAAAGAAAAACCACTCTTTTACCGGTCATTTTTATGGGAAAAGAAAAAAGCAATGCATTTTCAAGGGTGTGTCAAACAGCTGTGCTGTATGGCTTTCAAAGCATCAAAAATTTATGAATGAAATGGATACATATGGGTATTGCAAAAGCAAATTGTATGCTATACTGTTTTTAATAGAATTTTATGAACAAGGCATTTCAAAAAATGCAGCAGCAAAAAGGAGGTTTTTGATATGGCAATGGATTTAAGGGGAAGAAGCTTTTTGACATTAAAGGATTTTACAGCAGAGGAAATTGAATATTTGATTGATTTGGCAATGGAGTTGAAAGAAAAAAAGAAAAAAGGCATTTTTGAAAAAAGAATGGAAAATAAAAATGTGGCTTTGATATTTGAAAAGCCTTCTACCAGAACACGCTGTGCCTTTACTGTGGGAGCCATTGATGAAGGAGCTCATCCTGAATATTTGGGAAAGGATGATATTCAGCTGGGCCATAAAGAAACCATAGAAGATACAGCCAGAGTGCTGGGCAGAATGTTTGATGGTATTGAATTTAGAGGATTTTCTCAGCAAACAGTTGAAAAATTGGCACAATACAGCGGTGTGCCTGTTTGGAATGGCTTGACAGATGAGGACCATCCCACACAGGTGCTGGCAGATTTTATGACTATTCAAGAAAAGCTGGGCAGACTAAAGGGAATCCGTTTTGTATATGCAGGTGACGGCAGAAATAATATGTCAAATGCATTGATGATTGGCTGTTCTAAAATGGGAGTGCATTATGTCATTGCGGCACCAAAAGGGCTGCATCCGGAAAAACAGCTTTTGGAGCTTTGTAAAGTATATGCAGAAGAAAGCGGCGGAAGCATCACCATAACAGATGATGTGCAGGAGGCTGTCAAAAATGCAGACGTTATATATACAGATGTATGGGTTTCTATGGGAGAAGAGGCAAAAACAAAGCAAAGAATTGACCTATTGCAGCCTTATCAGGTAAATGAAGCCCTGATGGCAGCAACAGGAAAGGAGGACACCATATTCATGCACTGTCTGCCCGCAGTCAGGGGCTATGAGGTGACCCATGAGGTGCTGGAGGGCAAGCAGTCTGTTGTGTTTGATGAGGCAGAAAACAGAATGCACACCATTAAAGCTGTGATGGTGGCTACAATCGGAAAATAATGGAAAAGCAAAAAAATCCCGTGGTGTAACACTGATTCATTGAAATGAAAAAATATGCGGGGATTTTTTAGAAGCTTGATATTTTCACCCTCGATGGTATTCGAGGGTTCTTTTATGATATTTTGGTTTTATAAAGTGGATATAGATGGGTTTTGCCGTTATGATTCAAAAAACAATTAAAATACAATGCTTTAAAAGGTGTTATAACAAATAAAAAAGCAGTCTAATTTCAATGGAGCAAAAAAGAATTTGTATAACATTTTAGAAAACAGTATATTTTTCTGGTCATGTGGCCTGCTGCAATGTTGTTTGGTATGGAAATAGAATGGGCCATTGCCACTGGTTTTTGAAAATGTGTCACATACCTTGCAAAAAAAGGGGATGGGATACATGAGTATTGTAAATAGAAAAGGGAGATGGGGGTTACTTTATTTGAAAGAAAGTGAGATAAAAACTGTAAGGTGCTGCCAATGCTTCTAATTTCCCTGCAATGAAAGCAATGAAAAAGGAAAATTGCGGCATCCCAAAAATCCATTTGCTTTGGCTGGTATAGGACTTTGATGGCAGAATGGGCGTTGTACTGCATAAATGGAAAGCTGCATAAAATGTGTGTTTAAGCTTTGCATAAAAGAGGATATAAGCTGTGTGAATTGGAGCATTGTCATTGTGAAATATATGACTGTAACAAATGAGAGGCTGTTATTTTTTTTTGAAAAATAAATAACGGAAAACAATTCTGATGCTGTTTTTGGGAGAAAATGACAAGCCTTTTTCAAAAGCCTGTTGTGAGTGGAAAAGAAAGTATGAAAAAAGGCAGGCTTTGTCTGGCAAAATCAATGTTTTATGACTTTTATTTCATAGGAAAACAACAGAACCATACTATCAGAAGGGAGGAAAAGAATGTATCAAAAAATTTTAAAAATATTAAAGCAAACAGAAGGGTATGTTTCCGGAGAGCAGCTGGGAGAAATGCTGGGGGTTTCCCGTGCAGCCATTTGGAAGGGAATACAAAAGCTGAAAGAAGAGGGTTATAAAATTGAAGCGGTGTCCAACAAGGGCTATCATTTGATACCCTCTGAGGAGATATATAATGGCATGGAGCTTCAAGAAGCACTGCATACAAAAATATTTGGAAAAGAAATCTATTTTTTTGAAGAAATTGACAGCACAAATACTTATTTGAAACAACTGGCAAGAGAAGGAAAAAAAGAAGGCACATTGGTGGTGGCAGAGCTGCAAACGGCAGGAAAGGGACGCAGAGGAAGGTCTTGGCAGACACCAAAGGGAGAGGGGATTTGGATGAGTTTATTGTTATGCCCCCATATAGCCCCTTCGGAGGCCCCTCTTTTGACACTGCTGGCAGGACTGGCTGTTTGTAAGGCAATACGAAAGCAGACAAAATTGCCGGCAGACATCAAATGGCCAAATGATATATTGATTCATGGCAAAAAGGTTTGTGGTATATTGACAGAATTGGATGCGGAAATAGACAATGTAAATTTTGTGGTGACAGGCATTGGCATCAATGTGAATACTGTATGCTTTCCTGAGGAATTAAAACAAAGTGCTACTTCTCTTAATTTGGAAAAGGGAGAAACCATTTGCAGAAAAAAATTGCTTTGTGCAGTATTGGAGGAGTTTGAAAAAATATATGTTCAATATGAAAAAGAAAGCAGCTTTTTGCCCTTTCTTTGTGCATATAAAAAATATTGTATCAATATAGGCAAACAGGTGCAGGTGTTTTCTAAAAGTCCTTTTCAGGGGCTTTGTGTAGATGTGACGCCTCAGGGAGAGTTGGTTGTGGAAAAAGAAAATGGACAAAGGGTAACGGTATTTTCCGGAGAGGTTTCTATCAGAAATTTATAAAATTGGGAATAGGACAAATAGCAATGAAAAGCTTTTGCTTCTTAAAAAATGCTTTCTTTGTCTGAGAATAAAAAGAAGCAAATCTGTTTTTGGCCGAAAATACAGCATATTAAAATGGCAAAGGGAGATATGTTTCGTGTGCCGGCACTGTCTTTTTTAGAAAAAAATGACAAATGGGCAGAAAGGGCATATGTACACTTTTAACAGTATTTTGGAAAAATACCGGTTTATCCCATTGCTGTGGCTTTCCTAAGGGAAAAGAAGATTGGCTTTTGAAATATTTTATGGATTTTATTAGAATCACAAAAGCGCATATATACATTGATAGGAAAAATGATATGGCATTGAAAATGTGAATTTTAAAAATGTACCAAAGAGATGGACGCTGTTTTAAAAAAAGCAAACAAAAAGATTGGGGCATTGCAGCAGTTCTCTTCAAATTCTCTTTTGACAGGCTGTGGAAGGGGAGAAAAGCAGAGAGCCGGATTTGGGGGCAGAAGCAGTGTTTCATAGCCTTCTATCTTATATTAAAGTAACAAAATCACAAAAGCAATAAGGAGAAAAGTATATGAAAAAAAAGGTGTTGGCGGCGGCAAGCTACGAAAAACAAAAATATTTTATGGAACCGGATTTTCAAGCACTTCCGGAAGAGGTACAAAAAGAGATTAAAATACTTTGCGTATTGACTGCCCAAAAGCTGTGCTGCAGCTTTTTGATGGGATTTGAGGAGGATGGCACTGTTTATTTTGAAATCATAAAAGCAGAAAAGGATATGGATTTTGACGAGATTGGTGCAGAGCTGGAAATCAAAAGAATACAGACAGAAAAAAAAGAATTGCTGAAGGCATTAAAGCTGTGGTATGTCTTTTTTTGTACAGAAGAGGGCCAAAAAATGAAAGAAGCATTTCAATATAAAAATCAAATAAAGTAAGTTAAAATATTGTCGTAAAAAAGGAAATCAATACCATATTTGTAACGGATTCTTATGAAAAATGATTTTGCAGCAAAAAAGAATGGGCAGTGAAAATGGAGACGATGGAAAATGCTGTGTCCCATGAAACAAAAAAGAAATGAGATATATTGCCATGAAAAATGCTATGGACTTGTAAATATAAGCTTTCCAATAAAATATTGGTGTTATTTGATAGGAAGCAATGTACCCAAAGAGCTTGGAGGCACTGCCAATGCCCCAAACACCGGCGGCAGAAGGAGAAATGGCAAAAGGCCCATTGCTTTGAATTTTGGGAGCATATTGGCTTTGGCTGTAAAATCAATGCTTTGCGGCTTTTGATTTTATATGACACAAAAAAGCAGAGGTGTATTTTCATTGCAAAAGACAGCACAGAAAGGCAGATTTTTCTCAAATGCTATGACAATATAAAAGCGAAAAGTGTGCTGTTATATGAATTTTTTGAAAACAGAAAGCCATAAATAATACAAAAACCATATATCCTTCCATTTATGGTATTCTCAAAAAGCGGGTTGCAAAAAAAGAATGCCCATGTAGTTAATAAAATAACAAATTTGTCAAAAAAATGTTGTAATTCGTAAATTTGCTGTTATAATAGTCTTGTGCTGCAAAAAAAAGAATACGGCAGAAAATTATTTTCGCCGAAGTTCTGCTATTTTTTTTGTACATATGAAATGATGTCATCTTGTATCTAAAAAAGAATGAGAATGAAAGGAGGACTCTTAACATGAGTTCAAAAAAGAAAATGTCTACAAGAAAATTGACTGTGACAGGTATGATGATTGCCATTACAATGATACTGGCCTATACACCTCTTGGCATTATACCATTGCAGCCTGTGAGTGCCACCATTACCCACATTCCCACCATTATCATTGCATTGCTGGAGGGACCCATTGTGGGAGCCATTATAGGGGCAGCCTTTGGTATTGTATCTTTGATAAAAGCACTGACACAGCCGGCAGGTATATTGGACCCTTATTTTATCAATCCCCTTGTATCCATATTGCCCAGGGTATTGATTGGGGTTGTGGCAGGCTGCAGCTATAAAGGCTTTTTAGCAGTGATAAAAAACGGCACGCTTTCAGCCATTTTGGCCTCTGCATTAGGCTCTTTGACAAACACATTGGGTGCAATGGGCATGATTTACGCACTTTATTTAAATGATATGACACAAAGAATGGGCACTGCGGCAGGTCCTGTGATTTGGGGTATCATTACAACATACGGCATTGTGGAAATGCTGGCGGCGGCAGTGATTTGCACAACAGTGGTTTTGGCCTTGAAAAGAGCGGTGTACCGCAGCACTGCCACAGAATAGGAAGGAATATTTTAGGGTACGGGATTGTTCCCGTATCCTTTTTCATATGAGGAGAGAAAAAGCATGATTTTAGTCATAGATGTGGGCAATACAAACATTGTATTAGGCGCTTATGAAGGAGAAGTATTGGCAGGAAACTGGAGAATCACTACACTGAGCAATCGGACGGCAGATGAAACAGGACTTTTGATTCGTTCCCTTTTTGATTATTCCAATATGGACATAAAAGCGGTGGAAAGTGTCATCATTTCCTCTGTTGTTCCCAATATCATGTATTCCTTGACAAACGGTATCAGAAAGCATTTGCACATAGAGCCTATGATTGTAGGTGCCGGCATGAAAACAGGCATCAATTTAAAAATGGAAAACCCCAAGGAAATGGGGGCAGACAGAATTGTAAACCTGGTGGCGGCCTACGAAATATACGGCGGCCCTGCCATTGTGGCAGATTACAGCACAGCAACTGTATTTGACGTTGTGGGAGAACAGGGAGAATTTGTCACAGGCATTACAGCACCGGGCTTACAGGTCTGTGCAGATGCATTATATCAAAGGGCGGCGCAGCTTCCTAAAATTGAAATCAAAAAGCCCCAATCTATTATAGCAAAAAATACCATAAGCAGTATACAGGCAGGCATTGTCATTGGACATATTGGAGAAACCATTTATATATTGGAGCAATTAAAAAAGAAATTGCCCTATGAAAATATCAAAGTGATTGCAACAGGGGGCATGGCCAGAATTATAGACGAAAAAGGGGAAATATTTGATATCATAGACCCGGTGCTGACATTAAAAGGATTACGCATATTATATGAAAAAAATAAACATAGAAAATAGGAGGAAATGCAATGCTCTTAGTGGTAGATGTGGGCAACACAAACATTGTTCTTGGTGTATATAAAGGGGATAAAATGATAAAATGCTGGAGAATGGCAACAGGTGCAAAAAAAACAGCAGATGAAACGGGCATATTCATCCATTCTCTTTTTGATGCCTCCGATGTCAAAGCAAGCTGTATTGATGCGGCAATTATCTCTTCCGTAGTGCCTGATATCATGTATTCTCTCACACACGGCATTCGCAAATATTTTCACATAGAGCCTATGGTGGTGGGTGCCGGCATGAAAACAGGCATTGTCATAAAAAGAGATAACCCTAAGGAGGTGGGGGCAGACCGGATTGTAAATCTGGTGGCGGCAAAAGAGATTTATGGCGGGCCTGCCGTTGTCATAGACTATGGCACAGCAGACACATTTGATGTCATCAATGAAAAGGGAGAATTTATTACAGGGCTGATTGCCCCGGGCATTTCCATTTGTGCAGATGCCCTTTATCAAAAGGCGGCACAGCTTCCCAAAATTGAAATTAAAAAGCCAAAATCCATTATCATAAAAAATACAGTGGGAAGTATACAGGCAGGCATTGTGCTGGGACATATCGGACAGACCATACACATCATAAAAGAATTGAAAAGAGAATTGCAGCTGCCTCATATGAAGGTGATTGCAACAGGCGGCTTGGCAAAGGTGATTGATTCAGATAAAAGCATATTTGATATTTTGGACCCGGTGCTGACATTAAAGGGACTGAAAATATTGTATGAAAAAAATAAATAATCCATTAGGATATCAAAGCATATGGCAGACAGAGGAGCTTGTATAAAAATGAAAATAGGAAATGTAGTATTGGAAAACAACATTTTTTTGGCACCCATGGCAGGCGTAACAGACCTGCCTTTTCGTATTCTCTGCAAAGAAATGGGCTGTGGTTTGGTTTATTCTGAAATGGTCAGCGCAAAGGGAATACTGCACCAAAATGAAAATACAAAAAAGCTTTTGACAGTGGAGCAAGAGGAAAGACCGGCAGCGGTGCAGCTGTTTGGTGCAGACCCAGAGGTGATGTCTTCTATGGCAAAAAAAATAGAGCATTATCCCATTGATATATTGGATGTCAATATGGGCTGTCCTGCTCCAAAAATTGTCAAAAACGGAGAGGGCAGTGCATTGACAAAAAATCCTGCTTTAGTGGGTAAAATTGTAAAGGCAATGACAACAGCACAAAAAAAGCCTGTGACCATCAAAATCAGAAAGGGGTTTGACGACAGCCACATCAATGCAGTGGAAATTGCAAAGGTGGCGCAGGAAAACGGAGCGGCGGCTGTGGCTGTCCATGGCAGAACAAGAGAGCAATATTACAGCGGAAAGGCAGACTGGGATATCATCAAAGCAGTCAAGGAGGCTGTGGAGATTCCTGTCATAGGAAACGGAGATGTGTTTACCCCTCAGGACGCCAAGGCACTGCTGGAATATACCGGCTGTGATGCCATTATGATAGGCAGAGGCGCCCAGGGAAATCCTTGGATATTTCAAAGGGTCTGCCATTATATCAACACAGGAGAGCTGCTGCCGGAGCCAACGGCAGAGCAAAAGGTGGAAAAAGCACTGCGCCATGCCCGTATGCTCATTGCCTATAAAGGAGAATATATTGGCATAAGAGAAATGAGAAAGCATATCTCTTGGTATATCAAGGGCATAAAAGGCGCTTCTCAGCTGAGAGGAAAAATCAATACAGCCGACAGCTATGAACAAATGGAGGCATTGCTGCAAAAGGAAATGCTGCAAAGGCAGTAAAAAAAGCAAAATGAATATACGCAGTGCAGCATACAGCAGAAGCTTGTCTTTTTTTGGAGAAAGCACTGATTTGACAAATTGTTATTTGAAATTGGAAAACAAATAGGCTATAATTGAAAACAACAAATATTGTTTTGCAAAGCAGTAAAAAGGATGTGACAAAAAAAGATGATACAACGGTGGTTTTGTCTATGTTTGTGTTTGATGCTTGTTTGCTTTACAGGGTGCAGCAATGGTTCTGAAGAAGAAACAGAGGCTTTTTCCATTACAGAGGAAAAAAGAGAGGAATATGAGCAAAAAATTGCACAGCTGCTATATGATACTTATTGGAGATATGACAGCAGCTCTGTTACGTTTTTAAAGGGAAATGTACCAGAAAATACAGAGGAAAATAAGGATATGTTTGAGGCCTCTTTACAGGCGGGCCTGCCCATGGAGGCCTATGCAGGCAGGGAGGCCACTGTGGCCACTGCCACACTGCTTTATTACAACGGAGAAACGGCAGGGCTTTTGTACTGCTATTTTGTAAGGGACAGGCTTTCAGGGGTCTATTATGTGGGAGGATATCAAAATGGTATCTATGGATTAAATGACAGAAATATATTTTTAGCAGAAGGAACATTTACAAAATATGAAACAGAAGCCCCCCTTGCTGCCTTTATGGGGGAAAAAAGCACATTTCCTTTAGAAGGCTTTTGTGATACAGGAGAAGACAGACAGGGCAATCTTTTGGCTGCTTCCATATCAGAGGAGGGAAGGCTTTCTCTTTATCGTTATAACCGTTCTTTTTCAAGATACCGCAATTTATATCTGCAAAATGGACTTGTGGCCACCAGTGCGGCTTTTTTGGAGGACGGCAGCGGCATGGCGGTGCTTGGCAGCCGTAGTGTAACAGAAGGAACGGGAGAAGGAGAAACCACATACACAGTATCGGAGAGAGTGGTGTTTTTCAATGAGTATTTTTCTCCTTCGGGAGAAAGCATAGAGCTGCAAAATGGAAACTACACCTGTGTGGCATTTGACGGCACACAGCTTCTTTTGATGAGCCAAAAAACATTGGAGTGCTATGAAAAAGGGGAAAACGGCTGGATAAGAGTCAGCCAAAGCTATCTGGAGCATGGAGCAAGCTATATACACATTACAGATTTAGACAATGACGGTACGCCGGAATATTTGTTTACAGACGGATTTGATTTGTATTTATATCAAAAGCAGGAAACAGGCTTTATAAAGCTATGGAGTACCCATTTGGCAATTAGAAGCATAGACGGGGGTATTTACAGCGGAGATTTGAACCGAGATGGTGTAAAGGAGGTCTATGTCTGTGATACCACAGGTACTGCAATGCGTTATATTTTGACGCCAAAGGGGCTTGTGACAAAAAATAAAGACATTGTTTACGGACAAAGAATTTATGCCATGGATTTGGACAAAGACGGCTTTGATGAATATGTTGGTACGGATAATATGGAACAGTTAAATACAATGGTATATTTTAGCCAATAATGGAGGAAAAAATGTCAGAACACATTTATTATATGACAGAAGCACTTTTGGAGGCAAAAAAAGCATTTGCACTGGGAGAGGTACCCATTGGGGCTGTGATGGTGAGAGAGGGCAATATCATTGCCAGAGGCCATAATTTAAGAAACAGCAAAAAAAATCCATTGTGCCATGCAGAAATTGAAGTGATTGACGCCAGTGCCTGTATTGTGGGAGATTGGCGGCTGGAGGACTGTGTGCTTTATGTGACCATAGAGCCATGCCCCATGTGTGCCGGAGCCATTGTACAAGCAAGAATACCAAAGGTGGTTTTTGGGGCCAGAAATCAAAAGGCAGGCTGTGCCGGCTCCATATTAAATTTGTTGCAGGAGCCTCGCTTTAATCACCAAGTGGAAATGGAAGAGGGCATACTGGAGCAGGAATGCGGAGAGCTGATGAAAGCTTTTTTTCAAAATTTTAGAAAAAATAAAAATACAGCAGAGATATCAAATGACTTTGTGAAATGATATAAAAATATGAGCTGTAAATCAAAATGTTTTGAACATTATTTTTGGAATGGCAAAAAAGCCATGGAAGCTTTTTTATGGCAAATCCTACAAAGCAACTGAGAAAAGGCAAAAGCATTTGTTTTGGCACAAAACAGAGATTTTACAGATGTAATGAAAAAATATAATTTCGGCATTTTTGTGCTGTATGAGCAGCAAAATTATTTTAACACTATCTTTGTTGGCAGGTCAGTCACAGTATATTTCAAATTTACTTTCTATTATGAAGTCCAAAAAAGGGAGTGTTTTTACAACAAATATTACAATGGATTTGTAAAAAAGAGGTGAAAAATGGTATGCTGCTTTTCAATGAGTCAATGCCGTGATGGGAAAAAAATAGAATGCTGAAAAAAATACAACAAGTGACAAAACAACAGACAAAGGAGAAAATTGCGCAACGGTTTTATTAGAAAATGAAAAACAGTATAAAAATAACCGTTTTGCAGTAAAATGGCATTGCAGTCAAGTATTTCATGTAATCAAAGGCTATTTTTTATTACAAAGACCATTGACAAAAATGCATGGTATCATGTATACTAATACACAGCATTGCAGGGCAATGTATGAAATTAAGCCAAATTTCCGTGCTAGTCGGGGCGTTAGCGGTGCCTTGTAGCCCACAATCCGCTATAGTGGGGACGATGCCTGTTTGAGGTATTTGTTTTGTATGGTCTGCCCTTTTGCGTTGGTGTTGAAGATGGAGTCCTGTGCAACAAAAACTTATGAACCGTGTCAGGGTCGGAAGACAGCAGCACTAAGTAAGCACTTTTGTGTGCCCCAGGGTAGCTTGATTGGAGCCGACAAGGAAGGTAACGTGTGGAAAGCAATATCGAGGATAGGTGCACGGATTATGATAAAAAAAAGGGGAGTATCTTTGTTTTGGATACTCCTTTTTTAATGGAACATAAAAAAAGCTAATATCAATCTATGCAAAGTATTGGCTAATAAAAAACTGCTGACAAAAGTCAAGTACTTTTGGGCAGGTTTTAAAATGATTTTGCCAAGCTATTTTTGTGTATGACAAAAGCTCTGCCCAAAGCAATAGAAATAAAGCTATAAAACCGTTTTTTTATGCTCGTATAGCATAAACTAAAAATAGGACATAGCACAATGCCATACCATATTTTGATTTAAAATAAAAAAGAAGGACAGCAGCCATTAAAAAGCATTGGGAAACATAAATTTATAAAAACCCTAAAAGCCATCTATGAATATAATAGGTGGCTTTTTTTGGAAAAAAATCAGCATCCTAGATTATTGGGGGAGGATGCTGATGATTGTTATACTGTCTTTGGGGAGGCAATATAACAAGAGAATAGAACCTTTCGCAGGAGAATATACTACAATAAGAGTATATTCTCTTTTTAGACTATTCTTAAAAAAGAATATACTAAAAAAAGTAAATTGTCAAGAGGGAATATGCTTGTTAAGGTATATAGAGGTGATGAAATATGGAATATAAACAATATCAATTAACAATCGCATTAAAAGAACTATTGGAGCAAAAAAACATGACAAGATATGCTTTGGCAGAAGCCACACAAAGACAATTCAAAACAATAGACCGCTATTATAAAAACAAGCTGGTAAAATTGGATGGGGAGCTGCTTTTGAGAATTTGTGTAGAATTGGACTGCAATATAGAAGATATTTTAAAAATTGAAAAAATAACATAAAAAAGCAGTACAAAAAGGCTTAAAAACATATAAAAAGCTTCCTTAACATGGCATATCTGTTATTTTTCAGGCATTTTCAGTATGAATAGGGGGATACTAACAAAAAGACTTGACAAATATACAAGTCTTTTTTTGCCAATAAAAAGGATTGAATTTGCATTTTTTTGGCAAAACGGATATAATACTACCATATACTGCGAAGGGTACACTCTAAAGGAGTTTTGAACGCATTTAGGAGGGATTTTTTTGGAACAAAAAAAGTTTTATATTACAACACCGATTTATTATCCCAGTGATAAGCTGCACATTGGACATTCCTACTGCACAGTGGCAACAGATACAATGGCAAGATATAAAAGACTGCGGGGCTATGACGTTATGTTTTTGACAGGAACAGACGAGCATGGACAAAAAATTGAAAGAATTGCAAAGGGACAAGGTGTAACGCCCAAAGCATATACAGACAAAGTGGTGGAGGGCATAAAAGAGCTTTGGAAAACACTTCATATTTCCTATGATAAATTTATCAGAACAACAGATGATTATCATATTAAAACAGTACAATATATTTTTAAAAGACTTTATGACCAAGGAGATATTTATAAAAGCACCTATGAGGGCTGGTACTGTACTCCCTGTGAATCCTTTTTTACACAGCATCAGCTGGTGGATGGCAAATGTCCTGATTGTGGACGAGAAGTGGAGAAGGTAAAAGAAGAAAGCTATTTTTTCCGTCTTTCTAAATATCAAGACAGAATTATAAAGCATATGGAAGAAAATCCGGAATTTTTGCAGCCAAATACAAGACAAAATGAAATGATTAACAACTTTTTAAAACCGGGCCTGGAGGATTTGGCTGTCAGCAGAACCTCTTTTACATGGGGAATCCCTGTGGAATTTGACCCGGGACACATTGTTTATGTTTGGATAGACGCTCTTTCCAACTACATCAGCGCACTGGGCTATGGCAGTGGGGACGACAGTCTGTTTCAAAAATACTGGCCTGCCGATGTTCATGTGGTAGGCAAGGAAATTGTTCGCTTTCACTCCATCATATGGCCTGCCATGCTGATGGCATTGGATTTGCCTTTGCCAAAGCAGATTTTTGGACATGGCTGGCTGGTCATCAATGGAGGAAAAATGTCAAAATCCGTTGGGAATGTGGTGGACCCCAATGTTTTGGTGGAAAAATATGGCGTTGACGCCATTCGCTATTTCCTTTTGAGAGAAATTGCATTTGGACAGGACGGCAATTTCAGCAATGAAGCATTGATACAAAGAATCAATTCTGACCTGGCAAATGACTTGGGCAATTTGGTATCCAGAACAGTGGGCATGATAGAATCCTATTTTGCAGGCACATTGCCTGAAGACCGGTCTGCAACAGAATATGATGCAGATTTGGTGCAAACGGCAAAAACAGCAGTGTCAAAGGTGGAAGAGGCCATGGAGAAAATGATGTTTAGCGATGCTTTGACAGAGCTGTGGAATTTGATTCGCAGAACCAATAAATATATTGATGAAACACAGCCATGGATATTGATAAAAGAAGAACAAAACCGTCCTGTGCTGGCAAATGCATTGTATCATGTGGCAGAAAGCATTCGTATCATATCCATATTGCTTCAGCCATTTATGCCAAACACCCCTCAGCTGATATATAAACAGCTTCATATAGAAGAAGGAGAGCTGACTGCATGGGAAAGTGCAAAACAATGGGGCAAGCTGCCAAAGACACTCTCTGTGGAAAAAGCAAAGGCCATTTTCCCAAGAATTGATATAAAAAAAGAATTGAAGCAGCTGGAGGAGGCCATCCAGGCTTCCCAAGCCAATGCCATTGCAAATCAAAAAGAAAACAAACAGGAGCCGCCAAAGGCCTTGGAAGAAATTACAATAGATGACTTTTGCAAGGTACAGCTAAAGGTGGGAGAGGTCATTGCCAGTGAAAAGGTGGCAAAATCCAAAAAGCTTTTGAAAAACCAAGTGAAAATAGGCGATGAGGTGAGAGTGATATTTTCAGGCATATCACAATGGTATACACCGGAGGAAATGGTCGGCAAAAAAGTAGTGGTGGCTTACAATCTTAAACCAAGAAAAATGATGGGGGAAATGTCCTATGGTATGATACTGGCTGCCGATGATGGTGCAGAGAGGCTTTCTCTTTTGACAGTGGACAAAGGGGATATGCCAAGCGGGGCGGATATCAGCTGATGTATTTTGAATCTCACGCACATTATGATGATGAGCGGTTTGGACCGGACAGAGAGGCGCTTTTAAAGAGCCTTCCCCATTATGGCATAGAGATTGTCATAAACAGCGGAGCGGATTTAAAAAGCTCCCATGCCGGCAAAGAGCTGTCAGAAAAATATGATTATATTTATTTTGCGGCAGGTGTACACCCTCATGAATTGTATGACATGACCGACCAAGCATTGCAAGAAATCCATAAGCTGGCAAAGCATGAAAAATGTGTTGCCATAGGAGAGATTGGTTTAGACTATTATTATGACACCTTTCCCAGAGAGGAGCAAAAATATTGGTTTAAAAAGCAGTTAAAATTAGGCGAACAGCTTAATATTCCTGTAATAATTCATTCCAGAGATGCAGCACAGGATACTTTCGACATTATCAAAAAAAGTGATGTTAGAAGGGGCGTGATTCATTGCTATTCCGGCAGTGTGGAAATGGCACAGCAATATACAAAAATGGGATTTTTTATAGGAATAGGAGGTGTTTTGACATTTCAAAATGCCAAAAAATTGGCAGAGGTGGCAAAAAATGTACCAATAGAGTCTATTTTGATAGAAACGGACAGTCCCTATTTGGCTCCTGTACCTAACAGGGGAAAAAGAAATGATTCCAGAAATTTAGAATTTATTGTCAAAAAACTGGCCGAAATCAAGGAAATGACACCATTTGAGGTGGCGAACATAACATTAAAAAACGGTAAAAAGCTATTTTTTTCATAAAAAATATTGAATATTTATTACAGATATGTTAATATACTATTTGTAACAGGATAAGGATATATCTTCACGATATATCTTTATTTTATGCAGTAACGATAGGCGCAACTGAAAATAGTTGTAAATACTGTCAAGGCATTTATCAAAAGGGATTAATGTCAAATAAAACGAATAGGATGTCCTATCCTATCAAAATCATCATAGGACATTCGAGGAGGAAAAAATGACAAAGAGACTGATTAGAGTAATGGCTGTTGTGGTATTTATGCTGGCTATTGGCAGCAGTACGGCCTTCGCTTACACAAAAACTGTGATTATCAACTTGGACGGGGTACCTCGTATGATAAGTACAGAGGAGGAAACAGTAGGCGATTTGATGGAGACGTTAGGCGATACCATTTCCGGAGAGTATACCTTAGAGGGGATAGACGAGGATACAGAATTGACAAAGAATATGGTAATTGATTTAACCTCTATCACAGAAAAAAAGGTAACAAAAACAGAAATCATTGCCTATGACACCGAAATCAGAGAAAACCCTGATTTGGAAGAAGGCAAGGAAAACGTTATCCAAGAAGGAGAAAATGGTGAAGTATCCATTATTACAAAAGAAAACTATTCTGGTACAGAATTGATTTCTTCCGAGGTTGTGGAAGAGCTTGTCACAAAAGAAGCAAAAAATAAAATTATAGAAAAAGGCACCAAAAAACCGGAGCCTGTTGTGAGTGTAAAAAAAGAACAGCCTGCCAGCGTCCCTGTTTCATTGCAAAAAAATGAAACACTGCACGTGGTGGCAACAGGATATACACCCGGAGACCCGGGCTGTACAGGAATTACTTATACCGGTACAAAGGCGGCAAGAGGAACCATTGCTGTGGACCCCAGCGTCATACCCTTTGGTACAAAGCTATATATCCCCGGATATGGCTATGGTGTGGCAGCAGACACAGGCGGAGCGATCAAAGGAAATAAAATTGATTTATGCTACGATACCAGAACAGAAGCATTAAATTGGGGAATCAAAAATATTACAGTGTATGTTGTGGAATAAAAAAAGACAGCTTGCAGAATGTTTTTCTGCAAGCTGTTTTTTGTTTATGCCCTTTTATCAATTTTTTTATGGCAATGATAAAAAAGCAATGTGGTTATATTGTATAGAAAAAATGAGGTGTATCAATAAAAATATAGGCACCAATGACATAAAAGAAAAATGCCAAAAGCACAGCTTTTCTTTTTTGAAAAAATGAGAACAAAAGAGATTTTTTATAAAAATGAAAATATGTATGAAAATAGGAAAAAGAAAATGGAGCTTTTAGTCGATTTTTATGAAAATAAATGGCAGAATGAAAAGCAAAGGGATTTTCATAGACTTTTTTTTTAAAATTGTATAAAATACTAATGTATTATTTTTACTGCCATTGTAAAATGACAGCACATGGTTTACAGTATTTGTTATAATAAAAAGGAGCATGGCATGATTACAATTATTTCAGACAATTTTGTATTGGAGGAAAAAAGAGAATTGTTTCTTTCTTTGGCAAAAGAAATTGCCAAGGAAAGCAGAAAGGAACCGGGGTGTATTGGCTATACATTACAGCAGGACATACAGGACCCCCTTCATTTTTGTTTGATAGAACAATGGAAAAAGGAGGAGGACATTGTCAAGCATAACCAAACGCCTCATTTTCAAGAAATTGTACCAAAAATGAAGGCTTGCAGAGCAAAGCAAATACCTGCATATCGTTTTTGTAAAATAGATTAAAGAAAGGCTAGGCATATGAAAAATTTATTGGTAGCACAATCAGGAGGCCCCACCTCTGCCATCAATGCCACACTTTGCGGTGTGATAGAAAGAGGTATGATGGATAGAAAAATTGAAAAAATATATGGCGCACGTAATGGCATACTGGGTATCTTTTCTGAAAAATTTGTGGATTTGAAGCATACCGTTGCCAATGCGGAAGCATTGCAGCTGCTTTGCCAGACACCTTCCTCTGCATTAGGCTCCTGCCGTGTAAAATTGCCTAATTGGGAAGAAAATGCTGATGATTATGAAAAAATCATAGCTGTGTTTAGAAAATATCATATTGGTTATTTTGTGTACATCGGCGGTAATGACTCCATGGATACGGTGCAAAAGCTTTCTTCTTACTGCAAAGCAAATCATATTGAAGATATTAAAATTATGGGGGCACCAAAAACCATTGACAATGACCTGGAAGAAACGGACCATTGTCCCGGATTTGGCTCTGCTGCAAAATACATAGCAACCACATTTTCGGAAATTGAATGTGATTGTAATGTATATAGCATACCTGCCGTTACCATTGTAGAGGTGATGGGAAGAGATGCAGGCTGGCTGACAGCTTCTTCTGCACTTGCCAGATACAATGGCAATGGGGCGCCGGATTTGATATATCTGCCTGAAAGAGATTTTGATACAGAGCAGTTTTTAAAGGATTTGCAGCAAAGGCTTTCTCAAAAGTCATCTGTGGTTGTGGCTGTCAGCGAGGGCATAAAAAACAGACAAGGGGATTATGTTGCAGAGGCTGTGCAATATAAACAAACAGATGCCTTTGGACACAGAATATTGGCAGGAGCAGGCAGATTTTTGGAAACAGTGGTACGCCGTGAAATTGGCTGCAAGGTACGCAGTGTGGAGCTGAATATTATGCAAAGATGCGCCTGTCACATTGCCAGTGCAGTGGATATCTATGAATCCCGCCTTTTGGGCAGTGGGGCAGCAGACAGAGCCATAAATGGTTTTTCCGGAGAAATGGCCTGTATCAAACGCATACAAAATCCTTCCGGCTATGAAATAAAAATTGATTTTGTCAATATTGATAAAATTGCAAATAAAGTAAAAAAAGTGCCTTTGCATTGGATTACAAAAGAGGGCAATGATGTGACAAAAGAATTTGTAGAATATGCTTTGCCTCTGATACAAGGGGAGGCACCTGTGAATTATAAAAACGGTATCCCTGTGCATATTCGGTTATAAAAAAAGGAAATGGCTTTCTGAACAATCAGAAAGCCGTTTTTTGGTAAATCCAATAAAAACCCCCGGCTATGCCGGGGGAATCGGTGAGCTTTCGCTTCAGGCAAAAAACCTCCTATGCTATCATTATATTGAGTCCGCCAAGATACAAAAAAGCATAGGAGGTTTTTATAGGAATCCTTTAGCACACACGAGTTGGGAATGTAAATATCATATTGTATTTGCACCAAAGTACAGAAGACAGGTAATATATGGAAAAATGAAAGCCGAGATAGGAAAAATCCTTCGAGAATTATGTGA
>CALWSR010000041.1 GCA_944384265.1 uncultured Clostridia bacterium
GTGTTTTCTGCTGCATTCTCCTCTTTTTCCAATGTCATGGCTGTTTGGGCAGCTTCTTCTGATTGGGAATTCCTTTCGTTTGTGTTTTCTGCTGCATTCTCCTCTTTTTTCAATGTCACGGCTGTTTGGGCAGTTTCTTCTGATTGGGAATCCCTTTCGTTTGTATTTTGCGCTGTATTCTCCTCTTTTTTCAATATCACGGCTGTTTGGGCAGCTTCTTCTGATTGGGCATCCCTTTCATTTGTATTTTGCGCTGTATTCTCTCCTTTTTCCAATGTCATGGCTGTTTGGGCAGCTTCTTCTGATTGGGAATCCCTTTCATTTGTATTTTCTGCTGCGGCGTTCCATTTTTCTAAGCTCACTGTTGGAAGCACCTCTTTTATCTCTGAATTGTCCATGGAAATGACGTCTGTATCTCTATTTTGTGACGATATTCCATAATTTGCTCCTCCATAAAAAGGGCCCCAGATATGATTTAAAAACAATACTGTCATAAATGTGATAAAAAATCCATCAAACAAAATACTGGATATCAAATCAGAAATATAATAGCATATGGTATAAATCGGCCATGCTGCCATAAAATATGTTGCCATACTAAATACCATACCAAGCACCAATCTTATTGCAAAACTCAAAATACCGATTACTATGGAAAAAATCACAAAATAAAACAATACCTTCCAAAAGGAAATTTTGACTGTTCTGCTGCTCATTTTGACTGCCTGTATTCCTCTTACATTTTGTATGGCTATCACTTGGTCTGTAAAAACCCATATCACCAAAAAATAGAGGATAGGAATCACCATAAACCAAAGAAGCAGTATCATAATAGGCGTAATAAAAGCGGCAAGCAGCCCCACTACCATAACCATGAGAAATAAAACGGCAAATAGAAAAAGACATTGCAAAAGATTTGTCAAAAATACGTCCGGCACCTTTGAAAATGCATACAAAAAATTTTCTTTGACGCTGTTTTTTTCTCCCTTTATCACATTCAAGCTCCCATATATGATAGAAATGCTTATCAAAGGCTGTAATACAATGATAATAAGCAAAGACACCAATGCATAAAGTATATATGCTATACTATTGCTTATGATATCTTCATACAGCATCATCTCCTCATACAGCATGCTATCTGAGGAGGCGGGTATGCCAAAAACATATTCTTCTGCAAAAAAGGAATCCATACCCTCTATTCCAAAAACAACCACAAAAAGCTGCAATAAAGACATCAATATAAAAATAGCAGTAGTTACAATGGCTATGGTTTTAAAATTCTTTTTATATACATGGGCTGCCATGGAAAATAATTCCTCCACATTCAGCCTTTTTGATTTTAATTTTTCCTGCATATACAGTTCCCCCTTTCACCTTAGAAATCATTATATAATATACTGCAAAAAATAACAACAATCCCTTTTATTTGTTATATAAAAAACGTGTAAATTCTCTTTGTTCCTCCCTTTGGATATGCCAATAATACAGACGCAAAAGCAAAACACTATAAGCTGTCACTGTCATACTTTTGAAAAATATACAAATGCTTTCTGCCACAATGGTATTTGTAAAAACGGAAAAAAACACAAAAAATAAACTCAAAAAACCAATTGTGACAGAAATCAAAAAATAAAACGCTGTCTGCAAAAGCCGTGTGCCAAAAAACAACACCGCTGTCTGTACAAAACGTCCCTTTACCATTTGACGGCTGTTTTCCAATGCCTGCCAGCCCTTTTTATCCTCCAGCACAACAGACTGCAATACAAAGCACCATATGGTCTGCAAATAGCAGACAATGCCGACACAAATCAAAAACAAAGGCAAAAACAATATCCCAAACAGCATTCCCTTTGGCAGCAAAAACAGTATCAATAAAAAAAACAACACTGCAATGGCTTCTATAACACCGGCCAAAAATAATGCAAAAATACCGTCTGCCATTTTTTGAAATATATATTTTAAAACAGAAAAAATGTGCTTTTGCTCATTTTGTTTCCATGCCGCCAAAAGGGCTATTTCACCAATGGGCTGTAAAAATATGGAAGAAACAAAATATAACAGCAAAAAAAATGTACCTTCCAAAAAAAATACAGAAATACCTTGCTTTTCCCAAAAAAACCAAATCACATTTTCTAAGCCGTATTCTATCCAAAAAGCAGGCAAAAAAAACAATATACAAATACAAAAATTGATTTTTTTATATTCCAAGCATTCCCAAAATGCTCTTTTTGTCAAGTCCCTTACAGTACCATCCTCATACTCCATATACTCACAGTCCTTCTATATCCTCCGGCAGCTCCAGTGTGATTTTGCCCAGCTTTCCACCTCTGTACTCATCCAAAAGTATTTTGGCCGCTCTGTCCAAATCCGGCTCTCCTCCCTTTTGTTTAAAGCCCCTTGCCACTGCAATTTGTTCCAATATCACATGAGGCTCCTCTATGGTGTCAAATGCAATTTCATATCTTTTTTGAATACATTGGCTGTGGCGCAGCAGCAAATGGTCAATCAGCTCTGTTGCCAGTGTGGTCAAATCCAGTATATTGTCATTGACAGCTCCTGTAAAAGCCAGCTTCAGCCCCACTGCTTTATCATCAAATTTTGGCCACAATATCCCCGGCGTATCCAAAAGCTCAAAATCCTTTTTTAGCTTAATCCACTGCTTTCCCCTTGTCACACCGGGCTTATCCCCTGTTTTGGCTGTGGCTTTTCCCACATATTTGTTGATAAATGTGGATTTTCCCACATTGGGTATGCCCACAATCATGCTGCGTATGGGTACAAAAAGCCTGCCTCTTGCTTTTTGTCTTTGTATTTTTTCCGCCATCAATTCTCTGGCGGCGGCTGTCACCTCTGAAATGCCTGTACCCTTTAAGGCATTTAATTCCATCACAGCAAAGCCCTTTTGTTTATAGTATGCTTTCCAAAGGGCTGTGGCATTTTCCTGTGCCAAATCACACTTATTCAGCAGTATCATACGATATTTGTTTTTTGCCAATTCATCTATATCCGGATTTTTGCTGCTGTAAGGAATACGGGCGTCTACCAGCTCTATGACAATATCTACCAGTGAAATGTTCTGCTGTATCATACGCTTTGTTTTTGTCATATGTCCCGGATACCATTGTATATTCATCTGTTTTACCTTCCTTTCTCAATACATTCTCATAGCATCAAAGGGATAAAGTCTGAAAAAAACCTTCCCTTCCATGTTGCTTTCTTCAATGGCGCCAATAGAAGCCTCACGGCTGTCTGTGGAAGCATTTCTATTATCCCCCATCACAAAATAACAATTCTTTGGCACAACAAAAGGATATTTCACCGTACCCACCTGATAGTTTGCCTCTTTGATATAGCCTTCCTCCTGTTTTTGGCCATTGATATAAAGTCCATATTCCCGTCCGTTTTCACTGATTTTAAAATCAATTTCATCTCCCGGCACACCTATCACCCTTTTGATGATATATTCCTCTTTACTGCCGGAATCTACCCAGCAAATGGCAATGTCCCCCCTTTTGGGAGAGCCTATGACATAAGCCAGCTTATTGACAATGACAAAATCACCATGATGAAAATTCGGCTCCATAGAAGAACCCTTTACTGTCACTGTGCCAAAAACAAAGCTTCTCATTACAAAAACCAATGCAACCAGCAGCAAAAGCTCCAGCAGACCCTGAAATTTTCTTTTTTGCGCCATACTTGTTTTGCCCCTTTCCTGTACTGTAATATGAAAAAAGCCTTGATGCATTTTCATCAAGGCTCTTATTTTATCATCTTAATACTTCTTTTACTTTTGCAGCTTTTCCTACCTTATCTCTCAAGTAGAACAGTTTTGCACGTCTTACAATACCACGTCTTACCACTTCAATGCGGTCAATTCTTGGGGAGTGTAAAGGCCATGTTCTTTCTACGCCAACACCGGAAGCAATTCTTCTGACTGTAAATGTTTCTCTGATGCCGCCGTTTTGTCTTTTGATGACAACGCCTTCAAACATTTGTAATCTTTCTCTGGAGCCTTCTACAACCTTTGCATATACACGAATGGTATCGCCTACATTAAAAGGTGTAATTTCGCTTTTGAGCTGTTCTTTTTCCAATTCTTTTATGATATCCATATTTGTTTCCTCCCTTCCTCAAAGACATTCTTGCTATACCCTTTGCATAACAGCGGACTGCCTGTATTCACAGTGATTCATTATATCACTTCTTTTTTTAAAAAGCAACCTCTTTTTTTAAAAAAAGAAATATTTGTAAAAAAATATGCCTTTTTGTTTGAAAACACAGCTTTCCATTTTTGTTTTTTATAAAAGCCTTGCTCCTTGTTCTCATTTTTTTATGCCGGATTTTAAACAAATATAAATCACAAAGCATTTTGAAATCCTTTTTGCAGCAAAATATAAACTGTTTTCATAAAACGGGGATGTATTTGTATCTGCTTTGGGCCTTTTGTGACATATTATAAAAACACACTGCAAACAGCAGCCCTTTGATGTAAAAAACCATAATTTTGCTGTTTATTCCATGATTTTGCATTCATTTTAAAGAGCCGATTTGTTCTCATTACCTGTGATGATATACACTGGCCTATTTTTCCATATTGTAAAGCATTTGCTCCTATTTTTATGTTTTTTTATACAGAGCATGAAAAAAATATCCTGCAACAACGGTTTACCCATAAAATATTTCATTTGTTGCCCTTTTCACAGCCTTCTGCTTCCTATTTTTTCCACTGCCCCGGAAGCAAATGATATGTTATAATTGATATAAAAGGCATTCTTGTTTTCTGTATCAAACCACTTTCCAAAATCATTCATATGAAAAAGGGTTGTCATAATTGCTATGATAAAAAACATCAGTGCCATTTTAGATTTCATAACCTTCCTCCTTCCTTTTTTATGATTCTGTTGCTTTTTTATGAAATAAAATACCATAAAACATTGATTTTATGACCAAAATCACTCCCCTGCATTTTCCTTTTCACAGACCGGAAAAAGGAGAGGCAGGACAAGAGCATTCCTCTGTTTGCTCCCTTTCTTTTTAAAGAAAGTAGCACCAATCCCATTGTTATATTTTGAGGCAACACCATATCATTTTTCATATCCATGCAACAGAGCCTTTTTTATTACTATTTTTTTGTTTCTCTATTTTATTTTGATTCTATATGCTGTGTCATAACATAAATCCATTTGTCTATTTCAGTATTTTCAGGCTTTTTTATTTGGTTTTTTTCGCCTCCTTTCTTTTTATAAGCTTTCTAGACCTTCCTCCTTTCTTTTTTGCAAAAGCTTTATTATGCCTATGGTGCTGTTTTGATTGGCAAAAGCCGCTCTAAAAACATATCCATAAAAAGCATAGCAGAACATATTACATTTATAGTATATCTGCCATACTATCCCTTGTCAATAAAAACTTCACAAAAAATGGCGTTATTTTACAAATAACACCACAATTTAACAATTTATTTTAGTTTTAATTGAAAATACAATACCCCCTCCATTGGGTTATGATAATAAGGCTCTGTCCTTTCAAATCCCAGCTTTTGATACAGTCCTATGGCACTTTTCATAAATGACATGGTATCCAGATACATTTTTTCATATCCTATTTCTCTGGCAGCTTCTATGACCTTTTTTGCCAATTCCTCCCCCAAGTGATAGCGTCTGTATGCCTTTTTGATATAAAGCCGTTTCATTTCACAAATATTTTCTTTCAATGGCTTTAATGCAATACAGCCTACGGCAGCTCCTTCACAGACAAGCACATACAATCGGCCCTTTGGGGGAGCATATTTCCCCGGCAAAGAATGATATTCCTCCTCATAGTTTTGAAAAGCCAAATCAAACCCCAGGCTGTTTGTATATTCTTGAAACAATGCTTTGATTTCTTCCAGTCTTTCATAGGCAGGTTCTATATTATAATCCATAACAACGCCTTCCTTCTTTTTTCAAACAGTATGACAGATATTGTAACAAAAAGCAATGAAATTATTTTTGCAAAAAAATATATTGCTATGGCAATTACAAAAAAGATATGTTAAAATAATAAAAAATCATTTTATACTTTTCTTTTTTATGAAATTTTATTTTCATGTTTTAATGAAAATTTTATTTGATGTTAATAAAAATACATTCATTGATAGATATAATATTTTTAAAAATTTATTTCTTTTCTCCTTTTTATACCATAATGATTCATAGGAGGTACTTTTTCATGGAAGAAAGAAACAAACAAGCATTGGAAGAAACAGAAGAAGACATCATTGATGCAGTCAAACAGCAATGGCATATGCTTCAGTCCATACAAAACACAAAAACATTGCTGCTTGAGCATTCACAGGCTTCTGCCGGGGAGCAAGAGGAGGAGCATTCTGTGCAAAATGATTATGAAAAGCCAATTCCTGCCCCCATTGGCGTACAAATTGACGTCAATGCATAAGTTTTTTTTTCCAAAAAAGCATAAAGCAGGTGTTTTGTGGCTAAAAAGCCTTAAAACACCTGCTTTTTTATGGAAAACAAATATTGCATTTTAAAAACCTTTTGTTTTCCAAGCATTTGTTATACTGCAAAAACCATTTTGGCTGCAATGCAGTGCTGCCGGCATTGGACGGCAAATCAGGATTTTGGAACAGGCTTTATGGGAGCTTGCTCATTTTGCATATATGCATAGGCCTCAATGATGGTTACAGCATTGTCCAGCCCCGTTCTGTCTGTATTGATAACAATGTCATAATTGGAGGCCTCTCCCCATTTTTGTCCTGTATGATAGTTATAATACACTTCTCTGGATTTGTCTGCTTTCAGCACCTTTTTTTCCGGATTTTCTTCTGTCAAACCATATTCCGAAACAGCACGGCGCACTCTTGTGGCCAAGGAAGCTGTAATAAAAATATGTACGCAGTTTTCAAAATCCTTTAAAATATAATCCGCACATCGTCCTACAATGACACAAGGACCTTTATAAGCAATTTCCTGAATCACTTTTTTTTGCACATCATAAATTCTTTCACTCAACGGCATACCATATACCTCTGTGGATGGCCCCAGCTTGGAAAGAGAAAACAATATGTTGTTGGAGCTGATTTTTTCCGCATCAGCAAGCAGCTCCTTGCTGATGCCCTCTTTTTGTGCCAGCATAGAAATCTGTTCGTTGTCATAAAAGGGTATTTCCAATGCTTTGGCCAATTGCTTTCCAATTTCATGTCCGCCGCTTCCATAGGCTCTGCTGATTGTAATAATAGGTTTGTTCATACTAACGCCCCCTTTTTCAAAAAACCCTCATTTATTTTTACCATTTTGTTACTTTTATTGTACTCTAATATGGTATAAAAAGCAATATATTGTATTATCATAGCAAAAAAGAAATTGATTTTTTATTATGCATATACATTTTTTACAATATTTGTATTTTATTGTTTGTTGCTATGATGTCATATTTTGCTGCTTGCTTTTTTTTTAGAGTATGCTATAATAGTAGGGCAACTACTGTTGACTGTATGCAGAAAAAGGTGTTTTTATGGCAAAGGAAAAAGGAAAAAAGCTGATTGCGCAAAACAAAAAAGCATATCATGATTATTTTATAGAAGAAACCTTTCAAGCAGGCATTGCCCTTTGTGGCACAGAAGTAAAATCACTGCGTCAGGGAAAATGCAGCTTAAAAGAAAGCTTCATACGCATTGAAAGCATGGAGGCATTTCTTTATGGAATGCACATCAGCCCTTATGAACAGGGCAACCGCTTCAATCAGGACCCTTTGCGCACCAGAAAGCTGCTTTTGCATAAAAGCCAAATCAGAAAAATTGCAGGAGCCATACAGGCCACAGGATACACCGTTGTGCCTTTAAAAGTATATTTTGACAAAAGCCTTGTCAAAGTGGATATTGGCATTGCCAAAGGCAAAAAGCTTTATGACAAACGGCAGACCATTGCCAAAAATGACCAGCGCCGTCAGGCAGAAAAAGAGTTTAAAATCAGAAACCTCACACTTTAAAAAATGCTTTTTTTATATGATTTTGGGGGTGTAATGGTTTCGACGGGAGCTTTGAAAATAAGGATAGCCATTGGCAGCCTCGGTCACTGCCTATCAAACCGAAACCTTTAAAAAGAAACGACAAAGATTATTCTTTAGCAGCAGCCTAAGCGCTGCTCGTCAGCCTTCAGTCGACCACTGCTGGAGATGCTGGCGCCGAACAGGTGGTGCACTTTCTGTCATAAGCTTTGCCGGCAGAAAAGATATATGAAGCTACCAATGACAGCAGCCTGCTTTTCGGCGGCTGTCTGAGGGAATGGCAAAAGAAAAGCTGTAATGGGAGAAGTCCTTATGGAAGGGTTTTCGGACAGGAGTTCGATTCTCCTCACCTCCATTTAAAAAAAATCACAGCCACCAGTAAGCCAGTGGTTTGAACAATCTCCAAAAAAGGGTATCTCTGCTGATTCTTTACCAGACAATAGTAAAAATTTGATACCCCATAACATTTACAGGCAGCCACGGAAAGTGGCTGTTTTTGTTTTGGCTTACTCTTTTCTGTCCTTCGTAAACGGGTCAATATATTCTTTCAATGAAATTTTATTTGTCATAGAATTCTAATTGATTTTTTATGTATTCTTTTATCCCATTTCCCATGTTTTCATAATCCCAACAGTCCTATGCCTTTAAAATTTCTGCACTATATTTTAGTGCCAATACAGCAGCTCCTATTTTCAGTATGCTGTATTTTTTATTATTTTTTTGTAAACAGCGGGCAAAAATTCATTGCTTTATTGTTACATTCCTTTTTAATATATTTTACAGCCGGAAACCATATTTTATTTTTCTCAAAAGGCCTGTTTGCAATTTCATATGGGCAGTGGCGGCATTGTTTCTTTTACAAAATAAAAAAAGAGCCATATGCTCTTTTTTTATTCCAAACTGGCCTGAAACCAATATTCTATATTTTTTTCATAAACTCCTCTAGGAGCTATAAAATGAACCCTTTTGTCATCTTGACAAAGTATTTCTCCAGTATAATAAAGCTCTTCATCAAATACATTCATCAAGACCTTTTTTACTGTTTTGATTTGAAAGCTTGCATTTGACAAATTGGAAAGATTGTCTTTCAATTCAAATAGTACAATTTTTCCATGCTTTGTCAAATCAAATTCATATAGAGGAATTTTAGTATCTATTTTTTGCAGCAAATTTAAAAATTCATCCACTAGATATTGAAATAATTCCTCTCCAATGATAGATTTTTTTTTCAATTTTTCTATTTGATTCAATTTTAAAATTCTTTCCATAAAATGATACAATCTCCTTTTTCATACCATAGTTTCATTTGCTTTTTATGATGGCATAAATTTATGATTTCGTCAAGAGAATCATTATCAAAAGATTATAATTCTACAAAACCTACAATCCTTCTTTCAAAACAGCAAAAAAAAACACTGTTTTATTCAAACAGTGTCTTTTTTTCAAATCAATGCTCATGACTTTCCATAAAATGCTTATAATTTTCAGAGGCTTCTTTGATAAATTCTGCATCATATCTTTTTTCAGGGGGGATATAAGGTTTTCCGGGTTCTCTTTTTCTTAAATTGAATTGATGCATTTCTTCTTTGAGTATGGCAGCATCCCGTTTCATGCTTTGACTTTCTGCTGAAAATTCCTCACTTGCCGCAGCATTGTTGGATACCACACGGTTAATTTCTGAAATCTCCTCATGAATATGGGACATATATTCATTTTGCATATCAGAGGAATTGGAAATATCCACAATCACTTCCAGTATTTCATCAATATGCTCTACAATATCAGAAAATTTTGAAAAAGCATCATTGGAAACCTCCACACCCAGTGCTGTTTTTTTCATGGTATTTTCAATGAGTGCTTTACTGTTTTTTGCAGCGTCTGCACTGCGCAGTGCCAACACACGCACTTCATTTGCCACCACAGCAAAGCCCTTGCCTGCCTCTCCTGCTCTTGCCGCTTCCACAGAAGCATTTAAAGAGAGGATGTTTGTTTGAAAAGCAATGTCTTCTATGGATTTGATGACAGAAGATATTTTTTCGGAGGCTCCTTTGATTTCTTCCACAGATTCCTTCAATGTTTTCATTTTTTCTGTGCTTTCATATACTTTATTTCTAATCTGGTTTGAAATCACATTGGCCTGATGTGTTTTTTCCACATTTTTTTGCACCAATTCATTGGCCGCTTCAATGGTATCGCTCAGCTCATGGACATCGGAGGCCTGCTTTGTGGCATTTTCTGCCAGCATATGGCCTGCATTTGCAATCTGCTCTGCACTGGAAGCCACCTCACTTGCCACCTTTAATATATTGGAATATGTAAAATCATTGGACTGCACCAGCTTATAAAGGCTTTTGCCCAGCTGGTCCTCAGAGGATTGTATGTTTACAAATACTGTCATATCGCCTTTGGCAACTCTTTCTACCACTCTGACATTTTCTTTGATATGCTCTGCCATTTGGCAAAAGGATTTCAGCAATATGGCAATTTCGTTGTTTGCTTTGCCGTTTTCTCTGATTTCCTCCTCCAATATTCTGTCATCTAAAGAAACATTGTCATCATAAATGCCTAATGCCATACGCTGTGCCAGCACAGTGATGTCGGCAATGGGCTTTGATATTCTTTTGGAACTGGAATTTGCAAAAAAGAACGCTGAAACAATTCCCAATACAGACAATATCACACTGGTAATCAATGCCAAACGAATTTCCAAATCCAGCTTTGCATCCTCTTGGTCGGCAATGGATTCATAGGTGTCGCTTATGGTAGAAAGGTATTGTATTGTTTGCTCTGTATTTGGCTTAATATTGCTTAAATACATTTCATAAGCCGCTGTTTTGTCTGTTTTTGCCAACTCCAAAACTTCTCTTGCATTTGTGTGGATTTGCTCATGAGGCACCTGCACAGCTGTCAATGCCTGTTTGATGGTTTGGTTTTCTATATTTGATGTATCCATAGAAGAAAGCCATTTTCCAAAATCACAGGCTGTATGGTCCAAAGAGCCTGCAAAGCTTTTTCCCGTAGAAATGCTCTCATTCAAAAGGTCCAGCCATTGATAATGCTGACTGACTGCCAGCTGTGTCTGCCCTTGCTGTTGTCTGTTTTCCGATAAAATACGATAGCTTCTGCTGATATAAGCCAAATAAATCACAGAAGCAATCAATAAAACAACTGTAATTGCTATCACAACAAAGTAACCGGAAAAAATTTGTTGTTTTATGGATTGATTTTTTTGTCTTTTTAACAAATTACATTCCCTCCTCTTCTATATACCTCTTTATTTTACATTTTTTACATTCTTTTTTCAATAAATATTTTGAAATGTTTTTATAAAAAAGCATAGTCAATTTTAATTAAAATAATATTAAAAACAAGTCTTTTTTATGAAATGATACCAAATTTATTTTTTTATTCTCTTTGTTTTAAAGCTATAATGACTTCATCGCTTTCCACATGATAGAGCCTGAAAAGCTTTTTTAAAACATTGATTTTTTGCTGTGTGGAAAAATGGCCGGCTACATAAATATTATGACTGATGCGGCAGCAATTTTGTTTTTGAAAATACTCTTTTTTTCTGGCCACATAGCTGCAAAGCCCTTCCGATGCACTGCTGTCTGCCAGCTGGTTTAATACTGTTTTATCCTTTTCATGGAGCATTATGAGCATTTTTTCATAAAAATCCCGCCAGCTTGTGACACACTCCTCCACTCCCTGAAAATAAAATTTGACAATATGCTTTTTGGTAAAATGATATTGCTCCTCCAATGTATATTCCTGCAAAGGCTTTTGAAAAGGCCGATAGCATACAGCACAAAAGGACCATATCTCCAGGGCCGTTTTTTCCAGCTCTTGGCTTCTTTGCAAAAGCTCCTCCAATGTCCATTTTTGTTTTTGGGCAATTTTTTGGTTCATGCGAAAGCCGCTTTCTTTTAGTCCAATCTCTTTTAAATCTCTTTTTTCCAAAAAAGGCCTGTTGCTGTAATTGCCGTTGTATGCTGTCAATGTCAAATTGGCCATTCTGTGCAGCCAAAGCTGGTGTATTTTTTCCCAGTTTTCTCCCAAATCCTCTTTCCACTGCCGTGTCAGCTTTTGGGGCATAATATGCTCTATGGTGCAGGCCCCCTCTGCCAAAAGGTCGTCTATATTTTTTGTTTCTCTGCTGTTTTTATTTTCCAGCCTTTCCAAAATATAATGCTTTGTTTTGGCAGGCATGGCATAAATATTTCTGTTTACAAATGCTTTTGAAAATTCTTCATCTGACGGAAATGCCTCTTTTTGTCTTTTTTGCAGCAATATATATTTTAATTTTGGCACATAGTCTTTGAAATTGTTTTCCAGCAAAAAAACATCTCTGTGCAAAAAAAGAAATACCCTTGGCAATACTGCCCAAGGCAAATCACATATGGCACGGCGAAACAAATAGCATTCTACACAATGAAATATTTCCAAAACCTCTTTTTCTGTCAGCTGTTTTTGCTGCCAAAGGGCAAATACCTCCAAAAAAAAAGCAATGGCAGCATTATCATCCAGCTTTTTCCATCTTTCAATGGCAGCATTGACTTTTTTTGCATTTGTGTTGGCAAAAAGCAGCTTGTCATATAAATAGGCATATTTTTCCATTTCATTGCATTCCTGCTGCAAATCCCTCTGCTCCATATATTGCTTAAAAGCCGTATAAATGCCTTTTGACGAAGGTATTTTTTGCTGCTTGACTGTCATATATTCTTTAAAAAAGCCTGTGATGTCATAATGGCTTTGTTTTTCAATGATACTCCAATATTTTTTGTAATACAGCTTTTGTTTTTTTTCAGAAAGTCCCATAAAAATGTAATTTCTGATTTTATCGCCTTCCTCCAGCAAAAGTCCCGTAGAATTTAAACTTTCAAATATCATTTGGGCATTGTCCTCATGATTGAGGCTGATGTCAATAATCATAATACGGCTGATGCTTTCAAACAATTCATCCAAAGTGACTTCATTTTGTTGTATTCTTTTATAAAAATATTCATAATTTGCCGTAATCAAAGAATCTTGCTTTTTTTGTTTGTTTTCTTCAAACAAAAGCCAAAAGGCCTCTCTGTCCTGTTCAATGGGCTTCAGCTTGATTTTGGTTTCCTCCGACTGATATTTGTCAATCAAGTATTCCTCATAAATTTTTTGTGACAGCCTTTTTTCATTTGATGTCATAATCCCTTTTTCCAGCAAATGATACATACAAAGCAAAAGTAAAGAAATGGTTGTCAGCCTTTGCTGTCCATCAATGATACAGTATTCTCTGGCATAGCTGTCAGGGTTATATACAGATACAATGCTGCCCAAAAAATGCTGTTTTTTTGTGGCCGCTATTTTTATCAAATCATCATACAGTGTTTTGCACTGGGGTATTTTCCATGCATAATTTCTTTGATAGACAGGTATCACAAACCGCTTGTCTGCACCTGCCAAAAATCGTATGAGATATTTGGCGTCTCCATGCATTCCTATTTCTCTCCTTTACTGATGATGGCATACACCCTCTGTAAAATGGGGTTTTTTTCATAAAAATTTTATACAAATGTATTTTTTTGAAATGGTATCCATGCAATCCATATTCCAAAGCATGAAATATATCGGTATAAAGCCTTCTGCAATGACATGGTTTTCTCTGTACAGCATATCCATTTACATCCGCCATTTCACAGCTGCCCATATGGGGGCCAGCCTTTTTATTTCTTTCCGTGCTGCTCTGAAAGGGTCATAAAATACTATTAGAAAGCATTGTTTATTTCATTAAAATACTTCTATTTCATTAAAATACTTCTATTTCTGCATTCATTTTTATATTCTGAAATAGAACTGCATTTTCCATGCTCCCTTCCTTTAGAAAAGCAAATCATAGGGCATTCTGCCTGCATATTTTATAAAAGCAATGCAAAGCTACTATACTTTTTGAAGCAGCACACCTTTTACAGCTTCTTATTTTATAAAAAACAAAAGGATACAGGCATTGCATATTTTGCCTGTATTTTTTTGAAGCACAGCATTTTTAAATATCACTCTGTTTCTCGGTTGCAAGAGCCGTTAAAAAAGAGCTTAGACATCTAGCCCCATGTTTGTTTTTGCTGTTTTCATACAATCGGATAGGCTTTCTACTGTTGTTTTGATATCCCTTTTTTGTGTTACTGCTGAAATTTTGCCCTTAGACTCCAGTTATGTATGCACCTGTATCTTTTTTGATTTGGCTTTCTTTTTTTACAGCCCAACAAAATATAAAGCCATGGCAATGTTAAAAGAAAGCATCCCATAATCATACGGTTGATGCTTCAAATGCTCTTATTCCATACAAAAAGCCTTTTTTACAGTTGTCTGCTCTGTTCTGACAATGGTTTTTACAAAACAGAAAATAACACTTATTTCAAAAAGTAGAGCCAAAATATAAAATGGCTTGCAAAAGCATTGCAGCATTTCATTGCCCCAAAAACAAATCTCCCGTTTCAAAATACTGTTTTTGGATGCCAGCAGAAAGCACTGTCATTTACATTGCAGTATATCTTCAGCCATGATATTATTTTGTCAATTTGTTTCATTTTACCACTTTTTTATTTTTATGTCATCAAAATACACAAAAAACTTTTGGTTTTTGCCAAAAAATAAAATAAAATTGATGCAATAGCTCAAAAGTACATTTCATACAAGCAGTTCAAAGGCATATAAAAAGGGAGCTTTCAAGGCATAAAGGCTTTAAAACTCCCTAAAGTCCATTTTCATGCATATTTCATTTGAAATCCTATTAAAATCCAATTTGTTATATTATTTATTTTTTTGTAAAAAAAGGTGTTTTTCTTTCTGATAAAAACAGTCCCGCCAATGTCATTGCCGTACCCAGCACAGTCATTGGCGTGACCGGCTCCTTTAGCACAATGGCGGATGTGGCAATGGTAATCACAGGCACAATATAAATATAAACGCTGGTTTTGATTGCCCCCAGACTTTTTATGGCGATGCCCCATGTGACAAAACAAAGTGCAGAGGCTCCCAAGCCTAAAAAAAGCATATGAGCTGTATAAGGCATATGAAAAAACCGCTGTAAATCCATCTCAAAAGGAAAAACAAAAAGAGCCGGTATCATAAACAATATGCCGTATAAAAAAATATGTCTTGTTGTTTGTATGCTGTTATAGCCATATTGGCTGATTTTTCTTGTCAGCACCGCATAGCAGGCCCAAACTGCTGCCGCCGCCAATGCCAGCATATCTCCTTTGGGGCGAATTTCCACAGCCTTGCCCTGAAATGTCATTATGCCAATGCCTGTTATGGCCACCACAAACCCAACAAAAAACAAGCCCCCCAATTTTTCATTTTCTTTTATAAAAAAATGTGTCAGCAATGCCGTAAAAAAGGGAGATACGGATACAATGACACCCACATTTGACGCCAATGTATCTGTCAAAGCCACGTTTTCAAGCAAATAATAAATACAAACACCGCACAGCCCTGCCGCTGCAAATGTGACTTCCTGTTTTTTGTCTGTGATGTGCATTTTTTTGGGAAACACTGCCCAAAGTGCCGCAAAGCCCATTACAAAACGAAAAAATAATATTTCTACCGGCTCAAATGCCTCCAACAGTATTTTTGTGGAAATAAATGTCATTCCCCATATAAAAATGGTTATCAATGCGGCACAATGTCCCTTTGTCTTATCATTTTGATTCATTTTCATTCACTCCTTGTTTTTGCCAAATGGCTCTGTATACCCCCGGCGGAACTCCTATAAATGCCGTAAAAAAACGATGAAAATGGCTTTGGTCAGAAAAGCCTGTCTGCAATGCGCTTTGGGCCGGTGTCATCCCCTGTTGCAGCAGCTTTTTTGCCTCATTGATTCGTATGGTTTCCAAATAGCGGTAAGGGGTAATGCCCTTTTGTTTTGTAAATGCCCTCAAAAGCGTGGATTTGCTTAAAAAAGCAATGTTGCAAAGCTGCTCTAATGTCACAGTGCTTTGATAATGCTCCTCTATCCATTGACAAACCTGCTGTATCTGCTCACAATAGCTTGTCTCGGGCAGCTTTGGTATGCTCCTGCTGTATTTTTGCAAAGCCAGTGATAAAAAAATATAAAAACACGCTTCCTTTTGCAAAGAATCCTCTTTTTGCAGTATCATTTTATGCAGCCTTTGAAAATAAAAACGCAGCTCCTCATCACAGCAAACTGTTGTTTCAAAATAGGGCAGCCGTTTGTTGGGCGTCATTTCATTTATGTATTGCTCCATGACTTTTTCAGAAATATGGATGCTGGCATATTCCAGCAAGCTGCCCTCACAGGAAGCACAGCTGTGATTTTCTCTGGGATTGAGCAAAAAAAAGTCTCCTTTTTTCATTTCATATGTTTTTTGTCTGCATTTTGCAATTCTTTTTCCCCCTTCCAAAAGCCCTATCACATAATGCTCATGAAAATGCTCCGGAAAGGACTGACAAATCCTTTTAAAATAATATGCTTCTACAAGCAATGCAGTATCATAGCAATAGATTCTTTTTTCCACAGCATTCACCTCCAAGGGTATCATAGCACAAATGAAAATAAATGGATTGTATCATATTTTCAATACACATACAAAAAATATTTTTTGGAGGTTGACAGACAAGCACTTGGCATTCAAAACACATTTGCTTTGTAATTTTGTTTTTTTTGAGCATATTTGACTATATTATTGATTATATTTGATTATAAAAGAACGATTTTAAATGGAAATCATTTCTCTTATAAAATAATAAACAATTTTTATTTTGTTTTTTATATATTTCCTGTCAATCTATTTGTATCATTTTATTTTTTTCTCATTTTGTTTCTTTTTTTACACAATACTGTTCACATTATGATGATTTTTATTTTGATATCTTTCATAAAGTAACAAAATTATCCTTTTTTCCCTATTTTTCTATTGCTGTATACTCCAAATTATGTTATACTATTTCCACTTGAGAAGAGAAAAAATGGAAAAATCTAGGATGTTATTTGATTTTTCATATAGAAAATATATGATATAGAAAATATATGATATAGAAAATAATGTTTTAAAAATCTATAAAAATCTATAAAAATCCATAAAAATCTATAAAAATCTATTTTTTAAAACTTTATACCCTTATCAAAGTGTCTTATTTTAAAATCAAAAAATAAAACAAAAAAAGGAGTTGACACCCATGTCAAAAGCTGCTATGCTCAAGACAGACAGACAGACAGACAGACAGACAGACAGACAGACAGACAGACAGACAGACAGACAGACAGATTTCTGTCCTTTTATTATGCAAAAAAATAACCTCCTCTTTTTTTGATTTCAGGCACTATTTTATTTCTACATAGTGCTTTTTTTATTTTTTTCATAGCTTTTGAAGGTGCTTTTGAAAGTCATTTTTTCAAAAAGCTATTTCATATAAAAAATATTGAAAAATAAAAAATATTGAAAAATCACAAAAGCAAATACTATTTTTTTGAAATACAAAAGATTTTTATATTTAAAAAAAAATATCGTTAAAAAAATCAAAAAGCAATGATAAAAGAGAGGGATTATGAGTATGAAAGCAAAAAAAAGAAAACTATCTACTACGCTGGCTCTTTATTGTACTGTTGTATTGATATTGTTAAATGCGCTTACGGCTGCTTTAGTAGGCATTTATGCAAACAATGCAATGAAAACAAAGCAAAAGGCCCATTTGGCACAAATATTGACCAATGCCACAAATGAAATCAATAATTTTGTAGAAAAATACACTGCCATTGCACAAACCATTGCCAACACCACATCCTTAAAAAATGCCGTTGCCGCCAGCAGCGCTCAGGTGCCTATGGCTTCTACGCCTTATTTTGCAAACACTGTGGCATTTATGCAGCAAACACAGCAAACATACAGCGACATTTTAGGTATATCTGTGGGCAGTGCGGCAGAAAACACTTCTTATATCACTGACGGCACTGCCATGAATTTTTCTTTGAAGGACAGACCCTTTTTCAATGCCGTTACAGAAAACAAGGTTGTAGTGACCCAGCCTTATATAGATGCTGTTACAAATAATTTATGCATTTCTGTGGTGGCTCCCATACAAATAAACGGTCAGGCGCAAGGGCTTGTTTGTATTGATTTAAAATTAGACAGAATTTCAATGTTTTTACAGCAAATGTCATTTGGTGAAACAGGAAACATCATTTTGCTTGGTCAGGACAATACCATCATTGCATACAGCAACACTGCCCTTACCGGCAAAAGCTTTTCCCAAACAGGGGCTTCCGGAGCAGCTTTGGAGGCAGAGCTTGCAAACCCCACATCCAATACATTTTCTTATGATTTAAATGGCATGAAAAAAATCGGCTCCATTGTGGAAATTCCCGAATATCAGTGGAAGGTATTTTCAGGCCTCTCCACCAGAGAATTTAATCAGGACAGCGTCCGCATTGTACTGATATTAATCATACTGCTTATCATCAACACCATATTGACCGCTTTGATACTGCGTTATACTTTAATCAGAAAACTGCGTGCCATTTCTCATATCAAACACAGCCTTGCACAAATCAGTCAGGGCAATCTGCAAATAGAGGCAGAGCATACAGCCAATGATGAAATCGGAGAAATCGCAGATTCTATACACAGCTGTATTTTGGATTTATCCTCCTATATTCATGAAATTGATGCGGCCATGGACCACTTGTCCAAAGGAAATTTAACATATGCTCCTTCTGTCACATTCCAGGGAGATTTTATATCCATAGAGCATTCTATTTCTAACTTTGTACAAAAGCTGCAAAAATTGATTTCAGAAATTACAATGGCTGCCGACCAGGTTGCCTCCGGCTCAGACCAGGTTTCCTCCGGAGCCCAGATTCTTGCAGACGGCTGTACACAGCAGTCCTCTTCTATGGAAGAGCTGACCCTTTCCATGTCAAAAATTACACAGCAAATGCAGGCAACAGACGCCGACTCCAATGTTTGCTATGACAAAGTATTTTTGGCAAATGCCGCTTTGACAGAAAGCATTGAACATATGAAAGCACTTTCTGAGGCCATGAACAGAATCAGCGCAGATTCTGAAAAAATAAGTGGTATCATCAAGACCATTGAAGACATTGCTTTTCAAACCAATATTTTGGCCCTCAATGCCGCCGTGGAAGCGGCCAGAGCCGGCGCAGCAGGAAAAGGCTTTGCCGTAGTAGCCAACGAGGTGAGAAATCTTTCTTCCAAAAGCTCTGAGGCCTCCAAGCAAATTGCCGAGCTGATTCAAACCTCCGGCAATTCCATTCAAAGCGGCGTGCAGGCAACACAGGATACAAAGGATGCCTTGGGCAGAGTGGAGGAACAAGCCATACAAATTGTGGAAATTATTGACAGAATTGCCCATGCCTCCTCAGTACAGTCTGATGCCATTACAGAAATCAATCAAAGCATGGAGCAAATTTCCAGTGTGGTACACAGCAATTCTGCTACGGCAGAGGAGTCTGCTGCCTCCAGCCAAGAGCTGACCGCACAGGCAAATGTTTTAAAAACATTGGTAAACCAGTTCCAAACAGACAAAGAAATCAATCTTCAAAATGAACCTTACCAGCAAACTTATGATGATATGGTATATAGTACAGAGGATGAAAAATATTAAACACAATATTTTTAAAACAGCAGAGGGAGCCGACAAATCGGCTCCCCCTTTTTTGATTGTTCCCTTTTGCCAAAAAAACCTTGGTATATAAAATCCTTGGATTATCCTTTCATAATAAAAATTTGGCAATGACATTACAACAATATCATTATGAGATTTTTTAATAAAAAATAGTATTTAAATTTTTGCTGTCAAAATGCCTTAAACTGTGAAAACATTCGCAAATTCTGATGTTTTCCCATATTAAAACACTCAAAACAACAATGATTTTTGACACTTTGATGCCCAGATTTCCTATGACAATATAAAACGATACGAGGGGATATAACAAAAAGCATACTATGCGAGGGCAAAAGCACTCATTGCTTTCGCCCCCTGCCACATCAGCAGGGATAGCTTCATTTTTCAACGGCGGCACATTGATGCATCGTTTCTCTTGACCGTTGATGAGGGCAATCGGCTCTGCTATTCTAACTCACGTTCCCATGTTTCGTGATACATCTCTCTGCTTTCGTCCCATTTGTTGTAGGCTTTACTTTCTGTTTTATGAAATCCGAATTTTGCATAAAGGTGACAGGCGGGTTCTAAAATATCAAGTGTGCGTTTTGAATCTCCTTTTTCTCTGCAAAAGTTTATGGACGTTTCAAGCAGTCTGTTTCCCAAGCCATGCCCTTGTAAACTCACATGGTGCTGCAATAGCCTTGCTTTCAAAGGCATATACATCATAAGCAGCTGCGCCTTTCTGCTCAGGTGGGAACATTCTTTTAATGGGCCGCCTGTCTTTTATGTCTGTTCCATGATTTCGGCTTAATGTACTTTCCTTCACACCATTTTCTTCCATATTTTCACCAAAAATCCTTATCATTGTTGCCATATATCTTTTCTAATGGATTGGGGCAAAAGCTCCCTTTATGACAGCTTCATAACATAAATGGGTAACAAACAAAATCCATTGAACCATTGCCCCAAAACCACCGACAAATGAATATTTTTTTATACCCTGCAAAAAAATGGAAAAGTATGGAACATTCATTTACAAAAAGCCACTGAAAGCACACTATTTTGTGAGATTTTCTCATTTCAAAAGAAGTATGCTACCTTCCATGATATTTGTGCTGTATTACATTCTTATCACCCATTTTTTATGCCTTTTGCTATTTTTGATTCATATAAAATAGGAAACCATGAAACATTGCTTTTGCAGCAAACATCACTTCTTTGCATTTCTTTCGGCAATGGTGTTTTGCAATGGGGCAGCTTGTGGCTTAGGGGTATGCAAAGCCTCCCTCAGCCACATTCTTTTTTTAAGGCTTTATAGAAATACAATATCCTTTTTTCATATAAAATTAACACATCTCTATGGTTACTGCTGTATCAGTAAAAATATTTTCTTTTTTTCAAAACACCTGCTCTTATATGATATTTGCAAAATACTGCTTTTTTTCCTCCCTAACTTCTTTTTTTGGACAGTCCTTTCACCCACATCACTTTTTTTGTGTTTTGATTTTTATAAAATCAACAATAAAAAACAACCGAAGAAGCAATGTTGTTTCCTCGGCTGCTATTTTAAATGAATTTTTAAGTAATTTTTACTGCCAAAAAACAAAAAGAGGTGTTTTTTACCATGGTTTTTTACTTATTTTTTCTACACAGCAAATCCTGCCTCATTTCGTCCCTTTCCTCGACTGTTTTATATATGTTTTTACAGTCTGTTTTGCCCTCAGCCCATTTTACTTTTTATGGCTGTTTTATGTTCTTATTATTTCATGAGGCCATCATTTGCTTTTGCTGCATCAAAAATATATGTTATCATTACTTAAATTCATATAAAACCATATTTTTATGGAACTGCTGTGGTTTTTAACAGTTCTTCCTAAAATTTGTTTGAAAAGAAATATAGCTTGTTTTCATATAAAAATAATTTTATACTACCTCTGTACGCTTTCTACACCCATAGTATAACACGCTTTTTTCCATTTGGCAATCTTTTTTTACTACAAAAGTAATTTTTTAAAAAAATAGCCGGCTTCTTTTTTCATCAAATTTTCAAATGCCTTTCTATTTACCCTTTGTATGCTATATTGGCATAGTCTTCATTCCCATAGCCCTGCCTTTATTGAAATAGCATATAAAACCTCAGCTTTATGGCTGAAGGCCTGTCCTCTTTTCATTTTTTCTCTCACGAAAACAAATGAATTTTTTAAATGAGAACTGAAATTTTTCTGCAAGCTGTTAAGGGTATGGATATGGTTTCATATTTTTTAGCCGCCTTCCTCCAAAAAAGCAGCATTGACACACCTCTTATTGCCGTTTCATACTGATACCATATTATGTTTCATATTCATACAACACATCCAAATAAAAAAAGCCTCTTTCATATAAATGTAAAATGGTTTTGATTTCCTCTGAAAAATCTTCTTTTTTTGAAAAAACCGCTTCATTTAAAAAATCTTCTTTCTTTTTCCATTGATTTTGTTTTTCATTTTTTATATGCTCCAAAATTTCAAAAGCAGATACAATGCCCTTTTTCACCAAGTCCAATATATATCGCTCTTGTTTTGTCAGCTTATATTTTTTAAATACATGGATAGATTGGGAAAAGGGAATTTTTTTGCAAAACCACAAATAGAAAAAACCGCTGATTTTAAAAAGCAGATTGATTTTAATAGGCGTCATATATACTCCCTTGAGCAAGTCATATATGGCTTCTTTGTTTGTTTCTCCCTTTCCCCTTACAATGAGATTTCTCTCCTCCAAACGGTGCAATATTTCAAAAAAAGTATCATTTTCTTCAAAAAACTGTGTAGCCTTTTCTTTATAGGACATTTCCAGTTGAGATTTTGTCATCACAGTATTGACTAATATGGACCATAATATCATTTCTTTTCTTGTAATCTGTTTTTCTGTTCCGTTACAACGGATAACAGGATATAGTACATCACCGTGTCTTTGCAGTGAAATCTTTCCTGCTGCTGTGTAAACTGTTTCCAAAATATTTCCTCCTGTAATGGGTTAAAACTACTTTTCCATTCTATTGCTATCACTCATTTTAAATATAATTATATCTCAAAAATGTCATAAATACAACCATATGGAGTTGTATTTTATCATTCATTTGGGATATATTATGTAAATAAACCATCATAAATGGGAAGAAAATAAAAATGAAACAGCAAACAAAAAATAGGGATGCCCCTGAAAAAAGCATGGAACAAAATGACCATTCATATAAATCATAAATTTATATGTAACCATTTTGTTTCAATGTTTTGTCCTCTGTTTTATAAAAGCATTGGCAATGTCTTTGCCGTTTTTCTATGACAATTGAGCAGATAAGGCTGCCACGGCAGCTCAATGCCTTGCAGCAATAAATTTATATAAGGCATTATATTTTTTTATGCTGCAAAGCTGTTTTGTAAAATACGATATCATTTGTTTGCTTTTTTAAGCATGAAAAATACACATCTGTTATAAAGCAGTCAATTCCATATTTTTTATTGCTTCTACATTGCAGCTGTAACAGTAAATATGATTTTTCATCAAAAATAATTTGCCAAAATATATTTTTGATAAAATTTGTACTATGTATTCTCATTTAGTATGTCCTATTTTTTTGTTTTTGGAAATTTTAAATAAAAATTAGAAAGAAATTTTTGGATAAAAATAATAATATGGGGCAGGTATCTTTTTTTGTAAAAAATCCCATTTGGCACATATTCATTGATAAGCTTTTCCATACCTAGAAGTGGTTTGATGCAAGCAATCCCCAAAGAAAATGGTAAAAAATACCCATGGTTTTTATCATATCTTGGAAATGAAAAATGGCTCAACACCCACATAGATACCCTTTTGCAACACGAAATGCAACACAATAAAAAAAACCCTTGAAAACTCAAGGGTTTTACCATGCGGATAACAGGAATCGAACCTGCACCCTCTCGGACTGGATTCTAAGTCCAGCGCGTCTGCCAGTTCCGCCATATCCGCACATTATTTTTGCTTTTTTATTATACCGCAAACAAAAAAAAAGTCAATAAAAACAAACATATTTTTATAAAATAAACAAAATCTCACAGCTTACTTTTTATATCAACACAGCATGATACCCTTCCTATTTTTCACACTGCCCTTTTCCAGCATAAAAATTTCTATTTTTTATAAATCCCCCTATGTCATTTACAAACTGACAAATACTATACAGCTTTTCTCCACACAAGCTTTTGTCTAAATGGGAACAGCACTTTGTTTTTCACAAGTATTTGTATGATTTTTGGAAATAAAAAAACTGCCATACTCATGACAGCCTTTTCTGAACCAGGAGGGATTCGAACCCCCGACCCACGGCTTAGAAGGCCGTTGCTCTATCCAGCTGAGCTACTGATTCTTATGAAAAAAGCGGGTGATGAGAATCGAACTCACGTGTTCAGCTTGGAAGGCTGACGTTCTACCATTGAACTACACCCGCATAAAAATATATGAACCAGGAGGGATTCGAACCCCCGACCCACGGCTTAGAAGGCCGTTGCTCTATCCAGCTGAGCTACTGATTCTTATGAAAAAAGCGGGTGATGAGAATCGAACTCACGTGTTCAGCTTGGAAGGCTGACGTTCTACCATTGAACTACACCCGCACATACTCTGCAATCGACAAAAAATATTATGCCACAATCCTTTTATAAAGTCAATACCTTTTTTTCATTTTTTTCAAAAAATAGGGCAGGCTTTTTCTCTGCCCTTTTGTTCATTTTTTTCTTAAAAATGTTTGTTCGTCTATATATTCCATCACAGAGCCATATATTTTCCCCTGCTCTGTAATTTCCAATATGCCAAATGTAGGGTTTGGCACTCCCCTTGGCATAGAAATGCTCCCCGGATTAAAAATCATCACAGAGCCTTTATATCCATTGGCAGGGCTGTGGGTATGTCCAAAAACAACAACATCAGCCCCCTTTTCCTCTGCCCAATAGGAAATGGTATCATAGCTCCAATAGACCTGCTGTTTGTGACCATGGGTCAAAAGTATTTTTTTGCCAAAAAATTTCAGCAGCATATCATTGGGGGCCTTATCTGCAAAATCGTTGTTGCCCTTTACAAAATAAAAGGGAAGTGTGTCATATTCTATCTGCAAATCCCTTGCATCATAGGCATGGTCTCCCAAATGGAGTACACCATCCATCCGTTCTCCTATGCGGTTTAGCACATTTCTTGCATTTTCCAGATATCCATGGGTATCGCTCAACACCAAAAGCTTCACATTTGTCCCTCCCATTCCTTTTGCAAAAGTACCTTCATTTTTTGCAATGCCTTTGCTCTGTGGCTAATGGCATTTTTTTCCTGGGGAGACAATTCTGCTGTGGTTTTTCCTTTTTCTGCTACAAAAAAAATAGGGTCATAGCCAAAGCCGTTTTCTCCTTTGATTTCATAGGCAATACTGCCTTCTATGGTTCCCCTTGCAGTATATTTCCTGCCGTCAGGAAACACCGCAGCAATGACACTGACAAATCTGGCGCCTCTTTTTTCCTTTGGCACATCCTTAAGCAAATGCAATATATGGGTGTTTTTTTCCACATAGGGCGTATCTTCTCCCAAATATCTGGCAGAATATACACCGGGCTTTCCATCCAAAAAATCAATCTCCAGTCCCGAATCGTCAGCCATTGTCAGCTTGCCGGACACCTTGGCAATTTCAGATGCTTTTTTCAGTGCATTTGCTTCAAATGTGGTACCATCCTCCACCACATCCATTTCAATGCCCGCCTCCTCCATAGAAAGCACCTCCAAGGGCAAATCTGACAATATGGCTTTGATTTCTTTTATTTTTCCTTTGTTTTTTGTAGCAAATATCATTTGTTGCATGGCTGTTCTCTCCTCTGTATCAAAGTGCTTTTTCCATTTGTATTATACAATGAAATCCAGAAAATGAACAGCTTCTATTTTCAAAATCTGCGGCGTGTACCTTTCTGGGAATACAAAGCAGCAGTACAGCCACCACAATACCAATGCGAAACAGACGCATATCACCACCTCATTTTCATTTTAAAGGCGGTTATACATGGATACAATGATTTTTGAAAGCAAATTTTGTCAAAAGCCCCTTTGAAATTGCTTTTGATATCTTCTTTTGATAAAAAATCATAAAAATGTCTTTTTGTTTTGATTTTATTCCCTTTCTTTTTTACATATTCCACTTTCATGCCAATCAAAAGTGATTGATTCCCTCACCGCCAAACACAAATGAAATTTTTTCGCTTTCAGCGAAAACCATTCGCATTTTTCATATGCCCATTTTTAC
>CALWSR010000042.1 GCA_944384265.1 uncultured Clostridia bacterium
CACCAGTAAATGTTACAGCTGCAAACAGAGATTCTGCTACAGAAGTGACATTGACCATAGATAATCCAGGAGCAGCAGGTGATGGAACACTGACAATAGATGCAGCGGCATTTGAATCAGGAACAGTTGTAACTGCAAGTGATGTAACAGCAACAGATACAACATCAGCGGCATCACAACAAAATGTGGATGCAACAGTAACAGGTCTGACTACATCCAGTACAACAGTAAAGGTAACATTGACCAGTGGAAAATTTGCAAGCAGTGTAGCACAAGGACAATTTACATTGAAAGACAGTGCAACTTCACCAGTAAATGTTACAGCTGCAAACAGAGATTCTGCTACAGAAGTGACATTGACCATAGATAATCCAGGAGCAGCAGGTGATGGAACACTGACAATAGATGCAGCGGCATTTGAATCAGGAGAAGTTGTAACAACAGGTGATGTAACAGCAACAAATGTGTAACAACATAACAAATTTAGAATAAGCTAATATACTTGTAAAAAAACAAGTGAAGTATTGGTATCTTGTATTCCCAAGGGGAATATGGTACAACAGCAGGAGCATTGCAATGCCCTTTGACAGAAGCCTATGAGCTGATTTGGCAATGGCAGAGCATGAGTAAAAAGTGCCTTTGAAAATGTATGCAATGCTCCTATATAAGCCCATACAGAAATATGTATTGAAAATGTGTGGGCTGTAACAATATTTATGTAACTCCTTAAATAGCAAAATCATATAGCAAAAGCTCCCTATACCGATAAGTGCCACCGGTGATAGGGAGCTTTTTGATATATCCGGCAGCATTGTTTTCATAAAAACAAGGGGGTTGGAAAGGGAATAAGTGAGAGCAAAGAGAATAAAAAATACCATATTAAAAAAATAAAAAATACTTTTTATAAATCTCTTTTCAACTCAAAAATGCTGGAGTATAATGAATGCAGTATGTTATGTGAATATGAAAAATAACTGCTGTTACTTTAAAAAAGCAGCCAAAAAATTGAGGAAAAATGGTACATACAAAAAATTACTTATTTTGGCTGGAAAGGAAGAAGTGGTTTTGGCTATAAAAGCTTTTTATTTCATATGAAAGCAACAGAATTTGAATTTATATGGGCAGAAAAGGAGGCGTTTTATGAATTTGAAATATAATATCATAGGAGCTGGAGGCACAGGGGGGAATATAGGTGGTTTCCTTACCCATGGCGGAAAGGATGTTACATTTGTTGTAAGAGGCAACACCAAAAAAGTGCTGGACCGGCAGGGGCTTCATATGATTTCCGGAAGGATGGGAGAGATGGCCTTTGCTGTGAAAACTGCTTCAGAGGATGAGGTTGCACCGGCAGATGTAGTATTTGTCTGTGTCAAAGGCTATTCTTTGACAGATATTTTGCCTTTGATTGAAAAAAGCTGCCATGAAAACACCCTTATCATACCTGTATTGAATATTTTTGGCACAGGAAGCAAGCTGCAAAAACATTTTCCAAACAATGTTGTGACAGATGGCTGCGTTTATATTGCCGGATTTGCAGAAAAACCGGGGTATATCCATCAGCAGGGCAAGCTGTTTCGGGTTGTATTTGGCACAAGAGATGGAAAAAATGAACATCCCTATTTACAGCAAGTGGCGTCAGACCTGCAAGAAAGCCATGTGGATGCACTGCTTTCCTACTCTATATTAAAAGATACTTATCAAAAATTTGCATTTGTTTCTCCCATGGCTGTGGCAGGGCTTTATTTTGACGCCACAGCAGAGCAAATGGCACAGGAGGGAGAAATACATAACACATTTGTTTCTTTGGTCAGAGAGGCTATCACACTGGGAAAAGCCATGAATATTGCCATTGAGGACAATGAAGAGGAGAAGATATTGGTTATGCTGACACAAATGGCTCCTGACACAACCACATCCTTGCAAAAAGATATGAAAAAAGGCGGCCAAACAGAAATGGACGGACTCCTTTTTGAAGTGGTGCGTTTGGCAAAGCAATATCATGTTTCTCTGCCTTATTATGAAAAAATAGCAAAGGCCTTTTGTGAATGAGAATACCATACTGTTTTGACCATTTATTTTAAAAAAGAGTTGCTGTGACAATTTTGTTTTTCAAACAGCAAAGCCCCTTCAGACAATACAATATTGTCTGAAAGGGCTTTTATACTTCGCTTTCTTTTTCTGTCACAATGTGATATACAAAATCTGCTTTATGCAAAATACTTTCCTCTGCCTGCTGTCCTGTCAAAAGCACATCCATATAAGAGGCTCTTTTTGCCAAAGGGCAAAGCACCTCTTCTGCTGTCAGATAGCCTTCTGATACAGCATCTAACAAGCCGTTTAATATCAATACATCACATTCGCCTGTTTCCAATATCTTTTTTGTAAATGTAAAAGCATTTCTTACTTCGTTGGCAATGCCTTGTTTGATTGCCTCCTCTGTATCATCATATCTTGTTTTTTCAAAATGGAACACTTTAAAATCCGGCTCCAATCTTTTTAATGGAGTGGTCTGTTCTATATTGCTGTTGTGCTTCATAAATTGTATCATGACAACAGACTGCTCTTTGCCAAGAGAACAAATGCCTCGTCCAATGGCTAAAGAGGTTTTCCCTTTTGCTGTTCCATAATAGACAAATATGCTTCCCTTTCTCAACTTTCTTCAGCTCCTGCCTACAAAGTGCAAAAGCAGACGCTCCCTCTGCTTTGCTGCAAAAAATGTTTATTTTCCTTCCACAGAAAAGCTTCCTGTTTCTGTACCATTTACAACATAATAGCAAGTGCCTTCTTCCGGTTTATAATACAAATCCAATTCTTTCATATCTTTTATTTTTTTTCCGGCATCCTTCCAGACAAATTTTGCTTCTTCCTCCAAATCCTTTACAACCACTTTTTTACCGCAAAATTCTATATTAACATTTGCTTTCATTTGAAAAACCCCCTTAAATCATCACTTACCTGTTAATGATACTAAACTTTTAGGCAAATGTCAATGTTTGAACTTAAAATGCATCATTTTCCATTAAAACGACATTTTTAGCGTTTTCTTTTTTTTCTGCGCCCACTTCTATTTTAGAAATGGAAACCTCATATGCCACTCTTTCTTCTATGGCTTCGCCGGTTTTCTTTTGGTATTTTCTGCTTTGCATTCGTCCCCATATTTTGATATTTTCTCCTATGTGCAAATTTGAAAGATATCTGGCATTTCTTCCCCATGCAATGCAGGGGATATAGTCTGATTTATTGTAAGCTCTGTTGACTGCAATCAAAATATCTGAAATTTCTCTGCCAAAAGGCGTTTTTCTGTAAACAGGCGGTTTACAAATAAAGCCGTTTAAAAAAATTTGATTGGGATTTTGTCCTGTTTGCTGGTCCAAAAGATTGATTTCTCTTGCAAATATGGTCAATATCAGTTTATTTTTTTTTCCGCCGTAGTTATTGTAGCTTCTCAGCTGTCCTGTCACCTCTACATTTGTGCCAATGGTAAGCTTTTGCTTGTCAATGAGCCTTTCGGATATGGTAACAGGCAGTATATCTTCGTTGTCGCTCAAACGCTCCGATGCTATTTTAAACAGATAAAAGCCTTCCCCATAAACCTCATGACTGAATACACATTCTTCCACTACCTTGCCTGCAATATAAATATTGTTGTTTTCTAATATTGCTTCTGTTTGCATAATCAAATCTCCCCTCGTTATTTTTTTGGCTGTTTTTAAACTGCTTTTTTCCCCTTACTCTTTTGTTTTGTTTTTTATAAAAAACAGCGCAATTTTTTCCTTCTGTATAGTATCATATTCTGCTTTTTTTCTCTTTAGAATACTTTTTTATCATATTGGTATGAACAAATGATAAATCAAATTTTTTTTTAAAATTGGCTTATCTCCACATCTGCTGCCATCAATGCGGCAATGGCAGCCAAAGCACCGGAAACGCTTTTTTGCCCTTCCTTTAAAAAAAGTGAAAATTCCTGAGGCTCAAATATATTTCCGGAAAGGGTTTGTATGTTTTTTTGTATACAGCATTGTATTTTGCTTTTTGTTTCATCTCCCATAGGCTCCAAAAAGCTGGATACAGTCACACTTGCTTTGTGGTTTAATCCGCAGGTAATCAGCCGATTGCCTCTTTTGATTTTTAAAGGAAACACCCTTTTGTCGTCTATATTGACAATCAATATGCCTGAATGGGTGAGAGAGGGCATTGCAGCACTGTTTTTGTCCCTTCCCAAATAAATAAAAATAGAAAATTGTATGTTGTTTTCTTTGCAGTATTGTATTGTTTTTTTCTGTATAGGCACCAAAAAAAGTGCATTTTCCGTTTTTTTTGCTTCTTGATATGCCTTGTCAAAATCCTGTTGTTTTTTTCCTGCCAAAAAGCAAATCTGTTTTTTAGCATATTTTTTTGAAAAATATAATATTTGTTCAATGGTTTGCTTTTGCAGAGCTTCACCCAAAACACCAATGCATAGCATACATACAGCCTCCCTTTTGGTTTTGTGTATCGCTATGATTATGTTTTGTCCATTTGTGTAAAATTATGCAGACAAAAATATTGAGATTATAAAGAAAGCCTTACACCATAAAGCAGTGTAAGACCATGACCTTTTCAAAATTTTTAGCAAGCAAATCCTTTTTTTTACAAAATATTCTTTTTATTACTTTGCATCAACTCTTTGATTGTTTTGAAATACAAAAGCAATTTTTACACAGTCAATGGCTACTACCATGGTATATTCTCTTTTTTGATAAATCATGGGCATACCGTTTTTTTTGACAACAACTGCATCCATGCGTTTGTTTTCTTTTGTCCAGTAGGACAAAAAATAAAAATCCTCTGTATCCCGAATGGCCCATTCCAATTCCGGCAAGGGCTTTACAAAAAATTCTCCTTCACATTGGAAGGATTGTAGTACTTTTTGCTGCATTTCCATAAAATTTTGTACCATATCTTTTTCTTTTATCATTTGCATCCTCCAAAAAATTCCCTAAAACTGATAATTATATGGTACAATTTTGTATGTAATTTGTCAATACCTAAAAACAATACAACAAATTGCATTTTTTTTATATAAAAATATTTGTTTTTTTGTCAAAAAATGATATAAAAAATTTTTTTGACACACTTTTTGCTGTTTTTTTTTATTTATTTTGACTGTTTGTTTTTTGAAATCAAAAATGGTATTTTTTTGACTGCCAATGTTTGCGGATATGTGGATACAAAAAATATTTTATGCATAAAAAAGCTCATAAAACAGTATGAGCTTTTAAATTGCTGTTGAAAATAAAATGGCAGCCAATAGGCTTTTGAATGTAAGCATATCATATAATAAATTGCAGTTTTTTAAAAATATTTTTCCAGCACTGCCAAAAGCTCTTGCTTTGGTATTTTTGTAATGGGCTGAAAAGGAGCTGGATTTTGACAATATGGAGCAATGTTTTTTTCAAACCACATCAAATCCAGCCAACGATTGCATTTGTAGCCTGTATTATGATATCGTGCAAAGGGATGAAAGCCCAGACTTTTGTGGAGGTTTTCACTTTTGGGATTGGGCAGTGTGACACTGGCATATACTGTTTTAATGCCTTGCTTTTGCAATATTTCTATCAATGCTTTATAAAGACTTTTGCCAATGCCCTGTGAAGTAATGTTTTGGCAAAGATAGATGGATAATACGGCATTCCAAGCGTATGCCTGCCTTTGCATATGCTTGCTGGCATAGGCATATCCCAATATTTGTCCCTCCTGCTCACAAACCAAAAAAGGATATTGCTCAATGATTTCCCCCATTCGTTTTAAAAATTCCTCTTCTGTGGGCAAGGTGTATTCAAATGTAATGGGGGTGTCAATATACTGTCCATAAACATTTAATATTCCATTACTGTCTTTTTGTTGTGCAAATCTGATTTTCATGTGTATCTTCCCCCTTTTTAAAATAATATTTTGTTGCTTTTATATGAAATAAAAGGCTATGAAACAGGGATTTTACAACCAAAATCACTCCTTTGCCTTTTCCGCCTTGATGGGCTGCAAAAAGGGGAAGCGACTGACAATGACCTAAGTGATTTGGTTTCTGTTTTAGAAGGTAACAGAAATGCACTGCTGTTTTTCTGTTTCATTTTTTGTCCAGAAAATACAGCAATGCTTTCTGTATTGCTTGTCCGTTTCCTATATTTGCTTTGCAAATATGCCAAAAATTGCTTTTTCACAAAATGCTGTTGTTTTTTTATTTTACAGCTCTGATTACATACTATCTCTTTGCAGTATCTTTTTTAAATACTGTCCTGTAAAGGAGCCTTCCACAGTGCAGATTTCTTCCGGTGTGCCTTGGGCAATGATGGTTCCTCCGTTGCTTCCGCCCTCCGGCCCCAAATCAATGATATAATCTGCTGTTTTAATCACATCTAAATTATGCTCAATGACAACCACAGAATTTCCGCCCTCTGTCAGCCTTTGAATGATATGCACCAGCTTATGCACATCTGCCGTATGCAGCCCAGTGGTAGGTTCGTCTAATATATACATGGTTTTTCCTGTGCTTTTTTTGCTCAGCTCCGTTGCCAGCTTTACCCTTTGTGCCTCTCCTCCGGAAAGTGTGGTGGAAGACTGTCCCAGCTGAACATAGGAAAGGCCCACATCATAAAGGGTTTGCAGCTTATTTTGTATCCTTGGTATATTTTCAAAAAAGGAAAGGGCTTCCTCCACTGTCATATCCAAAACATCAGAAATGGTTTTTCCTTTATAATGTACCTCCAGTGTTTCCCGATTGTACCGCTTGCCATGGCAGACATCACAGGGTACATAGATATCAGGCAGAAAATGCATTTCTATTTTGATGATACCATCTCCTGCACAGGCCTCACATCTTCCTCCTTTTACATTGAAGCTGAATCTTCCTTTTTGATAGCCCCTCATTTTGGCCTCTGTTGTTTGTGCAAACAAATCCCGTATCATATCAAAAAGACCTGTATATGTGGCAGGATTGCTTCTGGGCGTTCTGCCGATGGGGGATTGGTCAATGTCAATGACCTTGTCCAAATGTTCTATGCCTCGTATATCCTTGTGGCTGCCTGCTCTCAGCTTTGCTCTGTTTAAATCCCTTGCCAGTCTTTTATATAATATTTCATTGACAAGGGAGCTTTTGCCTGAGCCGCTGACGCCTGTTACACAGGTGAATATGCCCAAAGGAATTTTTACATCAATGTTTTTTAAATTGTTTTCATTTGCTTTTATAATTTGTAAAAAGGCTTCTGGTTTTTTTCTTGTTTTGGGAATTTCAATTTTTTTTCTGCCGCTTAAATAAGCCCCTGTTACAGAGTCTTTCTTTTTTATCAAATCTTCTACTGTACCGGCAAATACAATCTGCCCTCCGTCCTTTCCTGCTCCCGGGCCTACATCTACAATAAAATCACAGGCCCGCATGGTGTCCTCATCATGCTCCACCACAATCAAGGAGTTGCCAATATCCCTCAAATGCTTCAATGTTTTCAGCAGCTTGTCATTGTCTCTTTGGTGCAGTCCTATGCTTGGTTCATCCAATATATATACTACACCTACTAGTCCCGAGCCAATTTGTGTTGCAAGGCGGATTCTTTGGGCTTCCCCACCGGAAAGTGTACCTGCCGCTCTGGAAAGTGTGAGATATTCCAATCCCACATCCACCAAAAAGCCAATACGAGCATTGATTTCTTTTAATATTTGTTTGGCAATGATATTTTCTTTTTCTGTCAAATGGAGATTTTGAAAAAAGGTCTGTATCCTTTGTATGGAAAGCTCTGTTACATCAGAGATGTTTTTTTCTCCCACAGTGATGGCAAGCACCTCAGGACGAAGCCTTTTTCCCTTGCAGGCAGGGCAGGTGATGTTTGTCATATATTCTTCGTACTCTCCCCGCATTGCCTCTGAGGTTTCACTATATCTTCTTTGCAAATTGTTTAATATGCCGTCAAAATCATATTCATATGTGCCGGTTCCTCTGAAATTGGTATAAGTAATGTTTATTTTTTCTCCTTTTGTACCATAGAAAATGATGTCCTTGATTTGCTCTGGAAGCTCTCTAAAAGGTGTTTCCAATGAAAAACCATATTTTTTTGACAATGCATCAAACAATACACGGCTCATGCTGTCTTTGTTTGCAATGGAATTGTATCCCGGGGCAGAAATGGCCCCCTGCAATATGCTTAAATCCTGATTTGGCACAATCAGCATAGGGTCAAATTTCATTTGCATACCAAGTCCTGTGCAGACAGGGCAGGCGCCGGCAGGATTGTTAAATGAAAACAGTCTTGGCTCCACCTCTGAAAGATTGATGCCGCAGTCGGGGCAGGAAAAATTTTGGCTAAACATCAATTCCTTTTCTCCTGTATTTATGTCCACTATAATCAATCCGCCGGATAATGCAGAAACGGTTTCCAATGATTCTGTCAAACGCTTTTGCATATCTTCTTTTACAACCAATCGGTCTACCACAATTTCAATGTTGTGTTTTTTATTTTTTTCCAGCTTGATTTCTTCTGATAAATCATACAATATGCCGTCTGCCCGCACTCTCACATATCCACTTTTTCTGGCATCCTCCAAAAGCTTGATATGCTCTCCCTTTCTGCCCCTTACCACAGGAGCCAAAAGCTGCAGCTTGGCACGCTGAGGCAGTGCCATAATTTGGTCGGCAATTTGGTCTATGGTTTGTTTTTTGATTTCTTTGCCGCATTTTGGGCAGTGAGGAATGCCCACTCTGGCATAGAGTAAACGCAGATAATCATAAATTTCTGTGACTGTGCCTACTGTGGACCGGGGGTTATGGCTTGTGGTTTTTTGGTCTATGGATATGGCAGGAGAAAGGCCTTCAATATATTCCACATCCGGCTTTTCCATTTGCCCCAAAAACTGTCTGGCATAGGAAGAAAGGGATTCTACATATCTTCTTTGTCCCTCTGCATAAATGGTATCAAAAGCAAGAGAGCTTTTTCCGGAGCCGCTGACTCCTGTAAACACCACAAATTGGTCTCTTGGCAATTTTAAATCTATACTTTTTAAATTATGCTCTTTTGCACCTCTGATGATGATTTCATTTTTAGACATATGTTTTTTATTCTACTCCTTTTTTTGTTGTATTTAGGTGATTGGGGGAACACCCATAAACCCTTGCTGTGATTGAATAAGGCTTTGATGTTAGAGAAAGGATTTTATACCCTTTGGCAGCTGTGCCTGCATGAAACGATTGCTGTTGGCATATGTTTTTTGAAATGCCTTCAAAATATAAAAAAGCCTTTTGTCATGCTGCAGTCATATTTTAAATGCTTTCTAATGAAATATATCATTTTAAGCAGTGCTTAAAATTGTGACTGCAAATGTATATTCAAATAAAGAAATGTTCTTTTAAAAATGTGTTGTAATATATAGCCAGCTTTATTAAAAATGTCAAAAAAACAATTCCTTTTGCATAAAATTTGGAGAGGGACACCAATGAAATTTTTTTAAAAATGTGGGGAATATACGGCTTTGACAAAGGGGCAAAAAGCCATTTTAAAAAGCGGCATTTACAAATGCTGAATATCCATATTACAATGCCTTTTTCAGCTCCAATATTTTATCTCTCAATTCTGCGGCTCTTTCAAACTGCAGCTCCATAGCGGCACGCTTCATTTCTTTTTCCAGCTTTTTGATATTGGTTTGTATTTCTTCTTTGCTCATGGATTCCGGGTCCTTGTCAAATCCAAATTTTTGTTTTTCCTCCACCGTTTTGGTGGCCTGTATGACCTCATGAACCTTCTTTTCTATGGTTTTTGGCACAATGCCGTGTTTTTCGTTATAGGCCTGCTGTATGCTTCTTCTTCTGGCAGTTTCTGTCACAGCTCTTTTCATGCTGTCTGTCATAACATCTGCATACAATATGACTCTGCCTTCGGCGTTTCTGGCGGCTCGTCCTATGGTTTGTATCAAAGAGGTTTCAGAACGCAAAAAGCCTTCTTTGTCTGCATCCAATATGGCTACCAAAGCCACCTCCGGAATATCCAGCCCCTCTCTGAGCAGATTGATGCCCACCAAAACATCAAATACATCCATTCTCAAATCTCTTATAATTTCCAGTCTTTCTAGTGTATCAATATCAGAATGCAAATATCTGACTCTAACACCTGCTTCCTTCATAAATTCTGTAAGACGCTCTGCCATTTTTTTTGTCAATGTGGTAATCAAAACCTTTTGTTTTTTTTCAGTGGTTTTTTGCACCTCTGCCAACAAATCGTCAATTTGCCCGTCGATAGGGCGTATGCTTACCTCTGGGTCCAACAGTCCTGTGGGGCGTATAATCTGCTCTGCTGTCTGTTGAGAATGCTCTTTTTCATATACAGAAGGGGTAGCTGATACAAAAAGCATTTGATTTATTTTGCTTTCAAACTCTGTAAATTTCAAAGGTCTGTTGTCCAAGGCAGAAGGCAGACGAAAGCCATATTCTACCAATGTGGTTTTTCTGGATTTATCTCCCTCATACATTCCTCTGATTTGTGGTATGGAAACATGGGATTCGTCTGCAATGATGATAAAATCCTCAGGAAAAAAGTCAATAAGTGTGTTGGGTGTGGCACCGGCTTCATTTAAAGACAAGTGTCTGGAGTAATTTTCAATGCCGGAACAAAATCCCATCTCCCGCATCATTTCAATGTCATAATTGGTTCTTTGCTCCAGCCGCTGTGCCTCCAAAAGCTTATCCTCTTTTTTCAATTCCTTCAGTCTTTGTTTCAGCTCCTGTTCAATTCTTTGTATGGCAATTTCCATTTTGTCGGGAGGCGTGACATAATGAGAAGCAGGAAAAATAGCCACATGGTTTCTGGTACCTAATATTTTTCCGCTTAAAACATCAATTTCTGTAATTCTATCTATTTCATCTCCAAAAAATTCTACCCGAATGGCCTGCTCTGCACTGGATACGGGAAAGATTTCCACCACATCTCCCCTGACACGAAATGTGCCTCTGACAAAATTCATATCATTTCTGTCATATTGTATTTCAATGAGCTTTTTTAATACCTCATCTCTGTCCTTTACCATACCGGGACGAAGAGAAAGCATCATTTGCTGATAGCTTTCCGGGTCGCCCAAACCATATATGCAGGAAACACTTGCTACAATCAATACATCTCTTCTTTCCAGCAATGCCGCTGTGGCAGAATGACGCAATTTGTCTATTTCATCATTTATGGCAGAATCCTTTTCGATATAGGTATCCGTACTTGGCACATAGGCCTCAGGTTGATAATAGTCATAATAGCTGACAAAATATTCCACTGCATTTTCGGGAAAAAATTCCTTAAACTCGTTGTAAAGCTGTGCCGCCAATGTTTTGTTATGGGCAATGACAAGTGTAGGCTTGTTGATTTTTGCAATGATGTTTGCCATGGTAAATGTTTTTCCGGAGCCTGTAACTCCCACTAATGTTTGATATTGCAAGCCTTTTTCAAAGCCCTCTGCCAGCTTTTCTATGGCTTGGGGCTGGTCGCCGGTGGGCTGATAGGGGGAATGAATTTTAAATTTTTCCATAATAAAGCCTCCCTTTGTAACCTCAAAATAACCTCTTTTTGTATTTTTTATTACAAATATATTTTGCAAATGATTTCACGCAAAATACATTTTTGTCATACTAATTTTTTATTTTACCACAATATATAAAAAAAGTACAGAATATTTGTTCTGTAATATTTTATACATTTTGTGAACGTGCAGATAAAGCTTTAAAAATGGTTTTGTTTATGGAAAGAGATACAGAAAAATGGTATAAAAAAACTGCTAACAAAAGTTAAGTACTTTTGGGCAGGCTTTAAAATGATTTCGTCAATCTATTTTGTGCATTGCAAAAAGCGCCTATTCTCATAAAGCAATCCATGGCAATGGTTATAAAACTATGGGTATGACAGAAAGCTTTTTTTGACAAGCTGCTATACAAAAGAAGCATAGGGTTTCAAAATGGCAGAAAGCTTTTATATTCATTTTCAAAAATATGTCATATTTTATTAGGAGATTGAAAGAGATAAAAAGAAAATGGCAGCAAAAATCAATATTTTTCCGTTTTTTTACATGAACACAATCAAAAGAGAGGGATAGGATGGATGTATGAAATAAAGTAGCTTTATAGAATTGCAAGAGAGAAGAAGAGGTTGGAAAATGAAGGGTTTTCAAGGTATTTATGCCCATGGAGCGAAGGGTTTATACTTTTGTCTGCTCGTCAAAGGCTTGCATGAAATGAGCTTTTGACGAAGGAATGTTGACCTTATCCATATCCTGAGCTGTTTTTTAAAACAGCATTTTAAAATGGGATTGTTTTGATATATAAAAAAGGCTTGGTGATGACTGGGGCAATACAGAGGGAAAATGTTATGTATCATATAGCTGTGTTTTGATGAAATAGTAATCATAAAAGCTATGAAAAGGGATAGCTTTCCTCTGTGGTGGCAGTATATACTTTGAATGCCGAATTTGACGGGCAGACAAAAGTATAAACAGGCAGTTTCATGGAAATAAGCAATTTGAAGCCTTCTTTTTTTTATGAGAAAGGGGTGGTGTTTGAGAAATACTCTGTTTTTCCCATAATGGAAAAGAAGTAAAGCTTTGTATGCAATTTACAGTAATTTATGCTATGGATAATCCTTTTTATAGCTTTAAAAAAAGAAAATTGATGGTCTGTCAAATATTTTTGGTGCATTTTTGAAAGAAATAATGTATCATAACTATGTTATGCCAATATAAAAAACAAATGTATGCTGTCAAATATTGCACCCTGCTGTACAAAACAATGGAAAACCATTGTTTTGATATAAAAATATAAAATAGGATAATGATAAAAAGAAAAGACTCTGTTTCATGGTAAAAGGACCATGGCAATACAAATATTTTTGTAAAGGAAAGCAGCAGGCTTTGTCCAATCAATACGAAAGGGCATAAAGCTTAGGACAGCCTTTAGAAAAGAATGCTTATCATTTCTAAAAAAGGGTTTTTAAAATGGAATGGGGTTTGAAAAAAGCTGGCATTGGGCTGACAATGCTCATATGTCTGCTATCATAATAAAAATGATGATGCAATTAAGGAGGAAAAATATGCAAAACCGTATCCCCGATGAAATATTACTTCAGGTGGAAAAGCCTGCCAGATATACAGGAAATGAAATCAATATGGTGAGAAAGGACCCCAAAAATGTGGATATCCGATTTGGATTTTGTTTTCCTGATGTGTATGAAATCGGAATGTCCCATTTAGGATTACAAATATTATATTACTTTTTAAATCGCAGAGAGGATACCTATTGTGAAAGGGTGTTTGCACCCTGGATAGATTTGGAAGAAAAAATGAGAGAAAACAACATTCCCCTTTTTTCCATTGAAACACAGCAGGATGTAAAGCAATTTGATTTTTTGGGCTTTACACTGCAATATGAAATGAGCTATACCAATGTGCTGAATATGCTGGATTTGGCAGGCATCCCTCTTTTTGCAAAGGACAGAACAGAAAAGGACCCCATTGTTGTCTGCGGCGGCTCCTGCGCCTATAATCCAGAGCCTTTGGCAGAGTTTGTAGACTTTTTTTATTTGGGAGAAGGAGAAGTGCTTTATGACGAAATACTGGATTTGTATAAACAAAATAAAAATGAACGGGGAACAAAGGCAGATTTTTTGGAAAAATTGCTGAAATTTGACAGCATATATGTTCCCAAGTATTATGATGTGGCCTACAAAGAAAATGGAGAAATTGCTTCTTTTACACCCAATCATCCCCATGCCAAAAGGATGCTGCAAAAGGCAGTTGTAAAGGATATGGATAGTGTATATTATCCTCAAAAGCAGCTGGTGCCTTTGATTGATGTGGTACATGACAGAGTGACACTGGAGCTTTTTAGAGGCTGTATAAGAGGCTGCCGTTTCTGTCAGGCAGGCTTTGTATATCGTCCTGTGCGGGAAAAAAGGGCAGAAACACTCCTTGAGCAGGCAAAAAAACTGGTGGCGGCGTCGGGACATGAGGAGATATCACTGATTTCACTCAGCACAAGTGATTTTACTTGTTTTCCACAGCTGGCAAATGGACTGCTGGAGGAGTTTACAAAGCAGGAGGTGAGTATTTCACTGCCTTCTTTGAGAATAGATGCTTTTTCACTGGATTTGATGGAAAAAATACAGGAGGTAAGAAAAAGCTCTCTTACATTTGCCCCGGAAGCCGGCTCTCAAAGGCTGAGAGATGTGATTAACAAAAATCTGACAGAGGAAGATATTTTAAAGGGCTGTGAGCTGGCTTTTTTGGGAGGCTGGACAAGGGTAAAGCTTTATTTTATGATTGGACTGCCCACAGAAACAGAGGAGGATTTGAAAGCCATTGCAGAGCTGTGTGAAAGGATTGTGGAAAAATATTATGAGCTGCCAAAGGAAAAAAGACCAAAGCCTGTGCAGGTGACAGCAAGCAGCTCCTGTTTTGTGCCAAAGCCCTTTACACCCTTCCAATGGGATGCCCAAAATACATTTGATGAATTTTTGCAAAAAGCAAAAACAGTGAAAAAGCACATTACCAAAAAGCAACTTAAATATAACTATCATGATGCTAAGCTCAGCTCTTTGGAAGGCGTCATTGCCAGAGGAGACAGAAAAATTGCCGCTGTGCTTTACAGAGCGTGGCAGCTGGGCTGCAAGTTTGACGGCTGGTCGGATTTGTTTGACTATGATAAATGGATGCAGGCCTTTGAAGATACAGGCATTAACACTGCCTTTTATGCCAATAGAGAAAGAAGCTATGATGAAATATTGCCTTGGGACCATATTTCTGTGGGCGTTTCAAAGCAATTTTTGATGCAGGAAAGACAAAAGGCCCTTCAGGAGCAGGTGACGCCAAATTGCAGAGAGCAATGCTCTTATTGTGGTGCAAAGTGTTTTGGAGGAGGGGTATGCTATGAATAAAGAGGCAAAACAAATAGATTATACCAAAAAGGGGTTTACAAAGCCAAAAGAGCATTTTATATACCGCATCAAATTTACAAAGGGGGAGGAAGTAAAATTTATAGGACATTTGGATGTGATGCGGCTGTTTCAAAGAGCCATCAAAAGGGCAAAGCTGCCTGTTGCCTTTTCACAGGGCTTTAATCCCCATCAGCTGCTTTCCTTTGCAAGCCCTTTGACACTGGGCGCCACCAGCCAAGGAGAATATGGAGATTTTGAAATGGCAGAAAAAATAGAGCCAAAAATTATTATGACAAAGCTGAACGAAACATTGCCAAAGGGCATACAGGTTTTGGACAGTGTTTTGATTACCAAAAAAACACAAAGCGCCATGGCAGCCATAGAAGGAGCAAAATATATGGTATATGCCGACAAACAGCTGACAGAATCCCTTTTAAAAGAAAATTTGGAAAAGTATATTGGCCAAAAAGAAATTTTGATTATGAAAAAAACAAAAAACAGTGAAAAGCTGACGGATATCAAACAGGATATTTTTGCCATAGAAAATAAATCCCGGCAGGGAGAAACCAAAATTTATTTATATTTAGCAGCAGGCAGCAAAAGAAATTTAAAGCCGGAGCCTGTCATAGAAAGTCTATATGCATTTTTGGGACTGGCCTTTTATAAATATGCCATAAAATATCATAGAATAGAGCTGCTTCGCAAAACACAAGAGGGAGATATGGTAGGGCTGTCAGAAGGAATTGGTGTACATGATTTATCTGAAATAGAAAAAGAGATTTGATTTTATTATAAAATGGCTTTTAAAGTATGATATTTTGATTGGATTCAATGGAAAACAATGTTTTGTATCAAAAGCATGGTATATGGTATGAAACAGATATTGATATCCATATTTATAATGGAGTATTTATTAATGTGTTTTTTATACACATGGCAGCAGCATAAAGCCGTTGCAAAAAGGGATTTGTGATATGAAAAAGGATATGGTATTGTACTGAGAGGGCTTCAAAATAGAACAATGGGATTGTGCTGTTTTGTTGGAAAGAGGAGCAACAGAGCCATTGGGAGCCTTTTTAATGCCACTAAATCTGTAACAGTGAAAGCAAATGCAGTTTTTTCCTTTAAAACGCCATTTGCTCTGGCTTGGAAAGGAGCGGCTTTTGCTGTAAAAGTAACAAAATCCAAAAAGGGAATGTGTTACATGGGTGAGAAAAACCATATTGTAAAATATGAATTTTAAAATAAAAGGATTGCTGTTATTTTATTGAAAAGAAATGAATCAAATCATTTAGAGGATTTTCAATGCTTTTTCCTTTGCAGTCTATGAAAGGGGAGAAATGCAGAGAACTGATTTTGGCTGCAAAAGCCATGCTCCATGGCTTTTTATTGCATAGGAAGCTAACAGAATTCAAAAAAATTTGGAGGAAAAAAATGAACAGAGTACTCATTGACTGCTTTGGCCATCAAATCAGAATTGCCATTGTAAAGCAGGGAGAATTGGTAGAGGTGATTTTGGAAAACAAAGAACAAAAAAGCATTGCAGGAAATATTTATGCAGGAAAAGTGGTATCCGTGGTGGAGGGGATGCAGTGTGCATTTATAGACATTGGTCAGCAAAAAAATGCCTATTATTATTATGGCAATCAAAGGGCAAAAAACAATTCTGCCCATGAAAAGAGCAAAAAACCAAAAACAGGCGATACCATTTTGGTACAGGCAGAAAGAGATGCTCTGGGAGAAAAGGGGGCTGTTGTGGGAGACAGCATTGCTCTGGCTGGAAAATTTTTGGTGCTTTTGCTGACAGAGGCAAGAGAAATCAGCATTTCTAAAAAAATAGAGGATAAGGAAGAAAGAAAAAGAATCAAATGCTGTATGGAGCAGCTGCTGCCAAAGGAATATGGCGTGATTGTCAGAACACAAGGAGAACAAAAAACCCAAAAAGAGCTGGAAGAGGAAATGAAAACGCTCATCAAGCAGGCAGAGAAAATCAAAAATACAAAGGATTTTTTGAAACCTCCCGCATTGCTGTATGAATATGGCGACAGCGTTGTAAAGCTTTTGAGAGATTTTGATTTGTCTGATATAGATGAAATGGTCATCAATGACAAGGCTATGTTTGAAATGCTGCAAAAACAAAATGTGTTTACACACATGGTTTATACAGAGCAGAAGGCTTCTTTTTTTTCAGCATATTTTGTAGAAAAACAGCTTCAAAAGGCCTTGCAGAAAAGAGTATGGTTGAAAAGCGGCGGTTTTATTGTCATAGAGCAAACAGAGGCCTGTGTTGTCATTGATGTAAACACAGGAAAATATACAGGCAAAAAAAATTTGGAAAAGACCATACTCAAAACAAATTTGGAGGCGGCAGAAGAAATTGCAAAGCAGCTTCGTTTGAGAAATTTATCCGGCATCATCATTGCAGATTTTATTGATATGCCAAAAAAAGAGCAGCAGCAACAGCTTATCCATGCATTGAAGGAGTTTGTCAAAAAAGACAGAATCAAAACCACTGTTGTGGGCATGACAGAGCTGGGACTGGTGCAGATGACCAGAAAAAAAATAAGACCTTCTTTGCAGCAGATGATGAGTACAAAATGCAGATGCTGTGACGGAACAGGAAGGGTGCCTTCTTTGGATTGGACGGTAATGCAAATGAGAAGAGAAGTGACGGCAATATTTGAAAATACCATTTACCAAAGTGTGTCCATAACAGCAGAAAAAAGACTGTTGCAGGCATTTTGCGGAGAAAATAATGCTTTTCAAAAGGAACTGGAAACCATGTTTTCAAAAAAAATCGTTTGTGTGCCAAAAAAAGATATGGCATTTTCTGCATTTATAATAGAAAAGGGAGTTTAATGTAAAAGAAAGTAAATGAAGCTAAAATCATGGAAAAAGACACAAAAAACAGGCGGTCCATTGAAGAGATTTTCTGCCTGAGCAAAAAGCGCACCTGCATGGCAATGTGCAGTACATAGAATGCTTATTTAAAATCAATGCTATTGCAGCATGAAAATGCGGAGGTGTGATTCCCATTTGTGCCGCCAACGAAAAGGCAGCACAAATGGAGAGAAACAGAATACAAACAGAAAAAAGTGGTTTTTGATTGTCTGATACAAAAGCAGCCAAAACAAAAAATATATGGCGCATAGGCATTTTTGTGATGGAGGGGGAGTTTCATCTTGACATGACAATGGAAAACAATTAAAATAAAAAGGGTGCAATTTGCCCATAAAGCAAAGTCTTTCAAAAAAAATGACATGGACTGTGAAAAATCAAAACAAAATGTGCTGTTTTTATGTTTTTCTTTAAAAATGGGGACTTTTTTTGTGTTTTTGAGAGGATATAAAAATGGTAAAAAGACATTGTTTTAGAAAGAGCAGCAGTCTGAAATATTGTATTTTTTAACAAATAGAACTTTGAAAAAAGAATAGGGGAGGTGTTTTTCATCGACTGGTTAGCGATTATAATAGGTATTGTTGTGGGAATACTACTGGGCGCTACAATGGGCTTTCATTATAGAAAACGTATTGCAGAGGCAAAAATTGGCATTGCTGAAGAACGGGCAGACAAAATTGTAGATGAAGCAACAAAAAATGCAGAAGCAAAAAAGAAGGAAATTTTGCTGGAAGCAAAAGAAGAAAGTATACGCATTAAAAACGATGTGGAAAAAGAAGCCCGTGACAGACGCAATGAATTACAAAGAAATGAAAGACGATTATTACAAAAAGAGGATGCTTTGGACAGAAAAGTAGAATCCTATGAAAAAAAAGAAGAACAAATGACAAAAAAAATGGAAGAATTGGAAAGACAAAAGGAAGAGGTAAAATCATTACAGGAAAAGGAAATACAGGAATTGGAGAGGATTTCCGGTTTTACATCTGACGAAGCCAAAAATTACATTTTGGCCACAGTGGAAAATGAAGTAAAGCATGAAGCAACAGTGCTGATTAAAGAAATTGAAGCAAAGGCAAAGCTGGAGGCAGACAGACGCTCCAGGGAGATTGTGGCAAACGCCATACAAAAATGTGCTGTGGACCATGTGGCAGAAACAACAGTTTCTGTGGTTCAGCTTCCAAATGATGAAATGAAAGGCAGAATTATAGGCAGAGAAGGCAGAAATATCAGAGCGCTGGAAACATTGACAGGCATTGATTTGATTATTGATGACACACCAGAGGCGGTTATATTGTCCGGATTTGACCCTATTCGCAGAGAAATTGCCAGAATTGCATTGGAAAAGCTGATTGTAGACGGCCGTGTACATCCATCCCGCATTGAAGAAATGGTGGAAAAAGCAAAAAAAGAAGTAGAGGTTATCATTCGTGATGAAGGAGAGGCGGCCACATTTGAAACCGGTGTCAATGGACTTCATCCTGAGCTGGTCAGACTGCTTGGCAAGCTGAAATATCGTACAAGCTATGGACAAAATGTGCTGAAGCATTCCATGGAGGTAGCACATTTGACAGGCTTGATGGCGGCAGAGCTGGGAGCAGATGTCAACATTGCAAAAAGAGCAGGACTGCTTCATGATATTGGAAAAAGTGTTGACCATGAGCAGGAAGGGTCTCATGTCAGCATTGGAGTGGCCCTTTGCAAAAAGTACAAGGAATCTCATTTTGTCATCAATGCTGTGGAGGCACATCATGGCGATGTGGAGCCTGAAAGCATCATTGCTGTGCTGGTGCAGGCAGCAGACGCCATTTCTGCGGCAAGACCCGGTGCAAGAAGAGAAACATTGGAATCTTATATCAAAAGACTGGAAAAGCTGGAAGAAATTGCAGACAATTTCAAGGGTGTGGAAAAATCCTTTGCCATTCAGGCAGGACGTGAACTGCGTATTGTGGTAATGCCTGATGATGTGGGGGATGAGGATATGACACTGCTGGCAAGAGATATTGCCAAAAAGATTGAAGAGGAGCTGGAATATCCCGGACAGATAAAAGTAAATCTCATTCGAGAAACAAGAGCAACAGAATATGCAAAATAATAAAAAAAGCCGATTTTTTTGAAAGTCGGCTTTTTTTGTTTGAAAAATTTTTGATACAAAATCATTGTAATTATGGTTTTTAGGATTTACAATAATGTGTAATGGAGTGAAAATCTGCCGCAAAATGTTAAGGCAATACGGACAACAGATTTGTGTCCAAAAAGAAATTGTGGTATACTATTTTTCTACAAACAATGAGAATATTATAAAAAAAGCTGTATTAAAAGGGGAAAATATATGAATCAAAAAATAGGTCGTATGATTACAGTGATTTGTTTGATAGCCATTGTGGTGATAGTATCATTTTTTTTAAATGGTATGACTATACATCATATACAAGGCATCAATTTACAACAGACATTTTTGCAAACACTTTATCAAAGAGGTATGACAGAAGGTGCTGTAACAAGAGAAGAAATTTATTGCAACAGCAAAACACTGTTTTTTGAAAATGAAGCAGGTCAAAAAGCAGCAGCAACTTATGTCAAAAGTATTTTTGGAGATAAATGGGAACAGGTTTTTTTACTGGAGTTGGAAAAGGAAGAAACACTGAATAAGGAAGGAGTGCCTTCTCTCATTGATGACCATATTTTTCAATATGAAATGAAATATGAACAAAAAGAGGACGGCACACTGGAGATTTCATTGACAGGAAAGCAAAAGCCTGTTTTAGCCATAAGACTCTTTGGAATGGGTGTAGTGATAGCGGCGGCAGTGGTTGGAAGGATTGTAGGAGTTTGGCTGGGCAGAGATAAAATAGGCAGGTTGATAAAAGAAAATGAAAAAAAGAATAAATCGTAATGTTTTACGAAACGGCTTCTGTATTATCCTTTTTTTGTGTATCATAGGGGCATATTTTAATGGTTTTACCCATCACCCCATAAAAGGGGAGGAATTGGAAAAACATTTTTTGAAATCTGTTGGTGGAAAAGAAGAACATGACACAGTCACAAAACAAAAACATAAAAATAGTACGACGTTTTTTTATGAGGGCGAAAATCAAAATAGAACCACTGCTACTTACATAAAAAGCATTTATCAAAATCGCTGGAAAGAGGTTTTCAGAAGGGAAAGCCAACAAAACAATGAAGTGTATCATACTGCCATAGACGACCATATTTTTGTTTATGGGGCAGAGTATGACATGAACCTAAACAAAGCATTATTTGAAGATGTCACAAAACCAAAGAGTATTTTGAGAAAAATAAAAATGCTGGTGATTTGTTTTTGTGGTGCAGGCATAGGCATTGCTTTAAAAAATGGATTTTGTAGTATGAAAAAAATGTAAAAGCAAAAAAACTTCACTTTTGTTTTTAGCAGATACAGCAGCATTTTTGACAGAACAAATAAAACTTACAATATTACAATGGTACAAAGCAAAGGAGAGAATGAATATGGAATTATCAAAAAGAGCATTAGCAATTAAGCCTTCTTCTACATTGGCAATTTCTGCAAAGGCGGCACAGTTGAAACAAGAAGGTGTAGACGTGGTGACATTTGGTGTGGGAGAGCCTGATTTTGATACGCCAAAGCATATTTGTGATGCGGCAGTCAAAGCCATTGCAGAAGGTCATACCAGATATACCCCTGCCTCCGGCACAATGGAATTGAGAGAAGCTGTTTGCAGAAAGCTGAAAAAGGATAATGGACTTCACTACACACCTGCTCAAATTATCATCAGCAATGGTGCAAAGCATTCTCTTATGAATGTATTTATGGCAATATTAAATGATGGTGATGAGGTCATCATACCTGCGCCCTATTGGCTGAGCTATTCTGAAATGGTAAAAATCGCCGGAGGAGTGCCTGTGATTGTATATACCAAAAAAGAAAATAATTTTATGATGACAAAACAGGAAATGGAAAAGGCTTACAGCAGCAAAACAAAAGCATTGATATTGACAAGCCCTTCCAACCCTACGGGAATGGTTTCCTCTATGGAGGATTTGAAAACGGTGGCCAGCTTTGCCATAGAAAAGGATATTTTTGTGGTTTCTGATGAGATTTATGAAAAATTGATTTATGATGAGGATAAAAAACACATCAGCATTGCCTCATTGGGAAAAGAAATTTATGACAGGACCATTGTCATAAATGGTGTATCAAAAAGCTATGCCATGACAGGCTGGAGAATTGGCTTTACTGCTGCACCGGAGGCTGTGGCAAAATGTATCAGTGCGTTGCAGTCCCATATGAGCTCCAATCCAAATTCCATTGCACAAAAGGCAGCTGTGGCAGCATTGGATGGCCCTCAGCAGTGCGTAGAGGATATGTGCAGGGAATTTAAAAAACGCAGAGATTATATATTTGAAAGAGAAGAACAAATTCCTCTCATTGAGGCATTGAAGCCAGAGGGTGCTTTTTATTTGTTTGTGGATGTTTCCAAAACATATGGCAGAAAAATAGGAGAAAAACAAATTCAAAGTGCCGCAGATTTTGCAGCCATACTTTTGGAGGAAAAATATGTGGCAGTGGTACCCTGCGCAGATTTTGGAATGCCCGATTATATCCGCCTTTCTTATGCCACATCCATGGAGTTGATTCAAAAGGGCATGGATAGAATAGAAGAATTGATAAAAGCATTGCAATGATATAGGATTTGACAGAAAAAAAGAATACTGTTTGGAGACTGGAGAAAATCGTTTTTTGGTGAAATAAAAATATATGGTGCCTAAAACAGGCATTGTGGAATATGAATTTTATTTTTTATATTTCATCGCCAATGAATTTATATGAAAAAGCAGGCCTTAAAAGGATTTTTGAAACAGAGAAACAGCTGTGTTTTCATATGGCAATGATTTTGAATATGCTGCATTAATATGAAAAATGATATGGCATTGCAAATATGAATGAACAATAGGATGGCTGGTAGTTTTTTTCAAAGAAATGAACCGAATATATTATTAGGGCGTTATACCGATTTTCTCTTTTTAGGTCTATAAAAAGGGAGAAATGCAGACAATGGATTTTAAGTATTCATGTTTCATAGTTTTTTATTTTATGTGAAAGCAACAAAACCATGATTTTCAAGGGGTGTAAAAAATATGAGTTATGAAGTGGTAAAAAGCTTGATACAATATCAAGGAAAATTTGTGGCTGTAAAAGAGGATACCATTTTGCTGCCAGATGGAAAAACTGCCTCCCGTGAAGTGGTACAAAGAGGAGCGGCCACGGCCATACTGCCCATTGACAAGCACGGCAATGTGATATTGGTGCGGCAATATCGCCATGCTGTGGGGCAAATGCTTTTGGAGGTGCCGGCAGGTATTTTAGAAAAGGGAGAAAATCCGGCAGAATGTGCCAAAAGAGAATTGGAGGAAGAAACAGGGTATCAAACAAATGCATTGGAGTTTGTTTGTCAAATGTATCCTACTCCAGGTTTTTGTGATGAACAGCTCTATTTATATTTGGCGCAGGATTTGGCTGAGGGGAAACAAAATTTTGACGAAGATGAGTTTATTGAGGTGGAAAAATACAGCATAGAACAAGCATTGGATATGGTGGAAAAGGGAGAAATACAAGATGCCAAAACCATACTGCTGCTTTATGGCTATGTAGCAAAAAAAGGACATAAATAAATCTTTTTGGGCATATATTTTTTATAGGACAAGGCAAAAAGAAATTCTGCTTTGTTTGAGGAGGAATTTGTATGCCAAAAAAGAGAAATAAACAGGAAAAAAGGCAAATGATGGCTGTCATGATTTGCCTTTTCTTTTTACTCTCTACAACATTGGGGGCTGTTTTTGCAAATGGATTGTCTCAGGAAGCTGTTTCTGAGCTGCAGTATCATATGCAAAAGCTTTTTGCAGAGGAAAAGGAAAATACATTTTGGAGCATTTTTTTAAAATATTTTAAATATGATGCACTGATATGGCTGGGAGGCTGTTTTTATTATGGTGGTGTGCTTTCGGCAGGTGTGTTGGCGTTTCGGGGCATTTCTTTGGGATATACCACAGCGGTGCTGATACGCAGCTATGGAGGAAATGGCATTGTAGCAGCCATATTCTCTTTGCTGCCTCAAAATATTATATTACTTCCTGTTTATTTTTTTATGACATGGCTTGCCCTTTGCTTTTTATTGGAGCAAAAAAAGGAACAGTTTGGCAAGGGTGCTTTAAAAAGAGAAACACAGAGAAAATGGACAGAATACGGCATATTATTTTTGGCCTCTGCTGTATTGATTGCAGCGGCGTCCTTTTTGGAGCTGTATGTATCCAATGGGCTGTTAAATTGGATATCACCTTTTTATACATAAAATTTTCTATAAAGTGAAAAATATGGAAAATTATGGTGAAAGGTCTGTTTTTTTTTCAAAAAATAATCTATATTTTACCAAAATATTATCGACTTTTTTTTCAAAAAATATTATAATAACTTATCAGACAAAGGAAGGTGTGTTTTTTACTGTTAAAAAAAAGTCAAAATAGAGCAATCACAATATTAAGGAGCAGTGATTAGATTATGGAAGAAAAAATTGCATTGTTTTTAGTTTATTTAAAAAATCAAAAGCGTGCATCAGAAAACACTGTTCTATCTTATGGTAGAGATTTAAAGGGATTTGCTGCTTTTTTAAAAAGCACAGATATGCCTGATTTTAAAGCTGTCAACCAAACAACACTTTTAGCCTATATTTATGATATGAAAAAGCAAAATAAAGCCGATGCTACCATTTCAAGAAGTGTGGCTTCTCTTCGTGCTTTCTATCAATATTTACAGCAATCCTCAGAAGTGACAGAAAATCCTGCAATGAAGCTGGAGCTGCCTAAAGTAGAAAAAAAGATGCCTGAAATATTATTGCTGGAAGAAGTAGAGATGCTTTTGGACCAGCCCAAAGCAAAAACAGTAAAAGAACTGCGGGACAAAGCAATGCTGGAAATGCTTTATGCAACAGGCATTCGTGTTTCTGAATTGATTTCGTTGAAGATGGATGATATTAACATTTCTTTGGAATATATTAAATGTAAAAAAGGGGAAAAAACCAGAATCATACCCTTTGGCAGTGCAGCAAAAAAGGCATTGCAGGCTTATATAAAGCAGGGCAGAAGCATTTTGACAGCAAAAAATGATTCTGATACGTTTTTTTTAAATTGTAATGGAAATCCTATGACCAGACAGGGATTTTGGAAAATTGTAAAGGGCTATGCCAAAAAAGCCGGTATTGAAAAAGAAATTACACCTCATATGCTTCGTCATTCTTTTGCTGCTCATATGCTGGAAAATGGGGCAGATTTACAGTCTGTGCAGGAAATGATGGGGCACTCTGATATTTCCACCACACAAATGTATATGAAGCTGGGCAAGGGAAAGCTCAAAAGTGTTTATACCAAAACACATCCCAGAGCATAAAAATGGAAAATACATAAAAAAACCAACCGAGAAAGGGTTGGTTTTTTATATGAATAGTTTATCACATACAAGTTGGGAATGTAAATATCATATTGTATTCGCACCAAAGTACAGAAGACAGGTAATATATGGA